>NZ_JBXWPD010000058.1:0-1051 GCF_059611225.1 Ruegeria sp. CDSA246 | reverse complement strand
GCGCGGCAAAGCAGTCTTTGGTTCAGCGCTATTGGTCTATTTGGTCAGTGCCCAGCTTGGTTTGCCCGGACGAGACAGATGAAGATCGCCTCTGTTGGCTCGGGGTACCGAGGGCACCTCCGCTCGCCGGGCCGCGCAGCGGCTGAAGTAGCATTCGGTCGAGCCAGAGGTCTCGGCGTGTGCGAAACTGCTTGATGCCGATTTCCATGCTTTTGTGCCCCTTCTTGGGTTGCGCAACGTAAGTGCCTAGAAGTCGGTCCCACCACGGTAGATTAAAGCCAAAGTTCGAGTTGGTCTCGCTTGGATCGACTGAATGGTGGACTCGGTGCATGTCTGGAGTGACGACGATCCATCTGAGAATTCGATCCACCGGACGCGGCAATTCAATGTTTGCGTGATTGAAGAGCGCGGTAGCGTTCAGGGTCACCTCGAAAAGGAGCACGGCGACAGCGGGCGGCCCCAAGGTTGCTACGACCGCTAGCTTGATCCCCATCGAGATGAGGATTTCTACCGGATGGAAACGCAAGCCAGTAGTCGCGTCAAAATCAAGGTCGGCGTGATGCATCCGGTGCAGACGCCAAAGCCCCGGTACGGCGTGGAACATCACATGCTGAAGATAAATTGCGAGATCTAGAAGCAGCATGGAGACCACGATGGCAACCCAAACCGGCGCCTCGATGTTATTGAAGAGCCCCCATCCGCGATCCTCGGCCATGGCTGCGAAACCAACTGCGAGGATTGGAAAGGTCAGCCGCAGGATGGCGGTGTCGAGCACCACGAGCGCAAGGTTGTTTGTCCATCGGATAACGCGCGGAATATCCCGACTTCGCCGGGGTGCGGCCACTTCCCAAAGTGCCATCGCCGCCAGGACGGATAGGAAGGCAATAAGGCGGATAGTTGGTTCAGCAGCTAGGATTGTGTCGGACATGGACATCCACTATTCGGGTTTCCGTCGCGATAGAATTGCAAGCTGTTCTAGGCGACGACCGCTCCAATGTAACGCAGACATGCAAGCGATACCATCTGAGGGCGGCTTGGTCCGCAAGGCGGA
>NZ_JBXWPD010000057.1:0-1054 GCF_059611225.1 Ruegeria sp. CDSA246 | reverse complement strand
TCAAAGACATGAACATTTGTGAAAAGGATCGGGAAACTTTCTTCCTGTGAAGCGGCATGAGTTGGAAACAGATGGCTCGCAGCCAGTACTGCGGGCACAAGTATGCGCATCAGGCATCCGTTCATTAGGGCTCCTATCTTCAAGAATCGCAAAAGGCGCAATTAGGAGTCATTATAGAATTCGAATAACTTAATGCCTGACAGATTACCGGTTCGAGAAAAATAGTTTTGGGAAGCTGCAAGATTTCATAATTTTATTGTGGGAATTTCCTACACTCGGGCATATTGCGAATTTCTGGAGAAGAGATGACAAGAAGACTTGGTAATAACACGGATCAGTCGCTGCCTCTCGTCAGGGCTTCAGTTGCGGGTCCGGTTGTCGCAGCGCTTCGCAGCGTGGGGGTCGAACCCGCGTTTGTTCTTGATCCTCTGGGGTTGAACGAAGCGCAGGTAATGGACCCGAAGAATTTCCTGCGCCACGATACCGTCTACCAGATCTATCAGGCCGTGGCAGAAGCCACTTCAACGGATTTTTGCGCACGGGTCGGGCAATCCGTTGACCTTGTCAAATTTCTCCCGCTCGGCGATATGCTGGCAGAAGCCCTAACATTGGGAGACTTTTTTACCAGATTCACACAAGCGGTTTCCAAGGAATCCAATGCCGTTACGCAATCCCTCTTTGTCGAAGGAGAGCACGCGTATTTCAGTGCCAAAAGGAACTTCCAGATTTCGGTTTCTCCAAGCCAAATCGATGCGTTTCTGACGAGCATATGGATATCCCTGTTGCACCGTGCCCTGGATTTCAGGTGGGATCCCAACCAGGTCATTCTTCGCGTCAGTGACCCGGATGCGCTGCCCGGTCAGTTTCACGGCGTTCGGGCAATCAAGTGCAATCCTCAAGGTTTTTCGATCAGGTTTCCCTCCAACTGGTTAAGTTACAGATTACGACCAGAGGCACTGGAAAACCCCCCAGACTACAGGGTTATGGATGAGGATCTGGCCGCCCCGCAGGATTTCCTTGCGGGACTGGAAGGCCTGATCAGGGTCCATCTTGC
>NZ_JBXWPD010000056.1:0-1366 GCF_059611225.1 Ruegeria sp. CDSA246 | reverse complement strand
CGGTTCTCTGATCGCGGTATTGTCAAGGGCGTTGGATTTGTTGTCCGCCGGGGTCTTGGTTCTCTCCGAAGTCAGGTGATGCTGCTTCATGATGGCGTCCGGGGCTGATCGTCTGGAATGTCATTCACGAGGTTGATGCTGGTTGCGCCACCTCGACCGCTTTACGCGAGATCGATCTGCCTCCGTCCCGGAGGACGCCAAACCCACCCTATCCTCGGGCGGGCTTTCTGGTTGTCAGCTTGCAGGCTCCTTTGTCCAATTGAAATCTGTCCCGTCGCGCCAGATCGCGTGGAGGATCACCGCGATTTTGCGCGCGGTGGCCACAGCGGCCTTCTTGAAGCCTTTTCGCGTACTGAGCCGGATTGCCCAGGATTTGAGGGCTGAGAACCGCCTGACCTGTGTCATCAAGGACGTGGCGGCGGAAACAAGCAATCGACGCATCTCGGCATCCCCGCACTTGGAGATGCGGCCTGTTCTGTCGATCTCACCGGATTGATATCGTCTTGGTGTCAGCCCCAGGAACGCGCCGACATCGCGCGACCGGCGGAACCGGCTTGCATCATCTATTGTCGCAATGAAATTCAACGCAACCAGCGGCCCCACACCCGGCACGGTCATGAGGCGCCGCGCCAGTGGGTTCTGTTTGGCGACATGTATCAATTCATCACCCAGCATTTCCGCCGAGGCGCAAAGCTTTTTGTGGATCGGGATCATCGTTTGCGCCAGCAGCTCCAACATTGGATCACAAGAACCAGCCTCGGCCAGCTGGTCGCGGAACCCTTGTCGATAGTGCGCGCGCAGGACAGGCCCCATGCGGATGCCGAAAGTCTTCAGGACGCCCCGGATATGAGCTTCAAGATCCTTGCGCATGCGGATCAATCTCTCCCGCGCTGCAACCAGTGCTCGCACGCGGTCCGACGCTTCACTGCGAATGTGGACCTCGGTGAACCAGCCGGTCCGCGCCAACTGTGCCAACCCTTCCGCGTCTGCCTTGTCTGACTTGTTGAGGCGCGCCGACAGAGCCTTATGCGCCATGCGCGCGTCGATACAGGTGATCGGCACAGCTCGGCGCGCAAGTTCACGCGTCAGCCAAGTGGCCATTATCCCGCTTTCATGCACGACGCGCTCCACATCGGGGGCTCTCCGCGAAATGTATTCCGCAATGGTATCTGGTTCGGTCGGAATAGACGCGCGATGCAAGACCGTGCCTTCCGCATCCACAACGCAAACCGAGACCTCTTTCAATGAAACGTCGAGACCAACATAATGGCTCATGGTCGTTCTCCTCACGGCTTTTGATTGGTGAGGCTGATAATATCAGGCCTCGTTTGCCCAAGGAGAGCGACCACCGCGATCACACCATGTC
>NZ_JBXWPD010000055.1:0-1370 GCF_059611225.1 Ruegeria sp. CDSA246 | reverse complement strand
GCGACCACCGCGTGGAGTTCCATGAGCTTCCAGACTTCGTCCTTGGTCGCAGCAACTACTTTACCTGGGCAGGCCTCCATGCCTTCGCAATCCTTGCAGGCATATGAGTATGCAGTGTTCATCGCTTTCACCTCCGTGCGCTCGGAAAGTTGGTTAGAACTCAAGAAACGTCGGCAGCCCGTCGTCGAGTTTTATCCATGGCTGCTGATGCGAAACGAAGACATGGGCTTTTGGCTGAGTAATCGATGGGTCGTCCAACGTCACAGCAGAAAACCACGCGTCAGCGCTCCAGTCTTGGCCCTCAACTTCATTTAGGGCGGCATAGGTCAACGTCGTTCCACAGTCCCGACAAAATCCGCGGCGAATACCCGGAGTTTTCTCAATGTGTTGGATTTCGCCTTTGATAACGGCGAAGTCTTCGGCGGCTACCTTAGCCCAAGTTACAAAGGCACCGCCAAGGGCCATTTGGCATGAACGACAATGGCAATGTCCCGACCAGACAGGTGGTGTCGCGATCTGGTATCGAACCGCACCACAGTAGCATCCACCTTGAATTTTTTCCATCGTATCAAGATCTCCCGGCATGCGGCTAGGCTGACATCCGTGATGAAGCCTATACCTACTTTTCTTGGAGCTTATAAACAGATTTCGATATGAATATTGTCAAGAAAACCGATATCATGCGACTCAAATAGTCTAACAAAACATTAGAAAATCTACAGTATGGATTGGTTGCACCTTCCCCCGATGAACGCTTTGCGCGCCTTCTCAGCGGTTGCGGAAGCAGGGAGTTACACCGTCGCGGCTGAACACTTGAACGTAACCCAAGCGGCTGTCAGCCAGCAGGTGAAATCGTTGGAAAGGCATTTGGGTGTAGCTCTCGTTGCCAGACGTGGGCGCAGCATTGAATTGACAGATCCAGGCATCATTCTTGCACGTGAACTGGGTATCGGCTTCGAAATTATCGGAAGGGGTGTCGAACGACTGGCGGAACATGCAGCGCACCGTCCCGTTCAAGTGACCATGTCACCCGCATTCGCAGTAGAGTGGCTATTGCCAAGAATGGCAGAGTTTCAACGACAACATCCAGAGATCACTTTGATGCTGAACCCAACCTCGGAGCTGGTTCAGATAAAGCCAGGTGGTATCGACGTCGCCATTCGGTATCACGATAGACGCATGCCAAGAAAAGAAGAGGATACTGTTCTTGTCTCCGACATGGTCGTGATCGGAGCACCTTCACTTGTGGAAGGCCAAGATCTGCGTGACCCGGCCTCTTTAACGAAGCTTCCCTGGTTGCAGGAACTGGGCACCAACGAGGCGGCCGACTGGTTCACCTATCATGGGGTCGTACCTCCCGAGCCATTGAC
>NZ_JBXWPD010000054.1:0-1396 GCF_059611225.1 Ruegeria sp. CDSA246 | reverse complement strand
TCCGCGGATATGAAGGTGACCGTTTGCTGAATGCGCGACAGGTATTTGAGCATTACCTTTTTAGTTGTGCGTGTATGCCTGTACCTGTGCTTTCTATTCATTAAGGCTTTTCAAAATCTGACGAATGGGCTGACAGAAGCAACCCACCGAGCTAACTTCATTGCAAAGAGGAGGGGTGAATGGGAAGACGTCTCACGACGGTATTGGCCGCCGACATTGTGGGCTATTCCGGGCTGATGGATCAGGACCGTACTGGCACAGTCGCTGCATTAAAGACCTTCCGCGAGGACACGTTTCTCCCGATCGTGGAAGATACCAATGGTTCACTGATCAAAAGCATGGGCGACGGCTGGATCGTCGAGTTTCAATCACCATCTGAAGCAGCAGCTTGCGCGATTGCAGTTCAGTCCGCCCTCAAACCTGACCACATCAAACTGCGCATCGGGGTTCACACAGGGGAAGTGGTAACCGATGGCGATGACATTTTCGGCGACGGCATCAATGTTGCGGCGCGTCTGGAGGCTCTCGCGAAGCCGGGACAAGTGCTCTTTTCGGATACGTCACATAACAGCCTTGACCGTAACGATGCGGGATTATTCGACGGCGGAGAGCAAACCGAACTGAAAAACATCACGCGGCATGTTGGAATCTGGTGTTGGCCAAAGGGTACGAAAGCCAATCTCGCGATCAAAGCGGATGTGAGGCCGGGAATCGCAGTGCTCCCATTCGACAATATGTCGGGTGATCCGGAGCAGGAGTTCTTTGCCGATGGCATAACGGAAGACATCATAACTGAGCTATCTCGGTTTCGTTGGTTGATGGTCGTCGCACGAAATTCTTCTTTTGCTTATAAGGGGAAAAGCACGGACATCCGCGACGTGGGCCGCGACTTAGGGGTTCGGTATGTACTGGAAGGCTCCGTTCGGCGTTCCGGGCAGCGCGTCCGCATCACGGGACAGCTCATAGATACCGAAAATGGGAGCCATTTGTGGGCGGACCGCTTTGACGGTGTGCTCGACGACATCTTTGATCTTCAAGATCAAGTCACCGAAGACGTAGTTACAGCTATTGAACCATCGGTGCGGCACGCTGAAACAAATCGTGCGCGTGCAAAACCCACCAAGGACTTACAGGCATACGAGCTCTACCTCCGAGCTTTATCACATTTCCACTTGCTGACTGACCAAGACAACATAGAGGCAATACGACTGACAAAACTGGCTTTGGATCGAGATCCGGAATACGCCTCCGCAGCGGGCTTGCTAGCATGGCTTCATATCCAACGTCTTGTGCAAGGTTTGGAACCTGTAGATCAGGGACCCAAGTCAGCTGTCGCGGCCGCAGAGCAGGTGCTGCGGAGCGATCGCGCGGACGGCATTGCAAAGGCTTATGCCGC
>NZ_JBXWPD010000053.1:0-1473 GCF_059611225.1 Ruegeria sp. CDSA246 | reverse complement strand
TTGATAAGAGAGGGTTTCTGGCTCATCGTAACCGCCAAGGAGTGGAGATGAGAAAGAAACCCGGAACCAAGCAGAGCCACGGTGAGAAAGTTGCAAAAGACATCCGCCGCGCCACGCGTAAGCAATATTCAGCAGAAGAGAAGATCAGGATTGTGCTGGACGGCCTGAAGGGCGAAGACAGTATTTCAGAGCTGTGCCGTCGTGAGGGCATTGCACAGAGCCTCTACTACAGTTGGTCCAAGGAATTCCTGGAAGCCGGCAAAAAACGTCTGGCAGGCGACACGGCCCGAGCAGCGACATCGACCGAGGTCAAAGATCTGCGCCGCGAGGCGCGAGATCTGAAGGAAGTAGTTGCCGAACAGGCTCTTGAACTGCGGTTGCTCAAAAAAAGCATGATCGCGGATGGGGACGACGGCGAATGAGGTATCCTGCATCTGAAAAGCTGGAGATCATCCGCCTCGTCGAAGGTTCGCATCTCCCGACCAAGCGCACTTTGGAAAAGCTGGGCATCCCGAAGACCACCTTCTATCGCTGGTATGACCAGTATCTATCGGGTGGTTCTGAGGCGCTTGAGGATCGCAGTCCCAAGCCATCACGGGTCTGGAACCGTATTCCGCAGCCAATGCGTGAGAAGATCAAGGACCTGGCTCTGAAGGAAAGTGAGCTTTCTCCGCGTGAGTTGGCTGTTCGCTTCACTGACACGGAAAAGTATTTTGTGTCAGAGGCTTCTGTCTATCGCATCCTCAAGTCCTACGATCTCATCACCAGCCCGGCTTATGTGATTTTGTCCGCTGCGGATGAGTTCAGGGACAAAACGACACGACCGAACCAGCTCTGGCAGACCGACTTTACCTATCTCAAGGTGATCGGCTGGGGCTGGTTCTATCTCAGTACGATTTTGGATGATTACAGCCGTTACATCATCGCTTGGAAGCTTTGTACGACGATGAAGACCGAGGATGTGACCGACACTCTGGACCTGGCACTACAGGCGTCGGGTTGTGATCAGGCAACCGTGCTGCACAAACCGCGCCTGCTCAGCGACAACGGGTCCAGCTACATCTCTGGTGAGCTTGCCGAATGGCTGGAAGATCAGAAAATGGATCATGTTCGAGGCGCGCCATATCACCCACAGACCCAAGGCAAGATCGAGCGCTGGCACCAGACTCTCAAGAACCGCATCTTATTGGAGAACTACTATCTGCCCGGCGACCTTCAGCAGCAGATCGGTGCTTTCGTCGACCACTACAACCACCGGCGCTATCACGAGAGCCTCCAAAACCTCACGCCCGCTGATGTCTACTTCGGACGCGGGCAGACCATTCTAAAGCAGCGAGAAAGGATCAAACGAAAGACCATCGAAACCCGGCGCTTGCTTCACCGCAAATCCGCCGCATAATCAGACAAACCAGATGAGCCAGATCCTCTCTTAGATCAGGCAGCCATCTGTCCCAAAATCCCTGACGACGGACA
>NZ_JBXWPD010000052.1:0-1511 GCF_059611225.1 Ruegeria sp. CDSA246 | reverse complement strand
TGTCTGACGTCAGCACCAATGGGACAGTTTAAGTAGATTTGATAAGAGAGGGTTTCTGGCTCATCGTAACCGCCAAGGAGTGGAGATGAGAAAGAAACCCGGAACCAAGCAGAGCTACGGTGAGAAGGTCGTAAAGGACATTCGCCGTGTGACCCGCAAACAGTATTCCGCAGAAGAGAAGATCAGGATCGTGCTGGACGGCCTTAAAGGCGAGGACAGCATTGCAGAGCTGTGCCGTCGTGAGGGCATCGCGCAGAGCCTGTATTACAGCTGGTCCAAGGAATTTCTGGAAGCCGGCAAGAAACGTCTGGCAGGTGACACGGCCCGTGCGGCAACTTCCGCCGAAGTGAAGGATCTGAGACGGGAAGCCCGTGATCTAAAGGAAGTTGTTGCAGAACAGGCCCTGGAACTGCGTTTGCTCAAAAAAAGCATGATCGCAGATGGGGACGACGACGAATGAGGTATCCTGCATCTGAAAAGCTGGAGATCATCCGCCTCGTCGAAGGTTCGCATCTCCCGACCAAGCGCACTTTGGAAAAGCTGGGCATCCCGAAGACCACCTTCTATCGCTGGTACGACCGGTATCTGTCGGGTGGTCCTGAGGCGCTTGAGGATCGTAGTCCCAAGCCCTCACGGGTCTGGAACCGCATTCCGCAGCCAATGCGTGAGAAGATCAAGGACCTGGCACTGAAGGAAAGTGAGCTTTCCCCGCGTGAGTTAGCTGTTCGCTTCACCGACACAGAAAAGTACTTTGTGTCAGAGGCTTCGGTCTATCGCATCCTCAAGTCCTACGATCTGATCACCAGCCCGGCTTATGTGGTTTTGTCGGCCGCAGACGAGTTCCAGGACAAGACCACACGGCCGAACCAACTCTGGCAGACCGACTTCACTTACCTGAAGGTCATCGGCTGGGGCTGGTTCTATCTCAGTACGATCCTGGACGATTACAGCCGTTACATCATCGCTTGGAAGCTTTGTACGACTATGAAGACCGAGGATGTGACCGACACGCTGGACCTGGCACTACAGGCGTCGGGCTGTGATCAGGCAACCGTGCTGCACAAACCGCGCCTGCTCAGTGATAACGGATCCAGTTATATCTCTGGTAAACTTGCTGAATGGCTGGAAGATCAGGAAATGGATCATGTCCGAGGGGCGCCATACCATCCGCAAACTCAGGGAAAGATCGAGCGCTGGCACCAGACCTTGAAGAACCGCATCTTGCTGGAAAACTACTACCTGCCCGGTGATCTCAGGCAGCAGATCGATGCTTTCGTCGATCACTACAACCACCGGCGCTACCACGAAAGCTTACAAAACCTCACGCCCGCTGATGTCTACTTCGGGCGCGGACAGACCATTCTAAAACAACGAGAGAGGATCAAACGAAAGACCATCGAAACCCGGCGCTTGCTTCACCGCAAATCCGCCGCATAATCAAACCAACCAGATGAGCCACATCCTCTCTTAGATCAGAGCGCCATCTGTCCCAAAATCCCTGACGACGGACA
>NZ_JBXWPD010000051.1:0-2390 GCF_059611225.1 Ruegeria sp. CDSA246 | reverse complement strand
CATACACGCACAACTAAAAAGGTAATGCTCAAATACCTGTCGCGCATTCAGCAAACGGTCACCTTCATATCCGCGGACTTAGTTACTTGCGTTTCTTTAGCTGCCAATGTTCGTGGCAAAGCAATTCCGCTTTGGGCTCAGAGCAGACCTTCGCTGCAATTAGCACCAACGTCAGCCTTGCGCTTCATCGCTGACGTATGAGTTCGAAGCCGTGATACCCAACCCCAGGTCGCTGGAAAGCGCTCTCGCGTGGCGTCAGAACCGCATGCGGTCTTCCCTTCTTGGTCGTTCGGGTCGATAGTTGCCTTGGCGGCGACCGGTGTAAGGATCAGTATCGAGGTATGTGCCTTGGCTTCGACGCATGTATTCGGCGAACTGGGTCAGAGCATCCACCTGATCATCTTTGAGAGCATCCGGAAACGCCAGCAGTTCCCTGCGGAACTCATCAAACCAGGGCTTGTCCGTGGGGATGACCAACTTGCCGGATCTAATCCAGTCGGTCTGTGGGATGAAGCGATCCAGCTTGCTGCTGACCACATTGACGGGCATGAAGACGCCTGCTGCGGTGCGTTTCAACTCATCAAGCAAGTGGATGCCCATCGCCGAGGACTCGATCAGGACTCTGTCAGCGCGCCATTGCTTGCGCAATCGAAGAACAGCGTTCCGCACCTCCGTATAGTTCGTTCGAGCCCGAAAGACGTCGAGTAAGTACCATCTTTCTTCATACGCATGCCAACCAAAGGTCAGCCCCACCGTAAAGTCCGAACGCGGACTATCCTTCGCCGCTGTATCCCAGCTCTGGACCCGCCGGACAAACACGCTTTCGTCCGGCAAGGTTTCCACCAGATGCAAATCGGACATTGAGAGAAATTCGTTTTCACCGTCTGTGGGGTTCTGTTGATACTGCGCCTGGAAAGCAAAATTGCCTATGTCGGCCTTGATCCGATCAAGAACCTCCTGCGGTTCCCGCTCTGGGTTCAACAAGTCCCCTGGCCGACGCTTCAGCACACTATTGTTGTAGAGCGAGATCTCTTCAGGGATCTCCGCGATCGACGGCAAACATAGATGGTCAAACGTGTCCTTTTCCAAAAGGTAGGCGGAGAAGTCATCCGGGTGCAATCGCTGCTGGATCGAGACAATACGGTCCGTGCGCTTGTCGTTCAGCCGTGAGAATAGGGTCTGGTCGAAGAAGTCACGCAACTCCTGCCGGTACGTATCGTGGCGCATTTCGGAGGGTTTACCCAGATCGTCGATGATAATGAGGTTTGCACCGAAGCCAGTGATACCTCCGCCAAGAGAGACCGATTTGCGCCCGCCTCCTTTAGTGGTTTTCATATGTTCGAACCGGTTGTGTTTGGGATCGACCTTCATCTTTGGAAACAGGCGCTGATAGAACCGACTGGTTACCAGCCGTCGAAACTGTTCGGCATGTTCGCGCGCCAGATCTTTGCCGTAACTGACAACAACCACTTTCTTTGCCGGATCGCGTCCAAGCTCAAAGGCTGGCAACAAAACAGATCCACAGATCGATTTCAGATGCCGAGGGGCTATCGAGATCATCAACCGTTGGCACTCACCAGAGGCCACACGCTGAAGGGCGTAACACATGGCCTCCAGGTAAGGGGCTCGGGCAAGCCTCTCACCCGGACACAAGATACCAAAACTGCCCGCAAGGAATGCGTAGAGGTTTTCACGCATCGCAGCCTCTGCCAGTCTTTTGCGATCATCAGAATTCAGGGCATTCATCGTCGATGCCTCCCTGGATGCTTGCAAAAAGCTGATCCGGATCGCTGCCAAACATATCCGCCAGCACTTCCAGGGCGGCCAGATCTGAACCGGAGTCGGCCGCTGATGCACCTTCGCCACCCGCCAACTCTGCAGCACGTGCCTCCTGAACCGCAGGCAACAGTTTGAGAACCCGGTCAATCGAACGCATCTCGCCCTTAACTGCCCCATTCACCAGCTGGCGCAGGATTGCTTCCAGCATAGTGACCTCGCGGCGTGATCCATTCTCGGTGATCGGGATTTTCCGAAAGAAGACTTCCTCAAGCATCGACCCAACATTCTTCGAGGCTTTCGGTCGTCCTTTCGGATTGCCGGATTGGCCTTTCTTGAATTGGGTCGCTTTGGGCGGCTTGCCGTAGCCCACCTCAAACTCTTTCGTATCGTCAGACATGATCCGCCTCCAGCTCTGAGGTGGCATTGGTTGCCGCAGAATGCGCATCGAACGTCTGGCCGGTCACCGCGTGCACGGCGTTCTCACCAGTCATCTCCTGCCAGCGGCGGATGGCGACATCGACATAGGCCGGGTCGAGCTCAATGAGCCGCGCCCGGCGCCCGATTTTCTCAGCTGCCAGCAAGGTCGCGCCGGACCCGCCAAAGGCGTCCAA
>NZ_JBXWPD010000050.1:0-2393 GCF_059611225.1 Ruegeria sp. CDSA246 | reverse complement strand
GTCAAAGGCTGTTCCAGGGTCCGCAAAGTTCGCGGAGCGCTTCTTAGTGGACGGTGCGGCGAGTGGCGGCTTAGTCCGCAAGGCAGACGTAGAGCAGATTTCACTGAATGACCGCTTCGAGCCCATTGCAGCCGTTGTCATGGGAACTGGATTCTGTGATTGCATTTAGCAGCTGAACAATCAAAAGGCTCGCACAATGGCCACCGGCAACACAATATTTTTTGCGATTGGCAATTTGAGCCATTTTGAGAATTGTCCCCTACGATCCGACTTCAACGCGCGTCTCGAAAAGGAAGTCTTGAAGCTTCTCTTCAACGCTGGGCCTAGACGACGCGTCTGTCTCAGAAAGGCTCACTGTGACGCAAAGTCCGCGTGGCCCACCGGCCTCCACTTGCACGTGAGCGTCGGGCAACTTCAGTTGTTCACGAAGCAGATTTGATACTACCAGCCTTGCAGCATCGCACCGCAGACTGGGCTTGAAGATTTTGCCGACTGACGTCAGGGGTATCTCATCAACAATCTTAATGATCTTCGGCCAAGCTGGTCTTTCATCGATAGTGTTCTGAGCATGTGCCATTAGGTCTTCAACGGTAACCTCATCGGATGTGTGGACCTGAATGAAACATATCGGCAGTTCTCCGGCATAAGGATCGGGCATGCCGACCGCTGCTGCTAACGCGACAGCAGGGTGGGTACTCATCGCATTTTCAATCATGACCGGATCGATATTGTGGCCGCTTCGGATAATCAGATCTTTCGAGCGTCCGGCAACATAAAGGCACCCATTCGCATCTTTGTATCCCAAGTCGCCCGAATTCAGGACACCGTCTACGAACACCTCACTGTTGAATTCTGTAACGCTGTAACCGGGCGACACGTGAGGACCTTTGATGGCTACAACACCGATTTCGCCAATCTCACAAACCGCTCCAAGACCACCATCGCTTTCCAGCTTTAGAACGTCGACATTTGTGTAAGGTAACGCCCAGCCAACTGAACCTGCAGTACCCGTACCGCAGAGTGGATCGATACTGATCAATCCGGAAGCTTCCGTCATGCCCAGAATTTCAAAAAGAGTGCAGCCGGTCACTTCCTTGAACTTCTGCCCGACCGCAGGCGGTAGCAATGAAGCACCAGTCGCGCCCGCCCGCACGTGCGAGATGTCATGATCGCCGATTGGCGTTTGCAAAATCGCCCCAATAGCAGTTGGTACGCCGCCAACAATTGTAACCTTATATTCTGCAACAAGACGCCAAAAGCTTGCGACAACTGCTGGGTTTCGCAGTCCGGCAGGAGTCATTACGAGCAGTTCAACGCCTGCCATAAAGCAACTGAGGCCGCCGACAATCGTTCCGGCGACGTGAAAAAGAGGAAAAGTAGCGGTAAATACGTCATCGGAGCGAAAGCCGCACATTACAGCTCCCCCGAATGCTGCGACCAGCTGGCTGCGGTGGGTGTGCGCAACGAGCTTTGGCACACCGGTTGTGCCCCCGGTGTGAAAATAGGCCGCCAGATCTGAACCCCTGCGCGCCTCCCCAAAAGTCAGATGATCATCAGGTTGGGCCATCAAAGCACTGGCAAGATCAATAACTCCTTCTTCGGGCGGCGTACCCGGCGGAGAAACGCGCACAAGTACGAGGCCCGGAACCTGCTCCCGCATTGCTAGAGCTTTCTCCCAAATGTCCAGCTGTGGATGAGGGCCAAGAGCAACAAGGATCTTTGCCTCGGAGGCTTTGAGAAGTTCAGCTATGCTCTCAGGCTGCAAAAGAAAATTGATCGGAACAGCGTACCCAGCCGTTTCTGCTCCCCACAAAGTGACGTGGGTTTCAATCAAAGCGGGCAGCATAAACGCAACGCCCGGTGCTTCACCTCCAATCGCTGCAAACAGATTTGCCGCGCGCATTATCTGTCCCAGCAACTGTTCATAGGTCACACGACGCGGCTCTTCGTCTTCAGTTCCGGTCATCAGCATTGTCAGCGCAGTCGCATCAGGATCGCGGTCAGCGCTGTTGATAAAGACATCCAAGATGCTTTGTTCAGGTAAACGCTCTTCAAGCGTCATTTCTTCTTCGAACTCAGAAATATCACTTTGAGTCCTGATCGGCTGTGTGCCCAGATTGACCATGGGATCTCCTTCAACTTCAGGAAAGTGTCACCTGAGCTTTGGTCGAGCAGCCGAACTTTGCAACACCAACATACAAGATAAAGCACAAAAACAAGCCAATCTACGAAAGGCCGCTTTGTCCGCATCGCAGTCGTTCAGGCCGAGTGCAGCGAATGACTACTCGGAGCCCAGAGCAACTAATGCTGCACCAGGCACGAAGGACAGCATTGTGCAGAAAGCGGGCCTTGCAGAGCCGATAACTGGAGCCAGCTAAGGCTGTTCAATCGCT
>NZ_JBXWPD010000049.1:0-2518 GCF_059611225.1 Ruegeria sp. CDSA246 | reverse complement strand
TCTGTTGGAGCGATATTCTGCCATCTAGTGTTCGATACTTGGAAGCAGGGTATACCGGCGACGATAACAGGGACACTGTCAGCCTTTGTGCTGAGGATCGAGTATACGAAGCTTCTGGACGTTCTTTGATTTTGCCCACCGACTGATCTGGGGTTTACTAAGTCAGCGATTGAACAGCCTTAGCTGGCTCCAGTTATCGGCTCTGCAAGGCCCGCTTTCTGCACAATGCTGTCCTTCGTGCATGGTGCAGCATTAGTTGCTCTGGGCTCGAAGCCGTCATCCGACAGCATTAGCGATGAGACTGGTTTGTGGTTGCGAGCGGTCATTGGGGCCGCTCTCAGGATTGGTCCGACATCGGCCCTCCCAGCACTATTCAACGAGTTTTCAAGCTTGACGCTGAGGTTCTACCGTCGCCTGACCCTCTCTCGATTACGCTCCCGACGTTCGATGTTGATCCGGTGGTCGCGACCCAATGCCCGGTAGAACCCCAGTCCCTTGGACCAGTTCAGAAAATGCGCAAAGCTATCGACCTGATCGTCGTTACGCCCGCGTGGAAAGGACTGAAGCTCTCGTTTGAATACCGGCAGCCAGGGTGCGTCTGCAGGCAGATACACCTTGCCCTCTTCGACAGGACCGCAAGCGGACTGGAACCGGGTTTCCTTGTCCTGGTCGGGTTTAATGCGTTCGTAGCGCCGACGGTCATCACGAAACAGCTCGTCCAGAAGCGGTTTACCGGAGGCCGCATCTTCGATCAAAACACGATCCGGATCCCAAAGGCCGACAAGCTGTAGCGCCTTGGCTTTCAGGTCTGGGTAGTCCACCTGCCCGCGCCAGACGTCGAGAAGGTACCACGCATTTTCGCGGAATCCCCAGGTTGTACAGGCCGAGAAGTCGGACCGGGGATCCGCTGACATGCCCGTATCCCAGCTTTGAACCACCAGTTGGAACCAGCGACGATTTTCGATGGTCTCATAAATACTGAACCACTCCCAGCGAAGGGGCGATCCGTCTGGTGCAATCGGGTTCTGCTGATACTGGCAATTGAACACGGCTGCGCCCATTTCACGGCGCTTGGTATCCAGCGTTTGCTGATCCAGGCGCGACGGGCAAAGGAGATCACCCGGTTTGCGGTGCATGGCCATTCCACGCCCAAGAGGCACCGTCTCATATTCTTCGGCGATGGCAGACAGATTCAGGTGCCGATAGGTACCGCGTTCAAGCAGGTAGCCTGGCGGATCCATCTCGTGCAACCGTTGTGCAACCATAACCACACGCCCTTCGGCCGGGTTGTCAAAGCGCGACAGCAAGGTCCCCTCAATGAACTCCTGTGCCTTGACCAGCTCGGCTTCGGAACCCGCATCACCAGCTTTCAGCAGGTCATCGATGATGATGTAATCAGCGCCATGGCCAGTAACAGAACTGCCGATGGAGACAGCCTTGCGACTGCCTCCCTTTGTGGTGCGGATTTCTTCTGAGGAGTTGCCCTTTTGGGCCAAAACCGTTTCAGGAAACATTTCCCGGTACCAGCGCGCGGACATGATCCGACGACAATCTTCAGAATGCTTGCGCGCCAAATCCAGCCCGTAGCTGGCAACAATAATCTTGGCGCTGGGTGAGTGCCCCAGAAGATAAGCGACATATGCAACGGCCACGGTGACCGATTTCAGGCAACGTGGCGGGATGTTGATGATCAGCCGCTTGTTTTCGCCTTGGCGGACATTGTCCAACTCATGGCACATGGCACGCACATGCCAAGCCGGATCAAAGCTGCGGTCAGTCCCTTGGTGCAGCGTGTCAAACACACGCCACACGAAAGGAAAGAAATTGTCCCGGCAAACCTCGCGAGCGGCTTGCAGGACCATTTTTGGATCAGGAGTCGTCATCTTCCGCCTCCTCGTTTTCCGGACCACCGTCACCGTCCAGTTGGCTGGAAAAGAAATCCCGGAGGATGTCATAGTCAACTGCCTCCGGCCCATTCACTTCAGAGCCAGCCTGTTCGCTCCCATCATCTGGACCGCCGAACAGATCAGCGTCGACCTTGAGAAGCGCCATTAGCAATTTCGTGTCGCCCTTCAACGCACCGGCCGTGAGCCGCTTTGCAATTGCCTCCGCCTTTGAAATCCGAGCTTCAATGTTGCCTTCGCGGACGGTGATCTTGGCTTCCAGTTCGCGTTTCAAGCTAGCATTCACCCCTTTGGCACCTTTTGGTCGTCCCTTCGGATTGCCGGAGCGGCCTTTCTTGAATTGGGTCGCTTTGGGCGGCTTGCCGTAGCCCACCTCATACTCTTTCGTATCGTCAGACATGATCCACCTCCTGCTCTGAAGTGGTGTCGTTGGCTGCAGAACGCGTATCGAACGTTTGCCCCGTGACAGCATGCACCGCGCTTTCACCGGTCATCTCCTGCCAACGGTGGATGGCGACGTCGACGTAAACAGGGTCAAGCTCAATGAGCCGCGCCCGGCGCCCGATTTTCTCAGCTGCCAGCAAGGTCGCGCCGGACCCGCCAAAGGCGTCCAA
>NZ_JBXWPD010000048.1:0-2557 GCF_059611225.1 Ruegeria sp. CDSA246 | reverse complement strand
TTGGCGGTTACGATGAGCCAGAAACCCTCTCTTATCAAATCTACTTAAACTGTCCCATTGGTGCTGACGTCAGACAGTGAGCTCAGACAACCACAACACAGGGCTACCGCACTGCGCTGTCTCTGAGACCACGAGCGGTGCCGAGAAAGAGGAGTTGGTAGCAGCTAATTTACATTTGGAAGCCGGTGTAAACATGTCGGCTCCAGGAAGGCGCGGCTTAATCTTGCAACCGGAAGAGGTCCGCGACATCAAGGTTCAGAGCGTCAGCTATTTTGATGATGGTTTTGAGACCGGGATTTCTCTCCCCGCGCTCAATTCCGCCAATATATGTCCGGTCCAGATCCACTGCATGGGCAAAGCTCTCCCGCACGCAACCAATGTAGATGCTTTGGGCTTGACGGAAGGCGGGGCCGCAGGCGCCAAACAGAAAAAGAATTTAACCTGTCAGGGCTGGTATTTTACGCACAAGGGATTGACGCCGGATCTCCAAGACCGCCGCAGGCTGGCTCGGTTCATAACAGCCCGATCCGTCCATGACGGAAGCACCATGACATAGTATACTCAAAAAAATTGATGAGATGAAATGAACATACTTGGAAAGAAAATCGGGCCAAAGACTCGCATTTACAGGATTTTCCCACGCAATAGGTTTTTTGAATTATATCAGGAAAATCAGAATGCGCTCGTGCTTCCGACAATGTGGGACGATCCGTTTGAGAATGTCATTCTCAGATCAGAAGTTCGGAGTTCGAACGGCGAACGTGGAACTTTCGGATTTCACGGGGATGTTTATGGACAGTGCTGGACACTTGAAACGGCATCGGATGCCATGTGGCAAATCTACTCGCGCAACAGCGATGCCGTACGTGTGCGAACAACTGTTGGCCGCCTGATCGAGAGTTTGAGTGCGTCACAAGGCGACTGGGCGCACGTATCCTGTTTCATCGGGCACGTGGAGTACATGAGCGAGAAGCGGCTGTGGGAATTAGGAAGTACTGTGTTTAAGGACGGGATCACATCGGATGCCGTGGCGCGATCCTTGCTTGCAAAACGCCGCGCATACAAGCATGAGAACGAAGTCAGACTAATCTACTTCGAACGAGGCGATACCAAGCACCCGAAAGGTGTGTTCAAGTATGCACTCGATCCGCGCAAGGTGATCGACCAGGTGATGATCGATGGACGTGTGTCCTATGACGACTTCCAGCCGTTTAAGAAAGAGGTCATGGAACTGACCGGCCTATCGAACCGCCAAGTCAAGCGATCGCTTCTTTACAGCCCGCCCAAGAACTTCGTCGTTAAGCTCCCGAAGGATGGCCCACCCCCAATTTGATCTGAGGGTGAGCCAAAGATCAGTCACTTTCGCGATGAATAACACCGTGCTCTTGGTGAGCGTCCAACAACATCTGGACATAATCCCGCGTGCTGGTTGTCACATGCCCCAAATCCGGCCATGCAAAAGGAAAGGTCATGCAGGTTAGATTCAATTCCAGTTCCACACCAAGCACTTCGGCCACGGCGATTGCAGCTTCGGGGTCTTTGGATTCAGGCCATAGGTCTTCATCCAGAACAATGCAGGCGTCACCGTCTTCATCGACATAAATCTCGGCGAGTTGAGCACCGATCCGCTCTGCGGGCGTCACGGCATCCTCAAGTAGTGCTGTGCGCAGAAACAATGAGATATTGTCTTCACCCAAGGTCAGTGTCGGTCTTGAATCCACCACTTTAACCTCGGGCTCAGGCCGCTGCTGTGTCGATGGACTCTTAACAGGCTTGGGTTCCACATCGGAGCCGTCCAGCCACGCTGGCTCGGACGAGATGTTGATGGGCGATGCGCCGCAACCAGGACAGTGCCAGAGATTTTCTGCGAGCTGTGCGCCTGTAATCTTGCCGTCGCAATGTAGGCAATACCATTCGGAGGACTTCCCCCCGAATAGCGGATGAACCACGACACCTTCGGCATCGGGTTTTGTGGAACGTCTCGGCCAGTCCGAAGAAATCCCCGCGCGAACCTTCGCCGCTTCTTCATCGGCAATTACTAATGCTGCGTCCAGAAAGTCGCCTATGCGCACCGGGCTTGTGTCGGCATGCGGTTTTTCGATTTCGACGACTGGCTGGGAAAATTGCGCTTCGCCGACTAGAATGCGCCATCCGTCACCCTCCATGCGGAGGTCACCGAAGGATTCAAAGACCCGATAGGCGTAATCACCGATCTTGCCTTCCCTAACCGGTTCATCGACCGGACGGGCGAAGCTCTTGTCGATGAAGCTTTCTTTTTCATCTGCGCCTGGATGGGATTGGAGGACAAACGCCTCGGCCTGCGCCATTTGCTCGTCGCTCGGCAGCCAACCCTGCTTCGCCTTGGTTACAAGCCCCGTCCAATGCGTAAAGTCTAACGCGATGGCAATCGCGTTGAGCGCTTCGTGCTGGGGAATGCGGTTTGCCCGCGCATGCCGTTTTGCGAGGGTTTTGAGTGTGTTGTGTCTGACGTCAGCACCAATGGGACAGTTTAAGTAGATTTGATAAGAGAGGGTTTCTGGCTCATCGTAACCGCCAA
>NZ_JBXWPD010000047.1:0-3021 GCF_059611225.1 Ruegeria sp. CDSA246 | reverse complement strand
TCTAGGCGACGACCGCTCCAATGTAACGCAGACATGCAAGCGATACCATCTGAGGGCGGCTTGGTCCGCAAGGCGGACATTCAGCGGAATTAACCGAACGTCTGCTTCGAGCCCAAAGCAGAAACGCCATGCGATTAAGCAGAAGAACCTGCTAGCACCAAAAATCAGTGGTCAACAATCTTACTCAATTTCCGAGGATCGCGCCCAGAGATTGATTTCCTCTTCCGAGCTTACCTCGTCAATCTTAGCGAGTTCCGCTTCGGTAAATTCCAAATTCTGGACCGCACCTACGCAATCCACGATCTGCTCAGGTCGCGAAGCGCCAATAAGGGCTGTCGATATCCGGTCACCTCTCAGCACCCAAGCAAGCGCCATCTGAGCTAATGATTGACCGCGTGACGCCGCTATGTCGTTTAGAGCCCTGACACTCGTCAATGAACGTTCGTTGATCATGCCGTCCAATAGAGACTTGCCTTGGGTCGCACGACTGTCTTCGGGAATGCCGTTCAGATACTTCGATGTCAAAATACCCTGGGCAAGTGGCGTGAACGCAATCGATCCCACGTTCAATTCGTCAAGCGTATCCAACAGCCCGTCCCGCTCAACCCAACGGTTGAGTAGGTTATACGACGGCTGATGAATCAGGCACGGCGTGCCAAGGTCTTTCAAGATGGCCAGCGCTTCGCGCGTTCGTTGCGAGTTGTAGCTTGAAATTCCGACGTAAAGTGCGCGCCCAGAGCGCACTATATAGTCTAAGGCTCCCATAGTTTCTTCCAGAGGGGTATCTGGATCGTAACGGTGGGAATAAAAGATATCTGCGTATTCTAACCCCATCCGCTTGAGCGACTGATCACAAGAGGCCACAAGATACTTTCGTGATCCCCACTCCCCATAGGGACCCGGCCACATATCATACCCTGCCTTGGTAGATATGATGAGTTCGTCCCGATAGCCTGCGAAATCAGTTTTTAAAATTTCACCGAATGCTTCTTCCGCCGATCCCGGCGGTGGGCCATAGTTATTTGCTAAATCAAAGTGCGTTATACCCAAGTCAAAAGCAGTGCGGCAGAGATCGCGCTTTGTCTGGTGTGGCGTATCTCCACCGAAGTTGTGCCATAGCCCAAGGCTTATCGCGGGTAGCTTTATGCCAGACTGCCCACAACGGCGATAGACCATTTGCTCGTAGCGGTCTGGATTGGGAAGAAATGGGCGTGGACGAGGCTTCGGGGGGCGTTGTAATTTGCTCATCTATCCATAATCCGCGATCATCACCCCGTGTCAATTCAACCAGATAGTAATCGGCAATCAGCGAAGCCTGCCGGATAGACGGAACATGCCTCAGGCATTGCCAACGCAGATTGTCAAACTGCAAACTAGTCCTCGAATAACGCGCGAACCTTCGACATGTCATACGCATGTTCCGTCAGGTTTTCAGGGTCCCATTCGCTTCGCTCAGCTTCAAAAAAATCCCCGCCGTACACGTGGATTGCTCCGGTCAACTTGGGGATAGGGTTTGTAACCGAGTGAATGAGGTCCCTACCAAGCGGAGCATATTCACCCGTCGACAATGCTCGAGCCCCCGCCGCTTCAATGCGTCCGTTAGGGTCATCTGCTACGCGCCGCCAAAAAATGTTATCTTCTCGGCCACCATAAATACCGATCACGGCCCACATTTCGTGATTATGGGGCATTATGGTCATTCCTGGCTTCCATACGACGTTGACGATTGTCAGATCACCTGACTTGTAAATGGGAAAGATACCGCTTTCGGTCGGCTCTCCCAAGGCTTGCGTCACGCCCGCGGGATCGCGCATCGCCCGGTCCACCACCTCAGCCACCGATTTGTGAGACACGTCCTGATCTACTGCGGTCCGGCAGTCCGCTACAAACTGTTCCATGTTCCACATATCTTCAGCCCCCAATTGCATACGATAAATGCAACAGGGTAGCACAGGCAGTAAAATTGGCGAAATTGGGACCCAGATTGCAGCTGCATGTATCGGGTATCTAAGACTTTCAATGACTGCTTGGCCTGCTTAGCGTTCTTTCGCCAGATCGGGGCGGATGTCTAATTTGCGGAACCATCCGTCGATTGCATCGCATACATTAGGTTGTCTGTTTGCTTAATCGAAAATGCGTTCGCCCTGCTCGTCGATCACCTGTTTCGCCTTTGCGATGCAGAAGCTTTCGCCCTGATCCCGGGTCTCAAAAACATCCGCCCGGATCACAGTATGGGTCTTGCGATCTCCGTCGATGGTCTTTTCGATACGGGCTAGAAGGCGGTATTTGCCCCCTTCGGGCATCAGGTCCGGAAAGATTTCGAACCCTCTGTAAGAGACTGGCTCAAGCTCCGACTTTTCACCACCACCAAAGAGTTTAGAGAAGAGGGACATTGGGCGGTTCCTTTCAGCGTTACTATGACGGGAGAATAGCGCCGCTTAGGACAGGCGTGAAGCATGTCGTGCTATCACAACATTTGCCTTCGATCCGTTGGCACGCTCCTTGCGTTGCCTAGTACGTCCAGATCCGCGGTAGAAGTCCATTCCCCACACCACGCTCCCTTGTAAGACTGTCCAGACCGCCATTCTGACACGCCGCCGCCGACGACCGCTTTGAGCCCAAAACCGACACCGAAGAAAATGCAAGACGACGCCAAAAAGTAGCGTCGCCCGATAGTCGCGGCTGTCGCTTTATTCTACCAGTTCCAGATCACCAGGACGCCAGGTCTTGTCGAACCAAGGCTCGAGCGGTCCGTAGAGGCGCATCATCACGTTGAAGCTTTGCCCGGGCATGGTTTGCGTCCAGTTGTTCTCCCAACCTTCTGGGGCTTCCGGGCCAAAATAGATGCTGGTACTCCCATCCTCATTCGGCTTTATCCCCGGTCGATTAGAGTCGATACCACCGGATTCCAGGTCAGTTTCAAGGATCGACCGTGTCTGTCCGCTGTCCGTCGTCAGGGATTTTGGGACAGATGGCGCTCTGATCTAAGAGAGGATGTGGCTCATCTGGTTGGTTTGATTA
>NZ_JBXWPD010000046.1:0-3032 GCF_059611225.1 Ruegeria sp. CDSA246 | reverse complement strand
CAACCGGGGGTTTTGCCCAATGAGCTATAAATCGGACATTGAAATCGCGCGCGAGGCGCAGAAGAAGCCTATTCAGGAAATCGGCGCCAAGATTGGCATCGATTCTGCTGATCTGCTGCCCTATGGCCATGACAAGGCGAAGGTGAGCCAGGACTTCATCAACTCGGTCCAGGGTCGCGAAGACGGCAAGTTGATCCTGGTCACCGCGATCAACCCGACGCCTGCGGGTGAGGGCAAGACGACCACGACCGTGGGTCTGGGTGATGGTCTGAACCGCATTGGCAAGAATGCGATGATCTGTATCCGCGAAGCCTCGCTGGGCCCGAACTTTGGCATGAAGGGCGGCGCTGCAGGGGGCGGTTACGCGCAGGTTGTTCCGATGGAGGAAATGAACCTGCACTTCACCGGGGACTTCCACGCGATCACCTCGGCGCATTCGCTGCTGTCGGCGATGATCGACAACCACATCTACTGGGGCAATGAAGCCGAGATCGATGTACGCCGCGTCGCATGGCGTCGCGTGGTCGACATGAATGACCGTGCTCTGCGTCAAATCACGGCGTCTCTGGGTGGTGTGTCGAACGGCTTCCCGCGCGAAACCGGTTTTGACATCACCGTGGCGTCCGAGGTCATGGCGATCCTGTGCCTGTCCAACGACCTGAAGGATCTGGAAAAGCGTCTGGGTGACATCATCGTGGCCTATCGCCGCGACAAGACTGCTGTTTACTGCCGCGACATCAAGGCCGAAGGCGCGATGACCGTGTTGCTGAAAGACGCGATGCAGCCGAACCTGGTGCAGACGCTGGAAAACAACCCAGCCTTTGTCCACGGTGGCCCGTTCGCGAATATCGCGCATGGCTGTAACTCGGTCATTGCCACCAAGACTGCTTTGAAAGTGGCTGACTACGTTGTGACTGAGGCTGGCTTTGGGGCCGATCTGGGTGCTGAGAAGTTCATGAATATCAAGTGCCGCAAGGCGGGCATCGCGCCGTCTGCAGTGGTGCTGGTTGCCACCGTGCGTGCGATGAAGATGAACGGCGGCGTTGCCAAGGCCGATCTGGGTGCGGAAAACGTCGACGCGGTCAACTCGGGCTGTGCCAACCTTGGCCGTCACATCGAGAACGTGAAATCCTTTGGCGTGCCGGTTGTGGTTGCCATCAACCACTTCGTCACCGACACCGATGCCGAAGTGCAGGCGGTCAGCGACTATTGCGCCGCGCATGGGGTTGAGGCGGTTCTGTCGCGTCACTGGGAACTGGGCTCGGAAGGCTCTGCGCCGCTGGCCGAGAAGGTTGTTGAGATCGTCGAAGGCGGCAGTGCCAACTTCGCACCGATCTACCCCGATGACATGCCGCTGTTCGAAAAGATCGAAACCATCGCCAAGCGTATCTACCGCGCCGACGAGGTTCTGGCCGACAACAAGATCCGCAACCAGCTGCGCGAGTGGGAAGAGGCCGGATACGGCAATCTGCCGGTCTGCATGGCCAAGACGCAGTATTCGTTCTCGACCGACCCCACTTTGCGCGGCGCGCCCACCGGCCATTCGGTTCCGGTGCGTGAGGTACGTCTGAGCGCGGGGGCCGGCTTTATCGTGGTGGTCTGCGGTGAGATCATGACCATGCCCGGTCTGCCACGCAAACCGGCTGCGGAAACCATCTGCCTCAATGACGCAGGTGAGATCGAGGGCTTGTTCTAAGCCGCCGAATAGGACATCTCGTGGTCCGGGGTTTTCCCGGGCCATGAGGAGATCGCGATGCCCACTCTGACACCGCCGCAAGACTGTGCAACGATGCAGGATCTGCGGGTTCAGATCGACAAGCTGGACCGCCAACTGATCGAAATGTTGGTGGCGCGCGCAGGCTACATTGACCGCGCGTCCGAGCTGAAGCCGGGCGAGGGCCTGCCTGCCCGTATCCCGGACCGTGTCGAAGACGTGGTGCACCGCGTGCGCGCAAGCTCGGCCGAGCTGGGAATGGATCCGGATTTGGCCGAAGGACTGTGGCGCATGTTGATTGACTGGTCGATTGCACGTGAGGAACGTGTTCTCGGCCCGGACTGAATGACCGGGCGCTTCACGCGCCCGATCCGTTTTTGAAAGAAGGGATCAAAGGATGGTAGCCCAGGTTATCGACGGCAAGGCCTTTGCGGCCAAGGTCCGTGCGCAAGTGGCCGATCAGGTTGCAAAGCTGAAAGAGGAAAACGGCATCACCCCCGGCCTGGCCGTGGTTCTGGTCGGCGAAGACCCGGCCAGTCAGGTCTATGTCCGCTCCAAGGGCAAGATGACCGTCGAGGTCGGCATGAACTCGTACGAGCATAAGCTGGATGTCGATACCTCGGAAGAGGACCTGCTGGCGCTGGTCGACAAGCTGAACAACGATCCGGCTGTGCATGGCATTCTGGTTCAACTGCCGCTGCCCAAGCATCTGAACGAGGATCTGGTGATCAATTCGATCGACCCGGCCAAGGATGTGGACGGGTTCCACATCTCGAATGTGGGCCTGCTGGGCACCGGTCAGAAATCGATGGTGCCCTGCACCCCGCTGGGCTGCCTGATGATGCTGCGCGACCACCATGGCTCGCTGTCCGGCATGGATGCAGTTGTGATCGGACGCTCGAACATCGTGGGCAAGCCGATGGCGCAGCTGTTGCTGGGCGACAGCTGCACCGTGACCATCGCGCATAGCCGCACCAAGGATCTGCCCGATGTTGTGCGCCGCGCCGACATCGTCGTAGCCGCCGTTGGCCGCCCCGAAATGGTGCCCGGTGACTGGATCAAAGAAGGCGCCACTGTCATCGACGTGGGCATCAACCGCATTGAACGCGACGGCAAGAACAAGCTGGTCGGCGACGTCGACTACGCCAGCGCCGCCGCACGCGCCGGCGCCATCACCCCGGTCCCCGGAGGTGTCGGCCCCATGACCATCGCCTGCCTGCTGGCCAACACACTCACCGCCGCCTGCCGCGCAAACAAACTGCCAGAACCAGAAGGCCTCACAGCCTGACCTGTTTCGTTAGGGCGCAAAAAATGCGCC
>NZ_JBXWPD010000045.1:0-3204 GCF_059611225.1 Ruegeria sp. CDSA246 | reverse complement strand
AATCAAACCAACCAGATGAGCCACATCCTCTCTTAGATCAGAGCGCCATCTGTCCCAAAATCCCTGACGACGGACAATCCTTCGTGACGTTCCAAACCATAAAGTCGTCCGCAAGGCTCAGAGGTCCGTCATAGGTCTGCCTAATGCGCTCGTAGACGTTGGTGCTTGTGTCGAAGTCGTTGAAGAAGTGATAGGCAACAGCAATACGCGGTCTCACCTCGTTCATAATCTTCCCAAAAGCTTCAGGCGCAGTATGAACCTGAGTGCCGACAAGCAAGGCGGACTCGGGAGTGAAATTCATCTTTGCAACCAGATCAGGCACCGCCACAAAGCACTCGTGGATTGCGATGTCCGCGTCCTTCGCGTATTCGACGAACCACTTGTTGGGGTAAGAATCTGAACTGAAGACGAACTTCAGATTGTTCCACTCCAATGAGTAACTGACTGGGCCATCGAGTGAATGGATCGCAGGAAAAGAACGGATCACAACACCGTTTTCTTCGTACACGATTTCGTTCTCGCCCTTATAGTCGAACTCGTTCACCTCCATGGTGAATCCTCGAAAATCAATCAGTCCAGCACGGCCCGACAGATCCCAAGTCAGCATCTTTTGCATGTGCTCCATCGCATATGCCGTGCCCAGTTCTTCGACTGGCCCGCTTGGGCCCCATATACGCAGCGGAACGTTTCGCCCCATCAACGCGCCACCGATGAACAGGTCATGCAACGCGCCGAAATGGTCAGTATGAAGATGGCCGATAAAGACCTTGTCCAAATAATTGTACGGGATTTGCAGGGAAGAAATTCGCTCGGCCGATCCCGAACCAATGTCGAACAAGAACTTGTCTCCGTTGCCCAGTTCTACAAGGAAACACGCAGCAGCCTGAGCGGCCCGCGTTGTAGGCATTCCTGTTCCACACGCGATGACGCGCATCTCGTCTTCGGCGAGATCTTCAGTATTGGGGTAGTAAACATCGCGTGGACGATCACGCACCATCGTCGGAGAAACTTCTTCTGTTTCCTGCGCGTATGCTGCCGAAGGGGCGACTAAATCGATGACCGATTCAGTGAGCGCTTCAGGAGAAACAGCCCAAGCGCCAAATATCGCACCAATTACGAAGTGCTTGCTAAGGCTCCTGTAGTTCAAATGATGGGCCATGTGTCATCCTCCAGTCCCTTGGTGATTGGCGAGCGGGGAATGCGGGTTTTCGCGCTCCGGCTCGCTGTTTTGGTTACAAGTCTAGGGTTTAGGGACATTCACGTAAGTGACTCACGGTGAATAACGGGGTGACTCACGCGCCGATAATTGCAAAAATACGAATATGGTGAGGAGTTCTGAAAACATCTCAGGCGGTCAGAAGCGCGCTCCCCTCGGCAAATTGCTTGCGGATGCTCATCTAGATGGATCCGATAGGCTTCAGGCGTTCCTGACGTACATCGTCGAGGAAGAGCTCGCCGGTCGGGGAGATCAAATTCGCAGCAAGACTATCGCTCAAGATGTTTATGAACGCGATACCTCAGAGGGGACTGATCCGGAAAACATCGTTCGCGTCGATGCACGGCGGCTTCGTCAATTCTTGGAACTGCATTACGAGGGTATTGGAAAGGATGATCCGGTACGACTGTGTATCGATAGCGGTGGATATAGGCCGCGGTTCGAAACTGTCTTGGAAACCGGTGCGGTATCAATCTCAACAAAAGCCAAACGCTTTGGACTGCCCACAGGGGCGTTCACCATTGGGGCCGTCGTTGGTGCGTTGGTCGCAGTCGGTCTTGCCCAAGATGGACAGGAAACCGCCTTTGCCGAAGTGAGTGGCATAGCTGTAACTGACTCGAACGCGAACTTGCAGCGCATGGCAATTTACGAGAAATCCCCAGCAGCATTGCAAGCATTCAATTTGGCGCAACAAGCGCGGAAAATGATATTTCCGATCTTCGACCGACAGCGCCAGTTACTTGTTCTGTCTGTGTTCGAAGGTGTGATCGAGATCGATCCAGAATATTTCGGTGGATATGCCGGTGCAGCGCAGGCACTCGCGTCCCTTGCAGTGATAACCCCGCCATCCGATGCCAAGACCGAATATGTTGATGCCGCCATGAAGCTGGCGAACCAAGCGGTTAGCCTTGCCCCAGACCAAGCCTGGAGCCAGTCTGCTAAAAGCTGGGCAAATTTTGCCAATCGCGACTATGACGCCGCGCTGCAACTCAGTAGACGCGCATCAAAACTTGATCCAAATGATGGTGCTGTGCTCGACTTTCTTGGTGCTGTGGCGATGTTCTCGGGCGAATTCGAGGAAGCAATTGCAACGGCTGACAGGCTCTCTCTGCTAGGTCCCAGTTACCAACGATTTGCTAACAGAAATATCTCGGGCGCGACGTACTTTCATCTTGGTGAATATGAAAAGACTGTAGAGCGCTTTGAAGAGGCAAAGCAACTTGGCGATCCGCTCAGCGCTCCTTCACTTGCTTATGTAACGGCAGCGCTGTCAGCCATGGGGCAAGACCATGCGGCTAAAGCCAAACTGGCTGAACTTGAGCGCGCATGGCCGGAAGCACCGATAGGTGCGATGCTTAAAAGTATCCACAAAGACGTCGAGAACGCAGAAGCGGTGCTACGCGAGTTACGAAAACAAGACTGGGTAAGCCCAGTAAGATAGGGTGATGCATAACAGCGGGTCGCAGTGCCAAGGTTAAAATAATCTCTACTGGCACGGGCACTCAGGTCGAAACGCACATCACCTGCGCGGAGTTGAGATCGATAACGGAAGCCCAGATAAGGGACGTTCTGCGCGACTTTGCAAAGTCTGCTTTCTGCGCGCTGCTGCCATTGGTAATGATAGGTGCTGCACTCGCAGCGAAGGTCTGCTTGGTGGCCTCCTATTGCTTTTTGCAGTTTGACAGAATGGTACAATCGCAAATGGCGGCGGGCGCTCTTTCCCCTTACTTTCCCTTCGTGGGCCAGGGTGAGGGCGCGGCCCTCCCCCTCGGGCAACGCTATTAGACAGGACCGTGTCCTCGGCTATGCCTGCGGGCCGCACCACCGCTATCGAATAGCATTGCTTCGCCCCCTCCCGCGTCCGCCACGTGGCAGATCGGCAGAAACAGGCAGCTTCGCTGTCTGATCTGCAAATCAGCCCAGATTTTCCAAAAGGGAAGCCAGATCAAACGAAACCCTCTGCGGGAGAATTAAAATGGGAATTTTGG
>NZ_JBXWPD010000044.1:0-3877 GCF_059611225.1 Ruegeria sp. CDSA246 | reverse complement strand
ATCATGACTGCGGTTCGCCGGGGTGACGGTATCACGTATTCTGCCAGAGCTTTTTTCGAGGACGATCTGTCATCTGGTCGAATGATTGAGTTGTTCTCTGAGCCACTCTTCGGCGTCTATTACATCCAGACTCAAGCAGAATTTCAGCGTCCCGAGGCTAAGGTGTTCGTCAATTGGCTTAAAGCGCAATCACAAGCCGTATCGAGACACAACTCTGGAAGCTGAGAAGTATCTATTTACTCACCTGCTCTGTTTGCTCAAGACCGTTGGTTTCGCCGTTTTTTAAGGCTGCTTTGTGGAGGAGCCAGCTGCGATCAGAGCCCCCATCCCTCCATCGATGAACTGCACGTTTTGAAAACCCATTGCTGTTAATACATTTGCCGCTGCCGCGCCTCGGTAGCTCGGAGCTCCGCCACAAGTGGTGAAAATTCGCCTTCCACGATCCTGTAACTCTTGAGATCTGTATTCATTTTCAAGGTCTGCCATCCAAGCGACGGCGCGACCAGGAGCCGGAATTGCTCTAGGGCTGATACCTGTAGCCGCCATTTCAGCGCTATCCCTCACGTCCACTACAAGTGCGTTGGGGTCTTCGATCAGTACTGCCAGCGTGTCAGTTGCTGAAATCGGATTTGCTTTGGATATTTCCTGAGCTTCCATTTGTGCGAATGTTAAGACCATATTGCCCCCCGACTGCAAATCCTGCGCTATGCTAGCATGCGGCTGATTTACCGCAAATCGGCACCGAAGCGATGCTTGGCAGTCTTGTCGTCGTCCAGACTGTTGCCATCAACGAAGTTAAATAAGTCCCGGTCAACGGCAGAAGCGGGCCTCGCAAATACCCCGGCCATTGCTGTTGATCAGTGATTACTGGGCGGCCAAAGCCTTCTGCCTGCAATAACACGATGCCTTGATCGGCACCTCGGCGCGAGCAGTGGCCTTGTCCAGTTGTGGCTTAATGTGGGCGGCTTCGACCGTTTCACCGCGCCGGGTGAGACATTCGTGCAAGCCATGCAGGCTCCAGACGTTGCCCGGATGCTGACAGGCCCGGCTAAGCGTTGCATCCAGGCCAAGGTCTGCACGGTAAACAGCTTCGGCCTCCTCCATCTGGCCCTGCTCAAGAAGAAGAGCACCCAGCGCATGACGGGTGGGTTGCATCCAGCCCCAGGGCTCGTCGTATGGCAAGTTGTCGTCGATCTCGACTGACTTTCGCAGGTGGTCAAAGGCCGTTTCGTGCTCTCCTGCGTGATAGTCCAACTCACCCAGCATCATTTGCTCAGCGACCTTCAGAATGTCCCGGCATGTGTTGTTGAACAGCATTCGGGTCTCAGGAACTCTGGCCAGAGCATCATAGAACTTGGCTTTTTCACTCTCGGCTTCGGCGACCCTGTGTAGGTTGGCCAAGGCAACCGTCCTTGCATACCGCATCATGGCAATGGTCACGCTGTAAAGCTCTTCATCCTCTGGCAGATCCTGATCGAGAATATCCTGCCAGAGACCAAACCTGATCAGCACATGTTGCTTCATTGGAATGAAGCCTTCAAACCAGTCCGCCATAGGCCGAAGAGTGTCTGACGGCAAGGTGTCGATCAGCTCATCGGCGGCTTCGATTGCTGCCGATGGTTGCCCCAAGAACATCGCACCGTATATTTTAAAGTGATAGTTGTGGCACCGATAGACGGAATAGAAATTGTCAGGGCCTTCGCGCTTCAGAAACTTGCGATCTGCCAATATGGCTTTGTGATTGCGCAGTACCACGTTCATGTAGTCTCCGCACAACACGTCGATATGGGTCGGCATGTGCAACAAATGCCCGGCCTCGGGCACCAGCGTGCTGAGCACATCGCCGTGACGCAGTGCCCGTTCGGGGTGGGGCGACATTTCCATCAGGTGAATGTACATGTGCAATAGTCCTGCGTGCTCCCATGCTCCGGAAAGTGTATCGAACGCATTTTCGAGCACGGATATTGCCTCGAGCGTATCGGCCCCTTCGGCGGGCTTTCCGGTCGGCAAATCCCAAAGCTGCCAAGGTGTCCGGTTCATGAGCGACTCGGCCAGAATCGCAGACACGTCCAGGTCCGGATCGAATTCGGTGTGAACCTTTCGCATCGCATCAGCGAAGGCATCATTCCACGGGCTGAAATCCTCAATATCCGATGAAGATGGATAACGCGCTGGAATGGCATCGATTAGCGCGCGTTCAACATGCGTCAGCCGCTCCTTTAACGACGCAGCAGCCTCGATTGACGCTTTCGCCAAGGCGATACAGTCAGGCTTTTCGTCTTCTTCGAATGTTTCCCAGGGCTTGTTGTAGTTCGGCCCAATACAATACGCGATGCCCCAGTGCGCCATTGCGCAATTTGGATCCGCAGCTACAGCATTCTGAAAGCATACAATCGCTTCTTCGTGGTTGTAGGCGTAAGTCCAAGCCAAACCACGATCAAACCAAAGCTGGGCTTCGTCCGACGAGGTTGTGATCTTTCGGCTGTAGCTACCGAGATCATAGTATTCCATCACAATAACCCCCTAATTAGAGGTAGGAGGTTACCACAATGGGCTGTTTCTCGATACTGGCGACATCAAAGCCGACCCAAGGCATAGACCCGTCTTATATGAACTCCATTGATCGAAGCACTCTTCTTGGCGACTGATCAACTTGTCGGCCGCGTGAGTGACGCGCCGTCCAATCCCTCCACTGTAGCCCACCGACAAGACCACAAACACCGCTCGCACACACCTAAGACGGGCTTTTGAGAAAGCTGATGTCAGCAGTCAGATTGGTCTTTTCCGCCATCTAACACTTTTGGGGCTTGGTAGCGTCGTGCGACAGCTTCCGTTCTAAGTGGTGTTGAAAACGTGTAATTTGGGCTCATTGCGGGCGTCAAAAATTCAGGCACCCTATCCTTCTAGCGTGGCAACTGCATGGTCATGAGAGGTATGCGGTCGATGCATGTTGAGAATGCGTCGAGCTTCATTCGATTGTCCCGAAATTGCCAGCGCATGCGCCAATGAAAACTCAATTAAGTCGCGTTGCGCCCGGCTGCCGCCTAGGCGTTCGTGCTCAGACATGACACCTACAAATTTCTCAATCGCTTCATCCGCATTTCCATCCGCCAACGCACGGAATGCGCCTGCGACCGAAGCAACGGTGGGGCCGCGGGGCCCTTTGCGCCGTCAATGGTTGTTTCCAGACGCTCTCTGTTTCCAGCCATCGCATGCGCAAGAGCAGCGTGAACATCCGCAAAAGCCAAGCCAGGTGAAGGAAAGAACTGAACAGCATAGTCGCTGGGTTGTTGCCAACGCTCCTGAGGAATTTGCTCACCAGCCAAAAAGGCGCGGTGAACAATTGCCACACTATCAGTCAGAACGTTCAGTGGTGGCGCAGGAGGTCGGTCGGGGGAATACGTTCTCTGCGGCATATTCGTTTGTCGAGTAGCAGCCCAAAACGGACATTCAATCCAAGACTTTGCAATTCCGGCTTAGCGGACTTTGCCGCCATTGACGTCCCAGTATCGAATAGCCGCTTTTATGCCGCGCCCCCGGTTCCTGGATGCGCGGCATGAGGAATTACTCGCTCCGCACAATTCCCGAGTACGCGCCATTTAGGTTGAGTGTGACTGTAACCGCCTCATCGTCCCTGTTTCGCCAGAACCAGCCGTGATCACCGGCGAAGGGAGTTTCAAAACTGCCCTCGCCTTCGGTTTGACCGCGCCCCTTCTCGTAGATCACGTTTTGGTCGCCTGCATGAGCATGGAGGTCGAAGTTGATACGACCACCCTCAGCCACCCAAGAATAGAACAGGGTATCGTGTCTGACGTCAGCACCAATGGGACAGTTTAAGTAGATTTGATAAGAGAGGGTTTCTGGCTCATCGTAACCG
>NZ_JBXWPD010000043.1:0-3948 GCF_059611225.1 Ruegeria sp. CDSA246 | reverse complement strand
TGTCTCGTCCGGGCAAACCAAGCTGGGCACTGACCAAATAGACCAATAGCGCTGAACCAAAGACTGCTTTGCCGCGCTTGAGTGTTATGCGCAAGGCTTTAAGCGTCGGCAGAAAAGTCCGCAAAGTGGACATACATCGCGATATTGCAAATGACCGCGTGGAGCCCATACCTGTGTAGTTTACCCTCCGCAGCGAATGTCAGCTTGTCCCAGCTGTTCTATGCTCATGCGCTGCTTCCTCGTGCCGTTCCTCAAGAGCCTGACGAATGATCTGGTACGAAGATGACAAGAAGAGGCTTGCCATGATCGCAGCAACTATTAGGTCAGGCCAACCTGTTGCCGTGCCCCAATCAACCTTTCGACGGCTCCACCTGCCGTGGATGTTGCAAGCCAGGTTTTGGGCATCATCGACCAATGCCCGGCGGGTTGGATCTATTCAGATTCTTCTTCAACGTCAGGACTACTGGAGCGCTTGCTGGCAGAAGCAGAGGTTGAATACGTTCAAAAAGTCGATGTGCTCCGTGCGGACCAGATCATGCAGGATGATGCATCTCGTCGAGCGATGAAACAGCAGTTGAATTCACACAAGCGGTCCAGTGACGATCCGCTCGTTGAGGTGGAGCGGTTGTGGACCTGCTACCAAGCAGCGAAGGCCTCGAAGGAAGGAGATGAGCGATGATTTTGGCGGACGATGCCTGGCGTAGATAGTCAGCCCTAGGCAGACATTTGCAACTGGACTTTTCAAATCCGGATAAGCGGACAAAGCTGACATTCAAGATCACCGAGTCTACCATAGCGGCATAAGTTAGGGAGGCTTCAACATGACTGATCCCAATGAAGTCGCGCACCACTACCACTCCGGTCACTTGCTAAAGCGAATTTCTGATGGTTGCGCAGCACTGGACTTGACCCCACCGATTTCTCGCGACGCTTTGGCGCCGGTTGACGAGTTTCACATTGGCGGACGCCTTGCGACCGAACCTTTTGTGAAGGCTTTGGACCTTTCGCCCCAAAGTCGGGTTGTCGATTTTGGATGTGGCCTCGGTGGTCCTGCCCGCTATGTCGCAGCGGCCACTGGGGCTCATGTGACCGGCATCGATTTAACCGCCGAGTTTGTGGAAACAGGACGCGCCCTTACAGAATGGACGGGCATGTCGGATCGGGTTCAACTCATCGAAGGCAGCGTACTTGATCTGCCGTTAGAATCTGACTCGATGGACGCTGCTTACATGATCCACGTAGGCATGAACATTGTGGACAAAGTTGGCATCGCGCGGGAGGCAATGCGTGTGCTTAAACCAGGGGGTATTTTTGCGATTTACGATGTGATGCAAGTCGGCGAGGGCAATATGGATTATCCAGCGCCTTGGGCTTCGACTTCGGATCAGAGTGCGCTTGCACCACCAGAGACATATGAGGCGGCTTTGAAGTCCGTTGGTTTCGAATTGACCAATAGGATCAACCGCACCGTGTTTGCCAAACAATTCTTTGAAGATTTGGCGGCTGCGCAAAGCCGTGCGGATGGTCCTCCACATCTTGGCCTGCATCTGATCATGGGCGACGACACAGCGATAAAGGTCCAAAACATGGTGCGAAACATAGAAGGCGGATTGATAGCCCCGATTGAGATCCACGCCCGTCTGCCCATCTAACTTTGCGTCCGCACTGGGCTCGAATTAATCATTCTCTGCGGTGTGCGGATGGGCCGATGGCAGCCCGAAGCATACATTCACAGTCACGCTTTTCAGTTTTGCCCCAAGCCATTCACTAGGACATGCGCGACGTTCAGGAAATCATGTTGTCTTTTCCAAGCAGCGTAATTTGCGCTACCAATAGACATGAATGGAGACCGCAGACTTTCCGCAGTACTCTCGGCCGATGTAGTAAACTACTCAGGCCAGATTAAGGCAGATGAAAATAGGACTCTCGGCGAACTTCGTGTTCTACGTCGAGAGTTATTTGATCCTTTGGTTAGCGATCATCGCGGTAATGTCGTTAAGAGGATGGGTGATGGATGGATAGTCGAGTTTAACTCGGTATCTGATGCAGTACGATGCGCCCTTGATCTTCAAAGCCAGGTGTTAACTCAGTCGTCATTGAAACTACGAGTGGGTGTGCATCTTGGAGATGTCGTATTCGACGAAGATGACATTTTCGGCGATGGCATCAATCTATCCGCACGTCTACAAGAGGCTTCCAACGAAGGGGCTGTGTTGATTTCAGATGTCGTCCATCGCAGCCTTGACGAGCGCCTCGCTGAGCAATTTTATCGCGCTGGAGAGCGACAGTTTAAGAACGCGCCGTCACCAATAGAAGTTTTCCAATGGTCGCCGCCAGGTTCTGCCCCACCGCGAGTAACTCCGGCTAGCCATACAAAGTCTCTGCTAATCGGCGTCTTACCTTTCGATAATCTTTCTTCTGACCCCGATCAGGAGTTTTTTGCAGATGGAATTACCGAAGAGATCATCACCACTTTATCAAAACTCCCGAATTTACTGGTCGTCGCGCGTAACTCTACATTCGTCTACAAAGGTCGCTCCGTTGACGTGAAACAGGTCGGTCTGGAGCAGGGTGTCGATCTTGTTCTTGAGGGAAGTGTCCGTCAAAGCGGGAACCGGGTGAGGATCACAGCACAGCTAATCGATGCAAAGTCCGGTATGCACATTTGGGCAGACCGCTATGATCGCCTCATTGAAGATGTATTCGAAGTTCAGGATGAACTCGCACTTAGGATTGCAACCGAGTTACAAGTCGAACTTTTGGCGGGAGAAATGGCTCGTTTCAGAGGATCCGGCACGAAAAACCTAGGCGCGTGGACCGCTCAACTAAAGGCCGTGGAGGCTTCGCGCAGAATTACTAGGGAAGCTCAGGCCGACGCTCGCCGATTTGCACAACAGGCAATTGCACTCGACCCGGGTTACTCGGCTCCGTATTGTACTTTGGGATTCATTTGCACTGTCGAAGCACGACATGGATTTGTTGCTGACCGGCGTGCCGCGCTAGCGGAGGCTCGTGACTGCGCTCAGCGGGCTCTGGAAATAGACAGCTATAACCCAGAGGCTCACGCTATTGCGGGTTTTGCAGATGCAATCGATGGCAAGCTGATTTCGGCTATAGATAAGTTCAACGAGGCACTAGCGCTAAATCCAAACCACGCTGACGTGGCTGCCAGACTGTCAATCACCCTAGCTTTCAATGGCCAGGCAAATGAAGCGATCCAAGTCGCACAACAAGCCATTACCCTGAACCCTCACTATCCAGGTTGGTATGCAGGCGTTCTGGGTTTAGCCCTTCGACTTGACGGTCAATACGAGGAAGCCAAGAAAGCATTCACCGAATATGGTCAAAGGGTTGAAGGCTTTGGTCACCTCGACCTCGTAATCGTCCATGTAGAGACAGAGAACCTTGAGGCCGCTCGCGATGAAGCACGGAATGTGATGAAATACCGCCCTCAGTTTTCCATATCGGACTGGGCGAAAACTCAACTTTTCTCTGACAGAAAAAGGCTGGAGAAAGACTGTGCGTCTTTGCGACTAGCCGGTTTGCCTGAATAAGAGCAGGGTTTCGCTGTAGCAGGTTGGTTTGTGATGGAAACCGATCTCACACATTTCCGATTTGGGTTCGTGATGGCCTTGCGCTTCTAGGTGCCTTGGCGGTGAGCCGCAGCCCAAACCGGATACTCACAAATGGGCCCAGCAATTTCCCAGTTGCAGAGGAAAGTTGCCCTTCGCGGTTAAACAAACCAAGCCGAAAATTTTGGCCGATTATCCCTAGGAATTTGAGGCCTAATTTATTTGATCACGCGGGCTTTATCAGTGTTTCCAGATATTCTCGAGTGTCGGCGTCCCACGAGCTGGGGTCCTCTCCATGGGCGACCACCGCGTGGAGTTCCATGAGCTTCCAGACTTCGTCCTTGGTCGCAGCAACTACTTTACCTGGGCAGGCCTC
>NZ_JBXWPD010000042.1:0-4437 GCF_059611225.1 Ruegeria sp. CDSA246 | reverse complement strand
TTTACTCAGCGGCTTCTTCGTATGCGTCCATTGGGGGGCATGTGCAGATTAGGTTTCTGTCGCCATATGCGTTGTCGACGCGGTTTACGGGGGACCAGTATTTGTCGACGCCCATGGAGCCTGGGGGGAAGCAGGCCTGTTCGCGGCTGTAGGGCCGGTCCCAGTCGCCGACCAGATCGCGCACCGTGTGGGGGGCGTTTTTCAGCGGGTTGTTCTCCGCGTCGATCTCGCCGTCGATGATGTCCTGCGCTTCGGCCCGGATTGAGAGCATGGCGTCGCAGAAGCGGTCCAGTTCGTCCTTGGGCTCCGATTCCGTAGGCTCGACCATCAGCGTGCCGGCCACTGGCCAGGACATGGTCGGCGCGTGGAAGCCGCTGTCGATCAGGCGTTTGGCCACGTCATCAACGGTCACATGCGCAGCCTCATCCAACGGACGGGTGTCGAGGATGCATTCATGCGCCACCCGACCTGTCTCGGACGTGTAGAGGATGGGATAGGCATCCTGCAGACGCGCCGCGATGTAGTTGGCGTTCAGGATCGCCACCTTGGTCGCCTGCGTCAGACCCGCGCCGCCCATCAGCAGCACATAGGCCCAGCTGACCGGCAGAATGGACGGCGAGCCGAAGGGAGCGGCCGAGACCGGACCCACGGCGGTGCCGTATTCCGGGTGACCCGGCAGGTGTTCCTCCAGATGCGCCTTGACGCCGATCGGACCCATGCCGGGACCGCCGCCGCCATGCGGGATGCAGAAGGTCTTGTGCAGGTTCAGGTGGCTGACGTCGCCGCCAATGTCACCCGGACGCGAGAGACCCACCATGGCGTTCATGTTGGCGCCGTCGATATAGACCTGACCGCCGTGATCATGGGTGATCTGGCAGACCTCCTGAACGGTGGTCTCAAACACGCCATGGGTCGAGGGGTAGGTGATCATGCAGGCGGCCAGATGGTCCGAATGCTTCTCGGCCTTGGCGCGGAAGTCATTCAGGTCAATGTTGCCGTTCTCATCGGCTTGCACCGGAACAACCTGATAGCCCACCATCTGCGCCGAGGCCGGGTTGGTGCCATGCGCCGAGGTCGGGATCAGGCAGACATTGCGGTGCGCCTCACCCCGCGCGGCGTGATAGTTGCGGATGGTCAGCAGGCCCGCATATTCACCCTGCGCGCCCGAGTTGGGCTGCTGCGAGATCGCGTCATAGCCGGTGATCTGGCACAGCTTGTCGTTCAGATCGTCGATCATCTCGTGATAGCCCCGCGCCTGATCTTCGGGGCAGAACGGGTGCAGATTGCCGAACTCGGGCCAGGTGACCGGGATCATCTCGATCGTGGCGTTCAGCTTCATGGTGCAGGACCCCAGCGGGATCATTGCCCGGTCCAGCGCCAGATCGCGGTCGGCCAGACGGCGCATGTAGCGCGTGATCTCTGCCTCGGCCCGGTTCTTGTGGAAGATCTCGTGGGTCAGGTACGGGCTTTCGCGCAGCGCGTAATCGGGCAGGCGATAGACTTTGTTTGAGCTGTCATCGGTGCGATCGATGCCGAAGGCACCCCAGACGGCCTCGATGGTCTCGGGCCGGGTCTGTTCGTCCAGGCTGATGCCCACCTTCGTGTCGCCGACCTTGCGCAGGTTCACACCGCGCGCCACCGCGGCCTCCATCACGACATTCTGCAGGTGGCCGACCTCAACCGTGATGGTGTCGAAGAACACCTCAGGTTCCACGGCAAAGCCTGCCTCTTCCAGGCCAGCGGCCAGACGCGAGGTCTTGCGGTGCACCGATTGCGCGATGGCCTTGATGCCGTCGGGGCCGTGATAGACGGCATACATCGAGGCAATGACCGCCAGCAGCGCCTGCGCGGTGCAGACGTTCGAGTTGGCTTTCTCGCGGCGAATGTGCTGCTCACGCGTCTGCAGCGCCAGGCGGTAAGCCTTGTTGCCGCGCGCATCGATGGACACACCGATGATCCGGCCCGGCATGGACCGCTTCAGCTTGTCGGTGGTTGCCATGTAAGCGGCGTGCGGGCCACCATAGCCCATAGGTACGCCAAAGCGCTGGGTCGAGCCGATGGCAATATCCGCGCCCATCTCACCTGGTGACTTCAGCAGCGCCAGCGACAGGATGTCGGCGGCGACGATGGCGATGGCTTTGTGCTCATGCAGCGCCGCAATCTCGTTGGTGAAGTCGCGCACATGGCCGTGGGTGCCGGGATATTGGAAGATCGCGCCAAAGACCGATCCTGCGTCCAGCGTGTCCGGGTCGGCCACCTGCACGTCGATGCCCAGAGGCTCCGCCCGGGTTTTGATCACCGCGATGGTCTGCGGGTGGCAGTTCTTGTCGACGAAGAAAGCCGCGTTGTTGGCCTTTGACCGCCCGCCGCGCTTGGCCATCGCCATCGCTTCGGCTGCGGCTGTGGCTTCGTCCAGGAGCGAGGCGTTGGCCACGTCCAGCCCGGTCAGGTCGCTGACCATGGTCTGGAAGTTCAACAGCGCCTCAAGCCGGCCCTGGCTGATCTCGGGCTGGTAGGGCGTATAGGCGGTATACCAGGCCGGGTTTTCCAGGATGTTGCGCAGGATCGGCGCCGGCGTGGTGGTGCCATAGTACCCCTGACCGATCAGCGAGGTCAGAACCTTGTTCTTGCTCGCCACCTCTTTCATGTAAAAGAGCGCATCGCGTTCGGTCATCGCCGGACCCCAGTCCAGCGGCTCTTTCTGCCGGATCGCAGGCGGGACGGTGGCGTCGATCAGCTGGTCCAGCGTCTTGAAGCCAATCACCTTGAGCATGTCGCGCATTTCCGTCGGGCTGGGCCCGATATGGCGGCGGTTGGCGAAGTCATAGGCTTCGTAATCAGTCAGTTTGAAGGCCATAGGTCATGCTCCTCAGGGAATGTCTCGCCCGGCCGCTCTGGCAGGAGCCTCCGGCGGGGATATTTTTAGCCAGATGAAGGGGCGGATCCGCGAAAGGACCCGCCGTTTGGGTTTACCCGATCAGGGCCTTGTAGCCGTCCAGATCCATCAGATCTTCCAGCTGCGCGGCATCCGCGATCTTGATCTTGTAGATCCAGGCCTCACCCTCGGGATCTTCGTTCAGCGCGCCGGGGTTGTCGGCCAGCGCTTCGTTCACTTCCGTGATCTCGCCATCGACCGGGGCATACAGCTCGGAGGCGGCCTTGACGGATTCGATCACGCCGATCTCACCGCCTTTTTCAAACTCATCGCCTGCTTCCTGCTGCTCCACGAACACCACGTCGCCCAGCTGTTCAGCCGCGTGCTTGGTGATGCCCAGAGTGGCCGTGTCGCCTTCGACGGTCAGCCATTCATGCTCTTCGGAATAATAGGTTGCCATGTTTGTCTCTCTCCTGACTTCAACGCTTGTAATTCTGTTTGACGAAGGGCAGCGCCACGATCTGCGCCGGCTGCGGCTTGCCCCGGATGATCAGGTTCACCGTCTCGCCCGGCTCACCGTGGCCCTTGGAAACATAGCCCATCGCCACCGGTCCGCCGACCGTGGGGCCAAATACGCCCGAGGTGATCTGACCGATCGTATTGCCCTCGGCGCACTGGATTTCCACGCCCTGACGCGCTGGAGCGCGGCCATCGGGCTTGATGCCAACCAGCTTTTTAGCAGGGCCTTCGGCCAGTTCCTTCTGCACGCGGTCTGCGCCCGGAAAGCCGCCTTCTTCCTTGCGGCGCTTCTGGATCGCCCAGCCAAGGCTGGCCTCAATCGGCGAGGTGCTCTGGTCGATGTCATTGCCATAGAGGCACAGACCCGCCTCCAGCCGCAGGCTGTCGCGCGCGCCCAGACCGGCGGCTTCGCAATCCTCATGCGCCAGGAACGCCTTCGATACTTCGATCGCCTTGTCCTCGGGGATCGAGATCTCGTAGCCGTCCTCGCCGGTGTAGCCCAGCCGCGAGATGCGGCACTCGACACCGTTGATATCCGCCACGGTGGTTTCCATGAACTTCAGATCCCGCGCCGCCGGGCAAAGATCACCCACGACGTTTTCCGCCGCCGGGCCCTGAACCGCCACAAGCGCGCGGTCGAAGATCTCGGTCACTTCGACGCCATCCAGATTATCGCGCATATGCGGAATGTCCTGATGGCGCAGCGCTGCGTTCACCACCACAAAGTAGTGATCCCCCGCATTCGACACGATCAGATCATCCATGATCCCGCCGTCCGCATTGGTGAAAAACCCGTACCGCGCCTTGCCCGGCTTCAGGGTCGCATAGGCCTGCGGGCACAAAGCTTCCAGCTTCTCACCCACATTCTCACCCCGAAGGATCACCTGGCCCATATGAGACACATCAAACAACGCCGCCTTCTCACGACACTGCTTATGCTCCCCCATAATCCCCAAAGGATACTGAACAGGCATCTCCCAACCAGCAAAATCAACAAGCTTACCCCCCAACTCAACGTGCAAGTCATACAAGGGGGTGCGTTT
>NZ_JBXWPD010000041.1:0-5426 GCF_059611225.1 Ruegeria sp. CDSA246 | reverse complement strand
TTTGATTGGTGAGGCTGATAATATCAGGCCTCGTTTGCCCAAGGAGAGCGACCACCGCGATCACACCATGTCATTCGACCAAATCGCAGCATCCGTCACTATGGGCTCGAAGCGGTCAGTCGGCAAGTTTTTCTGAGCGCCTGCTGCGCGGACGAAGTTGCCGTTCGACAACCCAGCTCAAAACGCTCTAGGAACTCTTTCGAAGTTTGGCAGCGCGAGCACTTGGCGGCTGTCTTCCCAGATTATTTTACCCGGAGTTCTCGTTCTTATTTCGCGAATCTCACACCCCGCAAGAGTTAGAACGGCTGCCAGTTCGCGCGCCCGTACAACAACGCTACCAGCCTCACGACGGAAAAATTTGGCATCTTCCCGAAACCAAAACAGCGACCTTCTAACGTCGGGTGTGCGAACCTTTCCCTTGAGCCGAGGATAGGTTAACCCGCCACCGCCATCTGCGCTGAACCAGTAGAATGCTTCTTCATGTGCTCTCTGAATGCTCCCTTTCTGCTTAGAAAAATCAACATGGTCGCGGGCCGCAAACATACCGAGTTCTGCGTTGATATTGGGATGAGGTCTATTGCTGACAAAACGGACAAACATACTGGAAAGGTAGTTGTGATACTTCCGTAAGATCAAGCACATCTGCACGTAGCTTTGGGTTCCCTGCTGCCATTCTCTGCCGCTAGTATCTACCAACGGTAAGAGCCCAAAGCGGTCGCGCTTTCTTGATGGAACCCCTTTGCTCTAACTACCGGGCTGACATTGCTCTTTCTACAAGCTAGCTTCCAACAAGCGGGGAGAGAAACATGGAAAAGAGGCTTGCTGCGGTGCTGGCGGCTGATGTCGCCGGATACTCGGCGTTGATGGATCAGGATAGGGACGGAACACTCAAAGCGCTCAAGGCTTTCCGTGAGGATCATCTAATACCCGCTTTAGCAGCCCATGATGGGCGACTGGTCAAAAGCATGGGCGACGGATGGATTGTTGAGTTTCGCTCCGCATCAGCCGCGACAGAATGCGCGATTGCTGTTCAGATTGCTGACCGACCACAGGAAATCCAAATCCGCATCGGCATACATACCGGGGAAGTCGTTTCGGAAGGTGATGACATATTCGGTGACGGTATCAACATAGCTGCCCGTCTCGAGGCATTAGCGGAACCGGGGCAAATATTGATTTCAGACACCGCACATAACAGCCTAGACAGGAATGCCGCCGCCTCGTTCTCTGGCGGCCAGCAGGCCGAATTGAAGAACATTGCCCGCCCCGTTGGCGTGTGGCAGTGGCCTGTCGGTTCGGCGGCTACAAGTCCATCTGTCAAATCGGAGAAACCCGGTATTGCTGTGCTGCCGTTTGACAATATGTCTGGCGACACTGAACAAGAGTTTTTCGCCGATGGGATTACCGAGGACATCATAACTGAGTTGTCTCGGTTTCGTTGGCTGATGGTCGTGGCGCGAAACTCGTCTTTTACATTCAAAGGAAAGAGCACTGACATTCGCGAAGTCGGGCAGGTGCTCGGCGTGAGATATGTGCTTGAAGGGTCTGTAAGGCGCGCGGGTCAGCGTCTGCGGATAACAGGACAGTTAATTGATGCAGAGAATGGCAGCCATATTTGGGCCGATCGTTTCGATGGGATGCTGGACGATGTTTTTGACCTTCAAGATCAGGTCACACAGGAAGTTGTCACGGCAATCGAACCGTCCGTTCGCCATGCCGAGACGGTCCGCGCTCGGGCGAAACCGACAGAAAACCTCGACGCGTATGAACTTTATCTCCAGGCTCAGTCACATTTTCACCTGCTGACCGACGAAGACAACCGTGAGGCTATTCGCCTTACACGTCTGGCGTTGGAGCGCGATCCTGATTATTCGTCGGCAGCTGGATTGCTTGCGTGGCTGCATATCCAAAGGATGGTACAGGGACTTAAGCCGATTGATGAAGGGCCTAAAGCAGCCGTAACCGCAGCAGAACGTGTGTTGTTAAGTGACCGCGCGGATGGAATCGCGTTGGCTTACGCCGCACACTCAATCTCTATGCTTGCACAAGACTTGCCGCGAGCTCGCGCAGTTTTCAAACAAGCACTAGCCGAAAATCCAAATGCTGCGACCGTTCACATGCTCGCCGGCATCAATCTGAATTTTCTCGACAGACCCGAAGAAGCCCTCGAACACGCGACACACTCGATCAATCTCAGCCCGAAAGATCCGATGCGGCACGCAGCCTATGTAGGGCAAGCCTCCGCATTTTTCCAACTTGGCCGCTATGCTGAAGCTGTAGAGGCCAATCGAAACGCCTTGGCCATTAGGGCGAAATTCGTGATTACTCATCTCATGCTCATCGCATCCTTGGCTCAAAACGGAGACCTTGAGTCAGCAAGGGCTGCGGTATCTGAACTGAAGGAACTTCGTCCGGATCTCGACATTAAAGAACAAACGAAGCTCCCCATATTCAGCGTTCCCGAATGCTCGGAGCAATGGCGGGATGGATGGCTAAAAGCAGGCCTTCCAATCTGAGAAAGCAAAGTTAAGCAGGCGACCCAATCCGGCGGCTTCGTCCGCATAGCAGACCTTGGCTCCTTATTGTTGACTTCGAATGTCCGCTCCGAGCCCAAAGCTGCCGTTCCCGGTCTATTTGACTGCTGCGTTTGCATTCGTCGGGTTTGTCGACCATTGCAGACCTTCGAGGTTTAGTTGGCGAATTCACAGGACGCAAACAAAGTGTGAATTCGCTGCGCCCGCCCCAACGGCAGCAATCCGCACATTGCGTCTGCAGCGAAAAGCAGCACGGTTAGAAGTCTGTCAATCACTGCAAGTGGTCGGCTGTTCCGAAAGTTCAATGACGACACGCAATGGTTATCCAACCAGACAGGTTAACCTTTATTCCGCCTGCGCCGTCCTGCCAGAACACCTGATTCAAGGATGATGCTGGAGACAAGGTGTTCGCGCCGATAGGCCATAATATGCACGCCTGAGACGCCCACAATCTCGCGCAGTTGCTGGATCAGCTCGATGCATATTTTCTTGCCCTCATCCGAAGGGTTTTGCGCCACCTCCAACCGGTCGATGATGGCATCGGGGATGTGAATGCCCGGCACGTTGCTGCGCATCCACCGCGCCGCCTTGGCCGAGGCGAGAGGGCCGACCCCGGCGATGACAAACACGCGCTTGTCCATGCCGGCATCACGCACCCGCTCCATGAATGCCTCAAAGAGGGGAATGTCAAAAATATAGTTGGTCTGGATGAAATCGGCCCCGGCCTCGACCTTTTTGGTCAGGCGGTCCGCGCGCCACTCATAAGGTGGGATGCACGGGTTTTCTGCCGCCCCGAGGAACAGCTGCGGTGGGCTGGACAGTTTTCGTCCCGACAGAAACACACCTTCGTCGCGCATTGTGCGCAGGGTGCGCAGCAGGTTGAGGCTATCAAAATCGAACACCGGTTTCGCGCCGGGCTGATCGCCCACGCCCACGCCATCGCCCGTCAAGCAAAGCACGTTACTGACACCCAGCGCGGCTGCCCCCAAAACATCGCCCTGAATGGCGATGCGGTTCCGGTCGCGGCAGGAAATCTGGTAAACCGGAGAATAGCCCGCGCGGGTCAGCAGAGCGCAAATGCCGATGGAGGACATATGGCAATTGGCCCCCGATGCGTCGGTGGCATTGATCGCATCCGCGACCTCTCCCAAGGGCTGGGCCGCATCAAAAACATCCGCCGCATTGGCGCTGTCGGGCGGGTTCAATTCAGCCGTCACGGCAAAGCGGCCCGAGCGCAAAACACGCTCAAGCCGACTGTGAGAGACATGACCCTCAGGCGGCTTGGCATAGGGCAGCAGGGTGTTTTCGATGGGTGAGGTATCGCTCATGTGCCGCGCCCCGAGGTCGTGGCCTTGGGTGGCTCGTCTGCCAGAGGAGCCGAGCTTGGTTCCTGCAATCGTGCCTCTGGAAAGGCGTCAGCAAGGGCCATGCGGGCCGCATCCCGTTTTTCCCGGTTCAGTGTCGCCATTTCGCGGCTTACGCGCAACCACGAGGAAGAGCCTTGCAGACTACGATCGACAGGTGGCAAAACCTCCCTGATCTTCGCGGCCCCGTCTTTCATGTGGCTGGCCCCGTCCCAGCCCAGCGCCCAAACGCACTTCATTTCAGGCTTCACCTCGCAATACCCTCCCTGCCGCACCCCGCCACAGGGGCCATTGCGCAGCTGTTTGGGGCAGTTCATCGGACAGGACATGCCGGTTGAGGACAACACGCATTGGCCGCACATTTTGCAATCGAAAAGAAGTGTCTTCACTCCCTTCTCGATAAGGGCAATCGGGCGCTCGACACGGTTGTAGCCAATTTTTGCGATAAGGGGGTCCAGCGCCACCATGACCTGCTCGACACGCTTGTAGATCCATTCAAATGTGCGTGCGTGGCGAGTGGCAAAAAGTCGGACACGGTACATAGATTAGTTCCTTGTGGAGGCTTGACCTTAGCACGGGTCGACGACTTTCTATACGTAATATAGCGCTTGCATATCACTGCCGCCCAATCCCACCCGACGTAAAGCACACTGACCCGGTAACTGACATTGGTTCCGAGTGCAGCATTCGTTACTAAGGGCTCGCTGCCGACTTTCTCTGCAGTGAGACTGAACAAGGATTTTGAGCCCTAAGCCGTCGTTGCAACGTCGCTTGGATGCCGCTCGTGCAGCCGGCCGCTAGGGCCCCTAAGCTGACATTCGATTGGTCTCGACGAGACCGCAACCAGAGTCGATTGATTGACTGCCAACAAATTGGAAGTAGGGTGGCCAAAAGTATGCATGAGATCAGTTTGGCTTACCAAGACAGAGACGAACCGTTTGAGGATTTGGAGCCAACCGAAGAAGGGGAGAGTTCCAATGTTACGGCTGCGGAGTTCGCATCACTTCTGATCTCGCCGACCGACTGGACCATCGAGACGCTGTGCCGACAAATAGGCAGTCAAATTAATTTATCCCCCGAGTTTCAACGGCGTAATGTATGGTCCCCCAAGGCTAAAATTAGCTTTATCGAGTCTCTCTTTCTCGGAATTCCCATTCCACAGATTTTGCTTTCGGCCAGTGGTGGCAGCAGTAAGTCCTTTTTTGGTATTGGACGGCAAACAAAGACTGCTGACCATAAAAGAGTTCATAGATGGGAAATTTCCTAGTGGGCAAAAGTTCCGGCTAAAAAACCTACGAGTCCTGTCTGATCTTGAGGGTCAGACTTGGGAAGAAGTCGAACAAAACGACGATTGGCGATTTGAACTCCTCAACCAACTCAAAGAACAGCGGTAATACGATGTTGGGAAGATGACAGAATACTCTACGAGATATTTCATCGCCTGAATTCAGGTGTCCGTCGTCAGGGATTTTGGGACAGATGGCGCTCTGATCTAAGAGAGGATGTGGCTCATCTGGTTGGTTTGATT
>NZ_JBXWPD010000040.1:2500-6021 GCF_059611225.1 Ruegeria sp. CDSA246 | reverse complement strand
TGGTTGCGGGAGTAGGATTTGAACCTACGACCTTCAGGTTATGAGCCTGACGAGCTACCGGGCTGCTCCATCCCGCGACAGGGTCGAATAAGTGCGATATCGTTAGAGAGATTTTGGGATTTTTCTAGGTTTGGCGGTGACCTACTCTCCCGGGGCTTAAGCCCAAGTACCATTGGCGCGGCAGTGCTTAACTTCCGGGTTCGGGATGGGACCGGGTGTTTCACTTGCGCTATGACCACCAAACCGAGGAAAATCCCCACGTCGGCTTTTGCGGAGCAAAAGCGACGGGTGGCAGGCAGCGTATTTGCATGCAAATGCGCGTTGCCACTCGGTAGTTATGTCAATCAACACCGCAGCGTTTTGCTGCGAAGTTATCCATGTTTACTGAGGTGTATGTTTTTGATTTGTCTTTCCATTACTGGATCAAATCAAGCCTATCGGGCGATTAGTACCGGTCAACTGAACGCATTACTGCGCTTACATCTCCGGCCTATTGACGTGGTGGTCTTCCACGGCCCTCAGGGAGACCTTGTTTTGAGGGGGGCTTCCCGCTTAGATGCCTTCAGCGGTTATCCTGTCCGATCATAGCTACCCAGCACTGCCGTTGGCACGACAACTGGTCCACCAGTGGATCGTTCACCCCGGTCCTCTCGTACTAGGGGCAACTCCTCTCAAGTCTCCTACACCCACGGCAGATAGGGACCGAACTGTCTCACGACGTTCTAAACCCAGCTCACGTACCTCTTTAAACGGCGAACAGCCGTACCCTTGGGACCTGCTCCAGCCCCAGGATGAGATGAGCCGACATCGAGGTGCCAAACACTGCCGTCGATATGGACTCTTGGGCAGTATCAGCCTGTTATCCCCGGCGTACCTTTTATCCGTTGAGCGATGGCCCTTCCACTCGGGACCACCGGATCACTATGGCCGTCTTTCGACTCTGCTCGACTTGTCAGTCTCGCAGTCAGGCTGGCTTCTGCCATTGCACTCAACGAGCGATTTCCGACCGCTCTGAGCCAACCTTCGCGCGCCTCCGTTACGCTTTAGGAGGCGACCGCCCCAGTCAAACTACCCGCCACGCAGGGTCCCGGATCCGGATAACGGACCGCGGTTAGACATCAAGAGTGCGAAGGGTGGTATCTCAAGGGAGGCTCCACAGGGACTTGCGTTCCTGCTTCAAAGCCTACCACCTATCCTGCACATCACAATCCTGATGCCAGTGCGAAGCTGTAGTAAAGGTGCACGGGGTCTTTCCGTCTAACCGCGGGAAGCCTGCATCTTGACAGGCAATTCAATTTCGCTGAGTCGATGTTGGAGACAGCGGGGAAGTCGTTACGCCATTCGTGCAGGTCGGAACTTACCCGACAAGGAATTTCGCTACCTTAGGACCGTTATAGTTACGGCCGCCGTTTACCTGGGCTTCAATTCAAGGCTCTCACCTCTCCTTTTAACCTTCAGGCACCGGGCAGGCGTCAGACCCTATACGTCGTCTTGCGACTTCGCAGAGCCCTGTGTTTTTAATAAACAGTCGCCACCCCCTGGTTTGTGCCCCCAGCCCCTAGTTGCCTAGGAACCGGGCCTCCTTCTCGCGAACTTACGGAGGTATTTTGCCGAGTTCCTTCAACATCGTTCTCTCAAGCGCCTTGGTATGCTCTACCAGTCCACCTGTGTCGGTTTAGGGTACGGTCTTATAGGAGGGCTATTTCCAGGAACCTCTCAGCAGCCCATTCAATCCGATAAGGATGAACTACACCTGAGATCCGTCACCACTCCACGGCCTAGGAATATTAACCTAGTTCCCATCGCCTACGCCTTTCGGCCTCGGCTTAGGGGCCGGCTTACCCTGCTCAGATTAGCTTTAAGCAGGAACCCTTGGACTTTCGGCGAGAGTGTCTCTCACACTCTTTGTCGCTACTCATGTCATCATTCTCACTAGTGATCTCTCCACGGGATCGCTCACGCGCCCGCTTCATCGAAAGCCTCTCTCCTCCAATCTGCCCGAAGGCATGAAGGAGGAATGAGACTATGTCACACTACGCTCTGCTACCGATGCTTACGCATCCCTAGACTTCGGCTCATGGCTTGAGCCCCGTTACATCTTCGCCGCAGGACAACTTATTTAGACCAGTGAGCTGTTACGCTATCTTTAAAGGATGGCTGCTTCTAAGCCAACCTCCTGGTTGTTTTGGTCGTCCCACCTGCTTTCCCACTTAGCCATGAATTGGGGGCCTTAGTCGTAGGTCAGGGTTGTTTCCCTCTCCACTACGGACGTTAGCATCCGCAGTGTGTCTGCCATCTAGTACTCCCGGGTATTCGGAGTTTGGTTAGGATCAGTAAGCCTGTGGGGCCCCATTACCCATCCAGTGCTCTACCCCCCGGGGTATTCGGATGACGCTCTACCTAAATAGATTTCGCAGAGAACCAGCTATCTCCGAGTTTGATTGGCCTTTCACCCCTAGGCACAGCTCATCCCGATCCTTTTCAACGGATGTGGGTTCGGTCCTCCAGTAAGTGTTACCTTACCTTCAACCTGGCCATGCCTAGATCACTCGGTTTCGGGTCTGATCCCACGAACTCATGCGCCCTATTAAGACTCGCTTTCGCTACGCCTACACCTAACGGCTTAAGCTTGCTCGTGAGACCAAGTCGATGACCCATTATACAAAAGGTACGCCGTCAGCTCGCAAGGAGCCTCCGACTGATTGTAGGCGTTCGGTTTCAGGTACTGTTTCACTCCCCTCGTCGGGGTGCTTTTCACCTTTCCCTCACGGTACTGGTTCACTATCGGTCAGCAAGGAGTACTTAGCCTTCGAAGGTGGTCCTCCGATCTTCAGACAGAATTTCACGTGTTCCGCCCTACTTAATACGTCCATCAGAGCTTAGAATACGGGGCTGTCACCCGCTATGGCCATGCTTCCCAACATGTTCTTCTCACTCATCTGGCTCGGCTGGTCCCCGTTCGCTCGCCGCTACTAGGGGAGTATCAATTGATTTCCTTTCCTCCGGGTACTTAGATGTTTCAGTTCCCCGGGTTTGCCTTTATAACCCTATGTATTCAGGTCATAAATACTTGATTAAGCCACCTATTGATCATCCAGAGGATAACAATAGAGAGCTTTCAAGTGGGTTGCCCCATTCAGAAATCCATGGATCAAAGCTTATTCTCAGCTCCCCATGGCTTATCGCAGAGTATCACGTCTTTCATCGCCTCTTGCTGCCAAGGCATTCACCAAACGCCCTTCTCGCGCTTGATTTGATCCAGAAAAAGAAAGACTTGATATTTGCACTACCGCCTATTCGGCTACTTGAGTGCGTTTGACCGCACACAACCGAAGCTGCGCCAGTAATCAAATCAATCACGATGACCCAGCTGGTAACTAAAGGTCATCTGTTCTTCTGAACCAAAAACATACATTTCCCGCCCCCGCCACTTGGACGAGGACAAATGAGCAACCCCATATGGTCTCTCAGCCGTGCAGCTGATCAACGCAGGTCGCTCGGGTTAGTATATTAGACTTGGA
>NZ_JBXWPD010000039.1:0-7265 GCF_059611225.1 Ruegeria sp. CDSA246 | reverse complement strand
CGGCTTTTGATTGGTGAGGCTGATAATATCAGGCCTCGTTTGCCCAAGGAGAGCGACCACCGCGATCACACCATGTCATTCGCTGCAGGCGCATGAAATGCAAGCCAAAATAGAAAAGCGGTCACTCGAGATGGATGAATGAGGCCTCAGGAGGCGTCCCGTTCGAATATGGAGCATGCTTTCTTCACACCCCACAGAACACTCAGACGTTTTTATGTTTTGCAGGGGCTCTGCCTCGCCTTCACCGTTCGTGAAAAGAAGTTGGAGCAAGTACGCTCCAAGGCGATCGGCTTCAGTTAGCGTTCAGTGATTTGGACGACAACGATGAGTGTCCGCCCGAAACCAATTCATCTATGAACTTCGAAAACAACTCACCTTGAGATCGGATCTGCAGTTTTGAATAAACATTCCTTCGGTGGATACGCACAGTGCCGGGGGAAATTTCGAGGATGCGCCCCACAGCGTCTGCGGAATGACCTTTGAGCGTGTATTCGACGACCTGGCGTTCTCTTGGTGTCAGGGCACCCTGTCCGAAATTGGTAAAAGCAAGGGCCACGCTTTGATAAAGATCATCATCTGCTACCTCGCCTTCAACAGATCCAAACCGGTTGGCAAGATCGTCCCAGTGTCTTTTGCATGTCGCCTGCACAATGGGCCAAAACTCATTGAGTTGTCGGAAATCCTTGGCTGAAAAAGCCTTTTGCTCACGCATCACGGAAACAACCACACTGGCGGATTCAGGAAGCCGGATCACAAAGCCCATTTCTTCCGCAAGCCCGGTTCGGGCATAATAGCTGCGATAGTATTCGCCCTGAAAAAACCTGTCCGGTGCCAGATCGCGAATTCGATGCAGTCCGGGAACGAAATCGGTCTCGCAAACAAGATAAAATGGGTCAAGCAAGTATGGGCCTTCCTGATAGTCCTCAACAAAGACCTTGCGCTTATTTTTTGGGAAATCGTCATACAAATCCAAAGGGCGGGCTTGGCCAAAATATCCAAATACAACAGTGTAATCGAACGGGGTGATCTGCCTCAGCGTATCAGACAAGGTTTGTGCAAAGCTCTCTGAGCCGATAGCGTCAATGAGCGTGCCGGTTGCTTCGTACAAAGCTTTCATGATCCTCCTCCGCGCCCTGCTATTCAGATTGATATACTAAAAACATGGTATATACACTGAAACAAGTTTTTCTTACAGTTTTTCCAATATAGATAGTAGTCAACAAATCGGAAAAAGATAGAAATAAATGGAAAACGGGGGATATGTTGGCGAGGTTGAGCCAGCTGGCAAAAAACCGATCGCAGAACTGCGTGGAGTGACAAAGCGCTTTGGCGAAGTGTTGGCCGCCAGTGATTTGAACCTTTCGATTGCCGAGGGCGAGTTCCTTTCCTTTCTAGGCCCGTCCGGATGCGGCAAGACAACAGCTTTGAGGATGCTGGCAGGTTTCGAAACCCCCACCGAAGGGGATGTGTTGCTGGATGGAAAGGTGGTGAACACGCTCGAAGCGCACCACCGTCCGGTGAACATGGTGTTTCAGCAATATGCATTGTTCCCACATATGACCGTGGCGCAAAATATCGGGTACGGGTTACGCCAGATCCGCCCGCGCATACCAAAGGCAGAGATTTCGGAACGGGTGAGCAAAGCCCTTGATGTGGTGCAACTGGCAGGCTTTGAGGATCGCAAGATCTGGGAGATGTCAGGCGGCCAGCAACAGCGCGTGGCCCTGGCCCGCGCTATCATCAATGAGCCCAAACTCCTGTTGCTGGACGAACCCATGGCCGCGCTTGATCGCAAGTTGCGTAAGGAGATGCAGATCGAACTGCAGGATCTGCAACGCCAGTTGGGTATCACCTTTGTACTGGTGACACACGACCAGGAAGAGGCACTATCGATGAGCGATCGCATTTGCATCATGCGGGACGGCAGAATTGTGCAGATCGGTAGCCCGCAAGAGTTGTATGATCGCCCAAATTCTCGCTATGTCGCTGATTTTGTAGGCACGTCCAACTTCTTTAATGGCAAACTTCAGCGTTCGACGGACGGCTTGTCTGAGGTGCTTCTGGACAATGGAATGCGGATACAGGGCATGCCCGGTGATGGTCTTGTCGACGGGCAGGAGGTGTGCGTTAGCGTGCGCCCTGAACAAATGAAACTGCGCCGTCAGGGCAAAGGTCTTGAGGTCGAAGTCCACAACCGAATTTTTCTTGGCGAACACACTGAATACCTGGTGACGCACGAAACCCTTGGTGACTTCCTCGTACTCGCTCCGCGTCAGGCGGACCTTAGCGAAGGTGCTTTTGCCGTCCGCGACAAAGCCCTGGTCTCGTGGGAGACATCGGCGGCGCTCATTCTCGACCGAAATTAACGACGTCCACAACAACCATGCAAAAGGGAGTAAAGAAAATGACAAAGACCATCGACCATATCTCCAAGAAGGAGTTCATGGAGAAGCTGGAAAGCTACCGGAAAGGCTCAATCACGCGGCGCCATTTCCTGAATGTAACCGGCCTTGGTGCGGCAGCGGCTGTGATGGGGGCCTCGGTGCCCGGTTTGCGCCCACAACCTGCATATGCTGGCGATATTGGTGATCGCGTGGTTCTGGCTACATGGCCGAACTATCATGATCTGGCCAACTTTGACGCCTTTACTGAGGCGACCGGCGCACATGTGCAGGTCAACGTCTTTGGCTCGAACGAAGAAATGCTAGCCAAGTTGCAGGCCGGTGCCACCGGTTGGGATGTCTATGTGCCCACCAACTACACGTTTGAAGATTACGTCAAAGAGGATCTGATCGAACCGTTGGATACGTCGATGTTGCCGAACTATGATGCGTCGGCCTTTGATGCGCGCTACGCCGAGGCAGGTTCAGTCAACGGTAAGCTCTATGGTGTTCCCAAGAACTGGGGATCGACCGGCATGGCCGTCAACACTAAGCACAATGGTGGAAATGCGATTTCATCATGGCGAGAGTTCTTTGATATCACCATGGGCAAGTTCTCGGGTCGTACCATCGTGCACGACTATCAGCTGACCACGATTGGCAGCGCCCTGAACGCCTTTGGCTATTCGTTCAATTCGGTTGACGAGAAAGAGCTGGCCGATGCCGAGAAACTGCTGATTGACGTGAAGCCACATCTGTTTGCCATTACGTCGGACTATCAGCCGGGTATGCGTAATGGGGATGCCTGGTTGACCATCTGCTGGTCCGGCGACGGCAAGCAGCTGAACACCGACATACCCGAGATCGCCTATGTGCTTGGCAAAGAGGGCGGCGAAATCTGGAGCGATTACTGGGCGATCCCCAAAAGCTCCGAGCGCAAGGCAGCGGCCTATGCGTTGATCAACTTCATGCTGGATCCGAATGTTAACGTCAAAGAAGTGCTGGCGCACGGCTATCCGACGGCAGATTCCCGAACATATGATCAACTGCCCGAAGAGTTGAAGAATGATCCGATCATCTTCCCGGCTCAGGAGCTTTTGAGCCCACTGGAATTCGGGGCCGCAGTCACTCTGACCGATCCGAACCGCGCCGAGCTGATGGCTCGGTTCAAGTCGGCCTGATCTGAACTAAGGTGAAGACAACATGACGAATAGAACACGCAACTGGTTGTTGTTGGCACCTGCGGGAACTTGGTTCCTCGTGATGCTGATCATTCCGTTAACAGTTGTCTTCATCTTTAGCTTTGGAGAGCGAGCCTCGTCAGGTGGCGTTGAGCTCGCTCTCACTTTGGAACAATACACCAACCTTCCTGCACGCTGGGCAGCGTTCAAAAATACGATGACGTTGGCGCCGTTAGGAACCATGGCGGCGCTGCTTATCGCCTATCCCCTGGCTTACTTTCTCGCTGTCAAAACGACTCCGAGGTGGAAAACCATCCTGTTGGTTCTGGTGATCGTGCCATTCTGGACGTCGATCCTGATCCGCAGTTACGCTTGGATTTTCCTGCTGGGTGGACGCGGGATACCTGCCTTGTTCGAATGGGTCGGAATTGAGGGACTACGCCTAATCAACACGCCGTTTGCGGTGCTGGTTGGGATTATCTATGGGTATCTACCGCTGATGGTGTTCCCAATCTATGTCAGCCTCGACAAACTCGACAAACGCCTGCTCGAGGCGTCGTCTGATCTGGGCGCAAAGCCGTGGAAGACCTTTCTTCAGATCACGCTCCCGCTTTCGGTGCCCGGCATTGCGACTGGTTGCATGCTCGTCTTTATCCTGTTGATGGGCGAATACCTGATCCCGGCTCTGCTGGGCGGTGGCAAAGTGTTCTTTGTTGGCAATGCACTGGTCGACCTGTTCCTGCAGTCACGCAACTGGGCCTATGGGTCGGCGGTTGCTGTCACCCTTGTGGTCGTCATGCTGATTACCGTCACGATCTACATGCGGCTGATTAGCCGCCTCGGCGCAAGCCGTGAAGACGTATCGATTATGTGAGGCTATGCGATGAGACTGTATGCAATCTGCGTTTACCTTTTTCTCTACATTCCTATCGGTGTCATCGCCCTGTTCAGCTTTAACGCCGGTCGACACGCGAGCCAGCTTCAGGGGTTCTCAACCAAATGGTATGGCAAGGCGCTGTCCAATCCGTTCGTGATGGACGCGCTGGAAACCAGCCTGATCGTGGCATTTTGTTCGGCGCTGTTTGCCAGCGTCTTTGGCACCATGGCCGCCGTCGCCCTGCAGGGCATTCGTGGTCCCGTGCGAGCTACCTTTGATCTGCTGATCTATGTTGCGGTGATGATCCCCGGCATTGTAATTGGGATCGCCACTTTGATCGGGCTGGTCACCGTATTTGACCAACTGAACCCGCTGATTGCGGCGATTTGGCCGGACGGGTTCAAGCCGCCAAAGCTGCGCATGGGCATCGGCTCGCTGATCGCCGCCCACACGATGTTCCTGATGGCGCTTGTGGTAATTATCGTACGGGCACGGCTCGCGGGGATGGATCGCGCGCTGACCGAGGCCTCTTCGGATCTCTACGCCACGCCGATGGGAACGTTCCGACAGGTGACATTGCCGATGATCTTTCCGGCCATCCTGGCGGGTTTTTTGCTGAGCTTCACCTTTAGCTTCGACGACTTCATCATCGCGTTCTTTGTGGCGGGCTCAGAAACGACGCTGCCGATCTATGTGTTCTCATCCATCCGACGCGGTGTGACACCTGAAATCAACGCGATTGGAACGATGGTGATGGGCGTGTCTCTGTTACTGCTGATTACCGCCCAGTTGTTGCTGCAACGCGGAGGTAAAAAGTCCCGATGACCCTTGCAGAAAAATCTCTTAAGGCCCGACCTTTTCCGATACTCGGCGGCAAGGTTGTTCTGGTGACAGGCGCCGGATCAGGAATTGGCCGGGCAGGGGCAATGGCCATGGCCCGTCATGGCGCCAAAGTTATTGTGACAGATCTGGACGCCGACAAGGCTGCGCATGTGGTCGAAGACTTACATGGCGAGGGGCTGGTGGCGGCCTCGAGAGGGCTAGATGTCACCGACGATCAGGCAGTCAAAGCCGAGGTCGACAGAGTCGTCAAAGCTTACGGGCGCCTTGATGTCCTGCACTCTCACGCTGGCTATCAGGTTGAAGGCAACCTTGAGCAGGTGCCCGTTGAAGGTTTGGACATGTCCTGGCGATTGAACGTGCGGTCGCATTTTATCGCGGCTCGCGCTGCGGTGGGTCCCATGCGCGAGCAGGGAGGTGGCAGTGTAATCATCACTTCGTCAAACTCGGGTGTGCAATACGACCGCGAAATGATTGCCTATGCCACTACCAAGCATGCAGTGGTCGCCATGACCCGTCAGATGGCCGCAGATTATGCCAAACACAATGTTCGTTTTAACGCCCTGTGTCCGGGTTTTATCGACACGCCGTTTAACGCCGGTTTCGAAGTGCAAATGGGCGGGCGCGAAAAGCTAGAAAACTACGTGTCTGAAACCATTCCGATGGGACGCTGGGGCACGACCGAAGAAATGGCCGATTCAATCCTGTTTCTGGCCTCCGACATGTCCACCTTTATGACGGGCCATGCGCTGGTCATCGATGGCGGAGAATGCATCTGAACTTCTGTACGGAGCACCAATATGACCAATAGCCTCAAGACACCCAATGGCCGCCTCGCGGGAAAAGTTGCCGTGATTACAGGGGGAGCCACTGGAATGGGGCGGGCCACCGCGCTGATGTTTGCCGAAGAAGGTGCCAAGGTCAGCATCTTTGATATCAAGAATGAAGAGGGTCGGAAAACAGTCGACATGATCCGCGACACAGGTGGTGAGGCGGCATTTTTTCATGCTGATGTCACCAAGGACGCCGAGATCAATGCTGCCTTTGACGCTGCCCTTGAAGCCTTTGGATCCTATAATGTCCTGTTCAATCACGCAGGAACCATCATCGTCAAAGCGATGCATGAAACCAGCGAAGAAGAATATGACTGGTTGATGGATGTAAACGTGAAATCGGCCTTTCTGACCTGCCGTCGTGCGGTTCAGGACATGAGCGCAAATGGCGGCGGCTCAATCGTGATTACTTCGTCTATTGCGGCTGAACTGGGCTATGCGTTGGAGTCAGTCTACTGCATGTCAAAAGGCGCGGTTCTTCAACTGGCGCGCACGATCTCAACCGAATATCGCGATGCGGGCATCCGGTGTAACGCGGTCTGCCCTGGGTTTGTTGAAACGGCGCATGGCCTCAAGGAAATAGCAGAGTTGGACGCCGCCGGACAGGAATGGGAAGACTCTGGGATGGCGGCAACGCAGGGACGCATTTGCTATCCAGAGGAAGTGGCCGCGGCGGTGGTTTTTCTTGCATCTGATGAGGCCAGCTTTGTGAACGGCAATGCAACCTATGTTGACAACGGCTGGTACGCAAAAGGTTAAATGCCAAGCGAATAGGACAATCATGACCATCGGACTTTGAGTTGCACGATCACTTTGGCGGCGCAGCGAATGGCTGGATCGGTGGAGCCGCAATGCGGCGAGAACTTTCACGACGAATGACTGCAATGGGCCGGATGCGGCTTCTGGAGCATTTCAGCCGAAGGTCGGGAAAGTCCGCAACTCAGACATCGACGTACCAAAGTTCGCTGCGCTTTGAATGAATGGCCGCTTTTCTTTCTGCGACGCAGCTGGTGACTTCGGCGAATAGTTTGTTGCGCCTGCTTGGTTCAGAGATGGAGCACTTCCGCTTTGGGCTCGAAGCGGTTCTCTGATCGCGGTATTGTCAAGGGCGTTGGATTTGTTGTCCGCCGGGGTCTTGGTTCTCTCCGAAGTC
>NZ_JBXWPD010000038.1:0-8837 GCF_059611225.1 Ruegeria sp. CDSA246 | reverse complement strand
ATCAAACCAACCAGATGAGCCACATCCTCTCTTAGATCAGAGCGCCATCTGTCCCAAAATCCCTGACGACGGACACTGCAAAAAAGTTGATGCACTGTGTTTTTGGTCAACAAAGCGCGATGACGTCATCATGGTAGTGTTAGTTTCGCTCTTCTATTGGAAGCAAGCGCAAAAAATCATCTAGCCATCGAAAGCCGCCGTTTGGAAAAAGTGCGGCGAATGACGGCTCGGGGCCCACTTTACCGGATGATGCACCTCGCACCAATGTCGATTTCAGGGCGTAAGGTGGTCGCCGAATCCACTTCAAGTCTCAGTTTTTCGAGACTTTGCTGCTCGTTTATATGTCTTCCAGCTGTAACAGTGGCACCGGAACTTCGACCAACATGCCGTGCTTGCACAATGACATCATAGCCTTGCGTTCTGGACAACGACGAAGGAGGTCCAAAGCGCGGGCGTTGATGTGCGTCGGGCGTCAAACGGAGACCGCAATAACTTCTGCGCAAAGTTGCAGACTTGTTGACCGAGGGTCACTCACATTGTAGAACGGTGAGCCCCCCTTTGCTAAGCGTCGATGGCGTCAAATTAAATTCCTCTTGGATTTGTTGGGCAAGTTTAATGAGATCTATAACCTGTTGTGCCGTTCGATCACTTGCCACGATCTCAAGCTCAGCTTCAAACGAATGCGTGGTGCCGCCCGCGATAAGGTCCGTACTCGTGACTCGGTCCAAGGACAATTCATAGACAGCCCTATCATCGCTTTCGAAAAGTACGCGATATCGATAGTCAAACACATGCAGGATCGGTTGGAGGTTAGAGAGAAGAAAGTCCGGATGGTCTTGTGAAAGCATAGAAATTCCTTCGTGTGCTGGAAAATTTCCACCAAAAATAGACAGAACGGTGAGAGGGTGGTCCAAAAGACAGAGCCCGTCTCCATCGGAATCCGTGATTCGACAATCTCCCGTTTCAACACGGAACCAAGCCGCTCCAATATTGCACGGTGTCGATTTGTATTGCACCCGCTGCCAGTCCTCTTGCCAATTCGCCGCATCAAGGCTCGCTGGGCTGTTGTCTGCGGCACGTGGGATCGATTGGAAGCGGGTTCTGTGCCGAAGCGAATGAAGGTCACGGCTCAACGACTTCGTGGCGGAATCGTAGTATACGTCTATGAACTTTCTTGAGACGCCGCCCCATCGAACGTTCATCTGAAACCCTGACCAGCTATTGCTGTCAGCAAATGCGTTTGCCAACTCATTGTACTGTTCCGCAGTAATCTCCCACTTGGCTTCGATTTCCATTTCGGACCAGTTTGTCGGTAACTCGAAAGACTCTTGACCGGTTGCAGCAAGAACATTGATGGATACTAAACAAGCCGAAAAAGCCATCGCCCTAAAAGATAGTGACATCAGAGTAATCCCTCCTTAGGTTGAAATCGTAGCTCTCCCGTTTTAGTGTCGCCCCAAGTGCTCGTCATCTACAGGCAATGCGTCCTGATCCTAAGCTTCGAAATCAGAAGATTCACCTAGATTAAGCCCGTGCCATAGGCGCTCACTCTAAGAAGTCGCGAATGAGCTGGTGCGTTACGCATCCGTCCAACTGATCATAGCCGAGGTAAAGCTGAATTGCTTCTACGGTGTCTTTTTTGAGTGGTTTGCCAAACAAAAGCTCATCAGCGAAACGCGCACGCATTTTTTCGTACTGTTCCGGCAGTGTTGTTCTAATGCGATCCTTCATTCGTTGTTGCGCATTGATCAGGAGTCTTGGCGGATAATTTACCGATGGATCGTAGTCACAGATATGTGTTTGCTGTGATTGGGCTGGAAAAGAGCTTAACACAAAAATCAGTAAGCCCGTAGTTGTGATGGGCAGCAAAATGACAGAGCGCCGTTTTCCGTATAATTTGGATTTTAAAAAGTTCTTCACCACTTCTCCAAGTCTTCCAGCCCGGTTTTGTAGTCCTTCTCGGAAATGAGTTGTGATTTCAGATCAACCTCCAACGCAACGCGAACGAAACTCTGTACGGTCGAAGAGTAAGGGTCGATTTTATAGGCGTGATTAATCTCATCCCACCCTCGCTCTCCTATACGATACTTTGCTGCACCAACCATCAGAAGGGTATTTATCTCGAGGTCAGCGTCCGGTTCGAGTTCTAGAGCGCGGCTCCCAAATTTCTCTACCTTGTGCCAGTCACCCTTGTGATAGTTTAGAACTGTCCGCAAGAACTGGATGGATAGCTCGAACTCTTGGCTATTTGCTACTTCGGCAGGAAACTCAATCGCATACTCGTCAGTCTTCGAAAAATTGCTTGCGACAATTCTGTCTGGTCGTGAGCTATCCGTCAGCTTAAGCAGCAAGCCCGCAGGCCTCTGGGAGCACTGTCCAGAGGACTTTGCTCGAACACAAAATTGCATCGGCGCTTCGATGGGAATGTAAAAGGGCGGGAGCACAACCTTCTGGCGCGGAAATTCTGCAACGGCGACCCCGTCATGCGCTGTCGTGACTATCCAGTCTTCCAAACGGTCTTGTCGGTAGTCGGGATAGCTTCCTGTGTGCTCATATGTGAGCGAAACCGCATATCCGCCTAGTGCGTCATTGTAAAAAACGTCACGGACTTGGCCGGTTACTACACCTTGCATTGCGTTTGCTCGAGCAACACCGACAGAATTCGGCGCTGAAATAGAGGTGGAATTCTCATCTTGCTCAAAGCCGATTTCAAGAACCGGCAGCGTGGCGCGGCCTAGCGCGCGCAAATTTGGCTCCGTTGCCGCTGTATGCTCTGTAAACTTGCCAAGACGCTCCCTAGCTTGAACAATGCTTTCATCACTAACTCGTTCAAAGCTTCGGGAGCCGACCTCACCACCGAACTTTGGGCTCATAATGTGGTATTTTATGAACACTGGAAGCTCAGTGCGTAGCTTTTTTTCGTTGGCTTCAAAAGGTAGAAAAGCCATACCAATTTGTGCCAAATAGTTCGCGTAGTCTCTGGTCTCAGTTTTTGATCGCTCAAGAGCTTGGGCATAGTTAATCTGTGTAAAAATCGCGAAGTATGTGCAGATGGTCGTAGCTGTCAGGATTGCATGTGCTCTCAGCATGTGAATTAACCCTGTACCGTAAATCTTCTGGCAAAGTCGAACAGCGACCTTGAAAAGTCAGTCTGCACAACCTTTGGTTCAAGCTTCAAGAAGCTAGTCGCACGACGGGCTAACTGGCTCTTGATCTCCTTTTTGAGTTCGTCATTGCGCTTCAGATGATCGTCTACTGGAAGAGCCTCCCACCAAAGATCGACACCATGTGCACCAAGAAAACTCGCTAGCTGAGTCTTGAATTTGTCATTCGCTATGTGGATAGATTCTTCGGCCATTGGGTCGAATTCGATATATTTCTCGAAGTCGTCAAACTCGATGATATAGCCAGAGTGGCTGGTAGGATCATATGCGACGTGATCAGGGTCGACCAAATTGTAACTTTCTTTTGCATTTCCAACGAAGTAGAAGCCAAACCCATCGAATAAGTTGTCACGATCTGGCTCGGACTCAAAAAGGCCAACGATGAAAGAAATTTTGTCGTCTTTCCATATCTGGAGCAAATCATGTTGCCCAGTATCATGATGTTCTAGGACATCTACGATGGATCCGGCATAGGCGCGCGCATACCTGCTGTTCAGCTTATTTTTGGCCCCAGCAATTGCAGACGTCATATTCTTACGAAGTTGTTCGCCATGGATATCTCCACCGATCGCAAACACAACTGGAGCATCACGGCTTCTGCATCTTTCGGCAAAGACTTGGGGGAAGTCGTTTCGAAGGAGTCCGTTTATTGCGGACAAGGGCACCACACGTCTCTGTATTGTTGTGTTAGGGTTGCCCCCTTGTACGATACCAACCACGAATCCGGTATCATCATCGATCACAGGCCCGCCGCTGTGACCATGCGTAAACTCTGATCGCACGCTCCAAGTGTCGTTCTTTGCATGGTTATCAAACTGCACTGGAACCCTTTTAGCTTCACCCACCCCGAATCCGTGGGCAGTATAAGCTTTTGTCGGTTCAGGCGTATGATTAGTGCAAAAATCCATAGACTGTTCTGGATAGCGGTCACCTTCGACCGTAAAGGCAACTATATCATACAATTTTTGGTGTGGTTCAAAAAGATCGATCGCTGTGAACTCTGGGTTTCGCACATCTCCGTTCGTCGTCCTGTGTCTTAAAGAGATTTCAATTTCATCCTTACTTATCCCACCAGGTGGACAACCCTCAGGTGGGTCAAAAACATGCGCTGCTGTGACAAAGAGGTTTCGTGTTTTCCCTACCAGAAAAGCAGAACCAGTGACTGTTCTGTTGCCTTTGCAAACGTTCGGATATTTTATTGATATTTGGAAGACGCCTTCGGCAAGCTGCTGAGCGGATGCACCAGCGTATGATCCGAATGAAAGCGCAGTTGCAGTCAAAAAGATAATGGATAACCTCATGTCATTGCCTCATCCAATCTGGAGCGCCGAAGAGTTGTACAATGGTCAGCACATCTCCGTAGCTAAGCTTGCCTGAGCTCTTCGCACCATTGCAGTAATTCATCTCAGAATGTGGATCATAAGGCGTAAGAACTTTATCGCCACTTGTGCCGTCTTTGCGATTACAACCTTTGTGCTTGTCATGTCGCATGTGTTCGTGAACGATACCGAGAGCATGGCCAAACTCGTGTACGACTTGTGCCTCGAGCCGCAAAATACGTAGCGGGCATAGCTTTCCGCCGTTTGGACACGTTAGGCTCGATTGTGTCAGGTTCAGTGAAACCGCATCTTTTCGGCCTCTCCCCAGTGTGCCTAGCCCTGCAACAGTTGGACGCTCCTCGCTGATCGTGATGCCTATGCCATCGAAATTTTCGCTTGGACAAGTGTCCCACCCTGTTAGTTCAAGCTGTGAATAGTATTCCCATGAACTCTCTAAAGCCTTGCGGACTAGACGCTTGTCTCGACTATGAGAGTCATAAGTTTCCGCCCAGCAGACATAAATTTGGCACCTCTCCCATAGTGCGGACGATGCGACATATCCAAAATTGCCTATCTGGGCGAGTTCGACGCTGTCATGATCGAAACTGAATTTCTCGATTTCAGCTGCGTCCACTATAGCGGAGAAATTGGCGATTTCCCCGCGTGCGCGCTCTTCCGCACGACAGCTACTCGCATGTGCTTCGCTTAATCCAAGCAAGCTCGCTAGAAGCAAGCTTGCTGAAATCCTCAACAAACGGCTCATTTTATCGCCCGGAGAGTTTTGCGATCGCAACAGCGGTATCAAGTGCGTAGGCTAGGTTGTCTGCGATAACTGCACGTCGTTCATAGACGGTGTCGACAGGTATTTTTTTTCGATTGCTGGGCTTAGATGCAGCTGTTTTTGTACAGGAAAGCTCCCCGATTTCTAAAACGCCTTCAAAGACGCTCGTACGCATGTGCTTGAAGGCGTAGTAGTTGCTGAGGTTAGTAGTGAAATTGTCATTCATAAAGTCCGCATAGTTGACACCAAGCGAAGTTCCCAATGCGTAGGCCAGCAAGTGCATACCCAGAAGGTCGGAAGAATCATCGTATCCAAGGCTTGGTCCTGATGCACAGGGCGTTCCGCTTCCGTCTGCGTGAACTGACAAAAATACGTAACCTCGCATCGGCTTCGTAAAATTATCCGCAGGGATTACGGCAACGTCCAACTCAAGTTCGATTAATCGGCTGGCTGTTTGAGCTACGATCTCCGCAACCAAATCTTGTTCATAGATAGGGGTGCCATCCTCGAGTTTACCACCGCCGCCTGTCGCTCCCGTTGTTCGGCCATAGTGGCCAGGCTGCAGGATGACATCGTAGTGCTTTGCGCTAGGATGGGTGTCTTCGACAAGATCCTCGATATCGAAAATTTGTCCGATGAACTCAGGTGCATAGTTGCCTGCGTCCAAGTCAATTGTAGTGTCCATTCGGGCAAAGAAGCCGCCTAGGTTTATTGTCGCCGCGTTGTCTTGCGGTGCTTCCAAACTATCGTGGGCATAGAGCGGGGTCGTGGCTTGTACTAAGACAATCATCATCACGCCAAATATCGCGCTGAAAGCCGAACGTATTTTCATTTGTACTACTCCTTTTTTCCAATTCCTTTCTAAGGTGGTGTCGATGTAAGATGTTCATCTAAGTTACTGAAAATAAGCTACTTTTAGAACTTTCCTTGCTTTACGAGCTCAAGAAATTCGGAAAGCGCTGCTGTTGTTTCCGTTCGAAATTTGGGATTATTGTCTTCCCCTAAAGTAGGCTTGATGATCGAAAATCGAAAAAACGTTGGGGCTAATCCGCCATCTCGCCCCCGAAATTCAAGTTTCCCAGCATCAATGACCTCGAATTTCAAATTCGCTTTCACATTGCTAGCGTCGAATTCGGTACCAAGTGCGGTTCGCCCGTCCACTGACAGCTCGGTAAACTCAGAAAACCCGACTTCATCAGCGACCACATACAGTTTTTTGCCGTTAGACTTTATCACATCCATGAGCTGTAAGGATGCTATGAACTTATCGGGGTCGCCATTTAGGGCGTCAATAAGTCCTTGGACGGGACTGCGAAAGGCTTCCGTTCTGAGGTTTTCCGACTTTAGAACGGATCGTCTTGATACCTCGGCTTCAAGCGCGCTGACTTCCGCTGCAGTAAGCGTCACATTACCGTTAAACTTGGCTCCTGTCTCGAATGACACGGATGTATCAAAGCCTGTTTGATCGGAGAACTTGTTTGAAGGTTGCGGAGAAATGATGTCCACGCGTTGTATCTGCTCGGATGATCGATCCCAAATCCAGACATACCCTAGCCGTACATTATTGACGTTAAGTAAGCCTTTCTCTGTATATGCTCGCGACATAATGACTTGGGCTGAATCGCAAGCTGCGAACATTAGAACAAATGAAAAAATAAATATTCTAATCAATTTAATGTTCCCTCTCCTTCAAAAAAATCTGCTGGAGGCTGGGCTTTTGTAACAAAGAATATTGTTAGCAGATTTTCCCAATCAATCAAGATCGGCGCTGTTCCAGATGTGGTTGAAGCATTTTGTCTTCAATGAAATCGCACGTGTATAGCGTGCGTCACGGGAGCCAACTTAGTCAATCATTTTGTATCATATTCAGGCTATGTGTGGGAAGAAACCTGCTCCCTGAAACTTCACTCGTTCTGATGAGGTGCTTTCTCAATCGCATGGAAATGCACGTGTTAGAACCTTGACGGTGGCCGGTATGGCGCTCTCTTCCTTCATGTTGGGCTCACTTTCGAATAGGGAAGGAGCCAATAATACAAATATCTTAGCCATATCATTGAGCTTGACTTCTGTTTTAATGCAGACTTTCCCCTGAGCCGAACCAACATCGTGTGCTGCTTGAATGTATCCCTTGCACAGAGCCTTGATTCTGGAGCGTTCTTCGCTAACTGCGTCTAAGCACGTTTGCGATCCTTCGCCGTCTTCTTCTAAATAGTTAGTGTAGCATTCAGATGCGTCCGGATTACCACCAGTACACCAGCTATAGAGACCATTGCCGGAAAGAGTAAACTGCTGGCCGAGAGCAGCTTGAGTTGACAAGAGCACTAGGAAAAAAATGTACGCTCTGAACACGATTTATATCCTTTGAGCAAATCTCATTTAAATTGTAAGCCGTAGACGAAGAATTCTTTCGCCAGCTTTTTGGGTGAGTCAATATTGACTTAGAAAGCGGGAAATTTGAACTGTCTCGCTTTGAATCGAAATCACCGGGTCAAAACGGCCGTTTCTGCCTTTGTCAAAACGTACAAACTTTTTCAAAAACAACACTTTATATAAGGTTTACTACCTCTCCGCAGTCTGTCCAGGTGTGCTTTTGAGGATGAACTCGACCGCTGTCGCTAAGTTTTGTCCAAGTTTAGGAACCGCGTTGATCATTGCAGCCTCTGAAGGAAGTGGTTGCCGAACAGGCTCTTGAACTGCGGTTGCTCAAAAAAAGCATGATCGCGGATGGGGACGACGACGAATGAGATATCCCGCATCTGAAAAGCTGGAGATCATCCGCCTCGTCGAAGGTTCGCATCTCCCGACCAAGCGCACTTTGGAAAAGCTGGGCATCCCGAAGACCACCTTCTATCGCTGGTATGACCAGTATCTGTCGGGTGGCCCTGAAGCGCTTGAGGATCGTAGTCCCAAGCCATCACGGGTCTGGAGCCGTATTCCCACGCCAGTGCGCGAGAAGATCAAGGACCTGGCTCTGAAGGAAAGCGATCTGTCGCCGCGCGAATTGGCCGTGCAATTCACCGACACGGAAAAGTATTTTGTGTCAGAGGCTTCGGTCTATCGCATCCTCAAGTCTTACGACCTGATCACCAGCCCGGCCTATGTGGTTCTGTCAACAGCAGATGAGTTCCACGACAAGACGACACGACCAAACCAGCTCTGGCAAACCGACTTTACCTATCTGAAGGTGATCAGCTGGGGATACGCCGCTTCTATTCAGATTGTTGGTTCGGACTCTAGCAAAACCTAGAGCAACCGAGTGACGATTTGCTTTTCAAGGAGGGGCGGCGAGGCCTTTGATCGCTTCACTAAATGAAGGTAATTCATTCTGAAATTTTTGGTCAGTATACCGCGCCGATGTGATAAGAGTGTGTTGATACAAAAAGGTTTTTCGTGTGTTGGTAGGTAATGTCAAATGGAGCGCTACATTCCGCTGAGGCAGTCTAGCCCTCTCACACCAAGTTTGTCGTCGGATATCCACTGAATTGGAACAGTTGAGTGTCCGTCGTCAGGGATTTTGGGACAGATGGCTGCCTGATCTAAGAGAGGATCTGGCTCATCTGGTTTGTCTGATTA
>NZ_JBXWPD010000037.1:0-9527 GCF_059611225.1 Ruegeria sp. CDSA246 | reverse complement strand
AGTAAATGTGGAACGTCACTGATATTTGACTCAATCGACGGCCAAAACCTCATTAAATCGGTCAATCACGTCATTCAATTCTGACCCATACGTCAAGCAATTCTGACCCAATAAGGATAGCGGCCATTAATTAACGCTGCAGCTAAGGTCAACGGAGAGCCCAGAGCAGACTAAGAGATATTCAGTCTTAAACTAATATCACTCATCCCTGAGGAGTGTACCAAATTGGTGATGTGTAAGCCCGCTCCTGTATCGAGCGCGGTGCTTCGTCTGGGGTCTCCGTTCCGAACACCTTTGCATCGTATGTCGTCCAACGCGGCGTTGGTATTGCCAGCACTCTGACATAGTAAAACGCGCTTTGCGTCGGGTCGAAGTTCGGGTCTTCCCAATATCCGGCGAGAATTGCCTGGCCGATGTCATTTGTCCAAGACGCGTTTTCTACATCCACCGTATTGCCAACCGGGCCGTCACACGCCGCGTTTAGAAGTTCACGCCCGCCACAGGCAACATCATAAACACGTTCCGACGTTGTGCCGTCACTGTTCAGCCAACCTTTGACAACCTGAATACGGTCGAGGTTGGCCCCATCGGGGTCACGGAGCGCACGGATGAGAAGGCGCGGAGACCGACCGTCACTATCCGCTGGCAAATCCGCCCCCATCGGGACGCCATTTTCATATCCATACTCAGCAAAGTCAGCGCGCGGCAGGTCTGTTTCATCAAATTCGTATCCAGCAAAGACGCGAACGCGCATACGCGGTCCTGTGGTTGCATAGACTTCTTTTAGAGCAAAAGCATCCCAAATGGCCTCGCGGGTGTTTTCCCTTGCCCAAACGGCCGCCAAACCCGACGCCGAAGTCTGCCATGCATATTGGGCAACATTCTCGTCACCACCAATACCGCCGACGACCTCTTCAAATCGGATCGGGTCAGCAGTAGGTTCAACAGCTGAGACTTTCCCGAAGAAATTGTCCTCGCCAACCGTGGACAGCGATGTATGAGCATCAGTTGAGCCGATTACGCCAAATTTGAAGGGGTTTGTCCCCGTTTCCGCCTCGTATCCAAGCCCCCGCCGCAATGCGGCCCGCGCATACTCGCGTGGAAGCATCTCCGGTGTCTTGGGCTCTGGTCCAAGTTGTCCTTTGTCCCACGTTTCGAAGTCAGCAAATTCATCGTCTGGTGACAGCATGGGATGTGCTTCGCCGTCACCTTTCATTTGTGTGATTTCGTAGATCGGTTCCCACTTGGCGCGCTGTTTGAAATACTCAACATCGAACGGTTCGCCCGACAAGCGCACTTCGTCGAACATCAACCCGTTGGACAAATTGCCATTGTGCGGGATCGCGAGCAGCTTTTGGCCTGTTGTTTCTTCGGCTTGTTCCATCCATGCCCAAAGGTCTTCGGGGTCGAAGCTATCAAAGTTCGAGAACGGGATGATCTTGTCCGCGCCCTCTTTGCCACCGTTGAATATGACATTCCTGTGCAGGTTGTTCCGCTGTGGGTTTGAGGTCCACTCGAACCCTATAAGCGCAGTAAACAAACCCGGTTGATTGTGTGCCTCAGCGGCGGAGGTAATGTTGCTCCACGCTGTCTGGTAGATCTCCTGATAATCCGCCAATGGGTCTGTGCCAGTGGACTTGGCTTGGCTCCAAATCGACCATGCGCCAACGGGATCACCTGCCTCGACAGCCGTGTTCAGTTGCTGGCCAAACTCCGTGGAGAGCAGCGTGGCATCCTTGACTGAGAGCAGCGGCGCAAGACCAAGGTTTTCGGCGTGATCGGCAATAACCAGAAAATCCAATGGTCGGCGCAACCTCGCTTCGACACCGGTGCTGGATATAACGACTTCGCCTTTGGCAAACCTGTACGCTTCATCAGGGCCAAGTACATTCCCGATCATACCGGCATCGGCAGAGTATGATGTATGCAAATGGGTATCGCCGAAAAAGACCTGATTAGGGAAGTTTTGTTGTGGGTAGGGGGAATACTCTCTGTCGCCAGGTTGAGTGCTTGGGACGTCCTCGGCGTGCGCACCAGCCGCAAGCGCGATAGTCAGAATAGATGCTAAACGGATCATTTCCTAACCTCATATTTTGTTCAAACCTAACAACGCTCAATACAAGTAACTATGACGCATAATCTGAACTCTATTCGTTCAGCACAGCCGCCGCTAAATAAATCTCTGCGAACGATGGCTGCGACCCCAAAGCGGCGTACACGCAATAACTAAAGCACACACCTGTATCGAAGTCTCAAATTAAAAAGGTATTTTAGCGTGGTTTGCTTGCGAACGTTGAGGTTTCATCAACTTTTTGCAGTTTGACGACGCGCAATCTCCTGTCGAATTAGGTCTACGTGCAAACGTGCATCATATGCTCCCTGGCGGTATGCGAGCGGCAGATTCAGATTTGCAAGGGCGGTGTCCACGTTTTCGATATTTTTGGCGACTTCTTCAACCTCAGTTGAGGTCTGTGCCTTGCTGAGTTCCTCCTCAAGCGCCATGATACGCTGATAAAAACGCCAGACCCGGCGCTTTTGAAACCACACGTAACTGGACGGGACTATCCGCAAAAACGGTACTAAGAACAACAAAGGCAACAGCAATAACAGTACGCTGCCAAACTGCGCTGCGATCCAATATGGCAAGACGCCATGCAAAAAGTTTGGCCCAGAGTTTATGAGTTCTGTGGCAATTTTGTTCAGTGGTACAGGCGGTGAAGCCGTGTTCGGGTACTCGCGCGCACTTTGCAAAATATTAGGTTCGCTATGAATGTTCTTTGCTGCATTCACTAACCTATCGGTTACTGCAGGGTGCAGATCGGATGCGGCGATAAGTGAAGCTCGCAATGCTAAGATCTTGACGTCCTCTGGTGGTCTCGGAGGGTCAAGTGTGATTGATCCTGCCGGTACAGTTACCGAATTCGCTCCGGAAAGTTTCAATGCAAGGGCATCGACCAAAGCCATAGGGACGAAAATGATTTCTGGATCAAAGATCGCATCCATAAGGTAAGGTGCATCGAGTGGAGCGACAAACAACGCTGCATCCGCTTCGTTGGCATACAACGCCTCTATCGCGTCATTGCCCCCGAAATCGACGAGGTCTATGTCGACATTTTGCAACCCAGCGGCCTCAATTAGCGCTAAAGCGGCGGCGCGAGTACCGGACGCCTTGGTTCCTGCAGCTAAGCGAATGTCTCCCCATTCTCCTGCATTGGCCCCGACTGGACTCGACTTTCCGCGGAACACCACCATAGGTTCAAGAAAAATGGCGCCCAAAGACTGTAAGTTTTCGTCCTGAGGTATTTCCAGACCACCCTGAACAAATGCGGCATCCACTTCGCCAGAAACAAGTTTCTGAATGTTCTCAACGGACCCCTCGGTTTCAACTAAAACTACCTGAATGTCGTCACGTGCAAGTTCTGCTTTGTAGAGCTGTCCAACTTGCCAATATCCGCCGCCGCTAATGCCAGCAGCCAGCTTAATACTGTTGGGCGGTTTCAAGCCAAAGATCAGAAAAACAAGCAACCCGATAAACATAATCGGAAAGAGAATGAAAAGAGCTAAGCGCATTTATTCTCACATTCAGATGATCGGAACCGATAATTCGTTCTCATTTGATAGCAGTCTTTTTGCCAACGAGAAACCAATCACAGTGGGTAGCACTCAAAAGTTCGAGTTCCTCGGTTCAAGTATCCCTGAAGATTAAGTTGGTCGCGCAAAAAACCAAGAGCGCTTGAACAAGGTTGAGATCAAAAACTGGCCGTCTAGGCAACGGTTTATCCTATCGCAAACCAGAGTTTTAGTTTTGTCTTTTTTGTCGGCAATGTCTGCAAGGCGGACATTCAGCGGAATTAACCGAATGTCTGCTTCGAGCCCGGCCCGGTCATCGGTTTGGAAGTCTCGCTTGATGGCGCAGCAAATGACCGATTTCAGCCTGAGAAGATCTCTTCCTGATACGCGACTAATGCACTAGCAATACCAAAAAGGGGGCACGTGATTGAAAAAAAGCCGGCGCAAACGCGCCGGCCAGTCCAACAGGGAGAAGGCAGAGTTGACCTCTGCATTGTGCAGTTCACCACAGGGATTTGGCGTTAGTTGGACCCCATTTTGGATTATTGTACGGTTGTGGCTTCTTTGCCGACACATCAAAAAACTAATCTTCAAACGGTTGCAGCTCTGTCCGCAAGCCGGTCGTAGCCACGATCTAGGAGAGCGACCGTTTTTAGTGAGAGCGGTTGTTCCTGTTTGAAACCCCGAGTTTTCGGGGGTGAACGTCCGCTCAAATCCGCTAATCGGTCATCTGAGTAAATCCGTCAGGTGACTGCGTTGAGCCCAAAGCGAACGCTCGCTCAAACTTGGTTTGGGGGACATTATTATTCCAAAACCGTCTATTTGACTGACCGGTTGCCAGAATCGCAGTCTTAGGTGATCCTTCAAGAAATCGAAGGATCGCAATATGTTTAGGTTTCTATTAATTGCATTCGGTATTTGCGTATCTACTTTCGCGTTAGCGCAAGAGTCGTCCGAAGATGTGGCGGGAAAAGATGATACCTCGGCAACCTCGTCCAGCCTGCTAACTGATGCTGAGTTGCAGACATTGGTCGCCCCGGTTGCTCTTTATCCCGACACGTTACTCATACAGATATTTGTCGCGGCCACCCAGCCATTGGAAATTGTTAAGGCTGAGCGGTATTTGCTGGATAACGCCGACCGCGACCCCGTTGAACTTGAGCCGGAAATCGAAGCAATGGGATGGGATCCTTCTGTCAGCGTATTGGCGACGGCGTTTCCCGAAGTTGTTGGTCAGATGGCCACCCATATCGACTGGACCGAGACAGTCGGCACAGCCATGTTGGCCCAGTCCGATGATGTGATGGATGCGGTGCAGGTCATGCGGGATCAGGCAATTGACAGCGGCGCTCTTGTTTCAGGTCCCGAGCAAACTGTCGAAGTGTCTGACGACGACACAGTAGTAATTACACCGACAGAACCCGAAACGGTATACGTCCCACAATACAATCCCGAGACGGTTTATACTGGCCCGTCAACCGGGGATGTTGTGGGCGCAGCACTACTAACGTTTGGCGCCGTTGCCCTGATCGACGAAATTTTTGACGACGACGATGATTGGTATGACTATTGGGGGTGCCGAAATTGCGGTGGCTGGGGCGGTGGTCCGATTTACAGAAATCCAAACATCGACATAGACGTCGATGGCAACGTCAATATCGGCAATGATATAGATTTAGGTGACCGAACGGATATCGGATGGAACCCCGATCCTGACCGGCAACAGGAGGCCCGGAACAAAATAGCGGACCATAAAAGACCTGAAGGTGGCCGCGGCGACTTGCCGGTTAGCCGTCCTGACGGTCGCACGGATGAGCTGCGTGCAAAGTTGAGCCGAGAATCTGGTGCTGCAGATATTAGCCGGGACCGCGGGGCGGCAGCAGCTGCGGTCGGTGCCGGTGCGGGGGCTGTAGCAGGCGGGGCATTAGCGAACCGGAGCAACGCAAATCGGGATAAGGCCGCTGCAAAGCAACAGGCCATTGATCGTACCAAACGTCCAGATGCGGCGAAAAAGCCAGTCGCGCAAAGACCGCAGACCGCCAAAAAGCCGCAGGCGAAGAAAGCCGCATCGACGCAGCGCAAGCCCGCGGCATCCAAAGGGCAAGCGATGAAGAAAAAGGCGTCCGGCAGCAGAACTCAAAGCGCGTCCAATCGTGGACACGCCGCTAAAGGCAAGCGGAGACGGTAAGATGCGTAGATCAGTATTTTCAATTTTGTTGCTTGCCGCGACCACAAGCCCGGCTCTCTCTGAAGGAGCCAGATTTGATACGCCGCAAACCGCACTGGATGCTTTTGTTGATGCGTTGAAGGCTAATGATCAGAGCAAGCTGATCGAAATTTTCGGGCCTGAAGCCGAGGATCTGGTTGGAACGGGTGATCCGGCGGAAGATCAAGAAAGAAGGCAGGAAATGCTTGGCATGTATGCCGAGGGGTATCGTTTCCGGCCTGAGGACGATGGCGTTGTACTTCTTCTGGGTGAAGACGGTTGGCCTTTTCCTATCCCAATTTTGCGAAAAGATGATGGTTGGCGCTTTGACCTGGAAGCTGGGATCGAGGAACTTTCAGCTCGTGAAATAGGCTTGAATGAGTTGGAAGTGATCGAATTGCTTGAGGCCTATGTTGATCTGCAGGCAGCTTTCCGGCTTGTGGACCATAATGGGAATGGCGTTATGGAATTCGCTCAGACGATCATTTCTGATCCCGAAGAGCAAAACGGTCTCTTCTGGCCTGGAAAAGACAGCTTTGTCGGTGCGGCGCTTGCCCGCGCCGCAGCTTCGGGGTGGAGTGACGGTCAGGCTGACTATGAAGCCGAGCCGTTTCTTGGCTATTATTACACAATCCTGCAAGAGCAGGGCCCTAACGCTCCCGGGGGTGCCTACCCTTATTTCGCCGGGGATCACTTCGTTGCAGGACATGCCTTGCTGGCAATACCGGCAGACTACGGAGAAACTGGTGTCCATTCCTTTCTGGTTGGCGAAAACGGCATAGTCTACGAGGCAGATTTTGGCCCGGAAACACTCAGTATTGCTGCTGAAATTACTGCCTATGATCCAGACACTAATTGGTCACCGGTCGAGTAATGTTTGGATTGATAGTGGCGATTAAGCTCTGATGCTTTGCTGAGGCCACTATTTGCGGATCGTGTAACAAGCTTCAGTTCGATGGTTACGTGTACCCGAACAAGTTCAGCCTGGATCGCTCTTGCAACACACATTGTAACGGCCAGCAAATTGCCCATCTTACGGTTTGATCCATTCTTCTGCCTTAACACGTTTCGAGTCAAAGACTGAAAAGTCCGCAGAGCGGTCTTCTTCGATCGGATATCGAATGGCAGGTTTCGCGACCACCGCATGAATTGCAGCGACGTAACAATCCACGAACGTCGCAGTACGGGTGTTATGTGAAGCGATCTCTGGTTGAGTGGTCCGTCCGTCCACAGCCTACCGGCCCAATCACCTAACACCACATTGAGCGGCTTTTTTCCGCCCCATTGATCTTGTTCGCCCAGTCCGATATTCAGACCGGCTGCGTTTTCGGCCGTCTATCCGAGCCCAGCCCAAAACCAACGAGCCAACCGATGGAGGGTGCCATGTAGTTCAGAAACTGCATGAAAGGCCAATGACATGGCCCATTACAAACGCAAACGTCCCCGTACCGTGCTTGGGAACGGGTACTCACGCCTAGGTCTGAGCCGTCGTCTCGGAAAAGACCTTGATGATGTCCGGTGGCTTGGCAATTGGCCACGCTATCACGACATCACCTGTCACACGCGTCCAACGAGACGCAAAACCAAGGCTCTTGCGTTCGGCATCCTGAAAGGCGCTGATCCTGACGACCTAGTCTGGCCCGATGGGCGCAAGCCCCACCACTATTATTGGTGAGTATGTGCGGCGGAAGCATTCCATAACTCCGCCGCGCACTTTGGCTCAGGTGGCCGTTGAGACGACCGAAGCAGTTTGGCCCGTTGCGGCCATCGTTAGATCACGAACCGAGCCCCGCGTCTTTTCTCACTATGTGCCGCAGCAAGTCATTGCCCTCGGCCCTAAGGTCGAGGCGATCTTCGTTCTTTTTCATCACAGTTGCCCACGCTATTTGATCGTGTATGAATTCATCAATGACCGCTATGCGCTGTCCACGACCCATTTCCTTGGTTTTGCTTTTTAAAGTCAAAAGCCTGTCAATGTGCCCTACTAGGTTGGGAGACAGGTCCTGATATTTCATGAGATCATGCAGGTTCATGGGCGGTGGCGTGTCGGGTATCTGCCGGATCCACGAGATCGCCATAGCGGGTCGCAGTATGTAGAAATACGTTTTGAAGCTCACCTCCTGGCTCTCACCAACATGCTTGTCCCACTGTTTCTGTGCCAAGTTGCGATAGTGGTGCAGACAGGATTCTCCAAAAGTCGTCTTGGCTGCGAAGGCAATCAGCCTTTCACATGCCGCGTCACTCCATCTGTACCTAATAGGGCTGGACAACCATTCCAACATCACGGGATTAGGTTTGATCAACAAACCAAGTGCTTTACGAATATCCCACCCGTTTATGTCCCAATCGCCCTCAAGGGGCAGTTCGATGACATCGCGACCGGGCTCAATACTCAGATACCAGTCTGGCCGATGTACATAGATGAAGCGTACATCGTAGTCGCTATCGGGAGACGGGAAACCCCATGCACGGCTGCCGCTTTCAATGGCGAACAGCACTCGGACATCATGATCCGCTTCTAAAGCGGTAAGCTTAGATTGGATGACCTGCTCGATCTCAGGCGAAACGCTGGGCGCGAAAGTTAGACGGTTCATTGGGTTTCTCGCAGTATCAAGACGGCCATCTGGAAAGGTACATCATGGTTTTGTTAACAAGACCTGGGGGAGCAACCACGGCGCTGTGGCTACTGAAACCGTCGGATCAGATTAACTCGTAACTCTGTTCGCCAGTTCACGAACTATTCCCTGTGTCTCTTTCGGATAAGCGCGAACAAACCCGGCGTCACAGGGGATCGTCTCGATTTCTCTTCGGTCCAACGCCCGAGCCAAATGGATCGCTGCGAGCTCAATGTGCTCTGCCATTTGGCCAAGCGTCACATACACCTCTGCAAACGCCTGAATGCTCTCTTCAGTGATGTAACACCGGTAGTGCTGCGTGTCCGGGTTTCGTGCTTTTATCTGCTTCAGATATCCACCATCCCTTAACCGTCGGATAGAACCGACGCTAATCCTCAGGCGTGCCGCCGCATCCTTAAGCGACAGATCGCCGGAAAACACGCGCTCCGATTTTTCCAAGGTCTCAGTGTAGTCGATCAGAATTCCTGCCAATCCGTCAACGTCCGGGTCTCTCGATACACCGGTCAGTCGGCCTGCTGCCCAATCAGCAACAACGCGAGCCAGGGGCAACCAGCTCTGTTGGCAGTATTCTGCGAGGGGCAGCCTATGACGCGTCGGTGATGCAACGCGCAGGCCTTCAAGCTGAGTCAGCAAGGTCTGCACAGAGGAGGATGTCACATAGCGCAGAGACGTTCCAAAACGATGGGCTTCCAGAACATTCTGCCGGATCAGCGACTTCACCTGAACCGGATGGATATTGAGCTGCGTCGCGATGGATTTGATATTCTGCAACCCAGACCAGAAATCGAGCACGGCAGCCAGATCCTCATGGCTGACATCCTTCATGTTTAGCAGGTCGCTCGCGTTTTGACCGCGAAGATGGGCGAGAATGCCTCGCACCCGAACCTCGCCGACTCCATATAGCTCCCGTACACGTTCAAGCGTGATGAGTTTGGGTGCTGAGATTTCCGTACCCAGGACTTTCGCGCCGGTCTGCAGCGGATAGTTCTCCCGTACGAAATCCTGCACGCAAGCCCTGAGCTCCGCTGTTGCCGGGTCTGTCCGTCGTCAGGGATTTTGGGACAGATGGCTGCCTGATCTAAGAGAGGATCTGGCTCATCTGGTTTGTCTGATTA
>NZ_JBXWPD010000036.1:0-11154 GCF_059611225.1 Ruegeria sp. CDSA246 | reverse complement strand
TCTAGGCGACGACCGCTCCAATGTAACGCAGACATGCAAGCGATACCATCTGAGGGCGGCTTGGTCCGCAAGGCGGAACTTCCGATGGTTTTCGGGAATGACCGTTTCCGGCAGGAAGCAGACATTTAAGTCGAAAAACCGAGTCGATATTGTGTGATGTCTGCTTTCACCGAGACCGGGCATTCAGCAAAATAGGTTTTATGTCCGAGTTTCGGACAAAGCGGACCTTAGCCCGATTGCCTGTACTAGCGTATTGATATTGGCTCACTGCGCTCGAAGCGTGCTAAGGAACGCAATCAAAGCGACCCTTTCGGCGTCCGATAGATCCGGCATCAATGCCATCTCTGTTCCGGGAACACGCCCTACGGGATCGGCGATGAATTGATTGAGTTCTGAGATGTTCCAATCACTGGATAGGGAAGCCATTGCGTTTGAGTATTTGTAACCTTCAACACCCGCTTTGGTGCGTCCGACAACACCTATGAGCGACGGACCGTGATTGTGCGCTCCGGATGGCACGGTTCCTTCTTAGATAATATGGCATTGCGTACAACCAATCGCTGAAATCCGCCCGAGCTCAAGGTCGGCGATCGCCAATTCAGTTTCGGATATGGGCGGCGGTTCGATTGGTTGTGCACCGCTTTCTGAGAGAAACGAAATCATCTCTGCTTTATCTTTTATTGTGGCCAGATGGATCGGCGGCACACCCCAAAACTCTCGTGCATTTACATTTGCACCATAAGCGACAAGAACTTTGGCGGCGTCCAGTGAGCCTCTCTCGGCCGCATTATGAAGCGGAGTATAGTCTTTATCGCCGGCCTGTGCGCTTGGGTCTGCTCCCGCCTTCAGTAAAAGTTCAACTATCTTTTCATGGTTGCCACGGGCTGCCTTTTGCAACGGACTACCAAAGTCGAGCGCTGCGTTGGCATCTGCGCCATGTTCGAGAAGGATTGCAACAATGTCGGTATGGCCGGATTGAGCGGCGAAGAACAAAGGCCGCTCCAAACTGGTTGGATCAACGCTTCCTTCGGCAGCGAGCGACGCCTCCAGCGCCTCGGCATCACCATTACTGGCCGCCTGCAAAATATCATCTGCCTGAGCAACCTGCGAAAACAGAGCCACCGTTAGAACCGGGAAAAGGAACAAATTGGCGATACTGAAACGTAGCATCAAGAAATCCTCCGTCAGTCGTAGCTGCGCCAACTATATCATAACTCGCCGCAGTTCACCGCCATGCCATTACTTTACCGTTTTACAAAACCAGTTGACTTAGACTGCCTAATGGTTGGGTCCGCTCTGGGCTCGTAGCAGTCATCGGATTCGGCGCCGTATCTGCCAAATCATGGCGTCCGTCCCCGTCACGCCCGGCCCATTCCCGCCGTTGACCCACAGTTTGTCATGCCGCGGCGCGGCCCGTCGAACCTGCCGTTCGCTGCAAGCGCAAAATCTCAGGCCAGCCAATTTCGCACAATGCGGACAAAGTCGCCTTCAAAGGCAAAACATCAAACGCGTGCAGCCAATCAGCCAGTCGTGTAAATCTAGAACGCGGTGGCAAGAGCCGGAATTGTAGAGTGACCCGAAGATAAATGAAAGCAGACGCCATTCATTAAATAGTCAGTTCATTTTGAAAGCGTTTTTCTTGATTAGTGCCGCGTATCTCAGCATGATCCAAAGATGTCGGCTGAAATAGACAAATGGTTAATTGATCTCGACCTGAGTCAGTACGCAGATGTTTTTGCGGAAAACGATATTGATGCGCGTGTTCTGCCACTACTATCTGGCGACGACTTAAAAGAGCTCGGAGTAAGCCTTGGTCACCGCAAAATCATCCTCGCTGCAATTCACGAGCTAGTCGGCCAACAGCACGCAATCTCGCCGTCACAAGCAGCTCATGAACAAGCGCCCACCTCAGTCAATTCACAAAGTGATGATCCGCGCAAACAGAAGCATGTCGAACCGCCTACTGCAGAGAGGCGTCACGTAACTGTTTTGTTTGCCGATCTTGTCGGTTCGACTGAACTCACCAATCGCTTTGATCCCGAAGACATGCGGGACTTGCTACAGAACTATCAAGATGCCGTTGCAGGAGCCGTGAGCCGATATGGTGGCTACGTTGCAAAGTATTTGGGCGATGGTCTGCTCGTGTTTTTCGGATGGCCGCGGGCTTTCGAAGATCACGCAATTCGGGCGGTAAAAGCTAGTCTTGAGTCTGTTCACCGAGTCAAAGAACTCAAAACACCTGACGGAGAGCCTTTGTCAGTCAGACTGGGAGTTGCGAGTGGTGATGTTGTGGTCGGCGATACCATTGGCGAAAATACATATGAGGAGGCGGCCATGACTGGTCCGGTCGTCAATCTTGCGGCACGGATTCAAGAACATGCAGAGCCAAACTCAGTCGTTTTGTCAGTTGAGGAAACCGAGACAGCTTTACATCGGATATTTGAGTTTAAATCTCTTGGGCAGGCAGAGCTTAAGGGGTTTGCTGAACCACGTAGTCTTCAGAAAGTGATGTCAGAGCGCAGCGCGGAAAGCCGGTTTCAGGCCTCACATCGAGACGATGTCGACAGCGTCATGGTTGGCCGGGACTACGAAAAGGGAATTTTACTGCAATCATGGCAACGTGCTCAGAATGGCCACGGAGACGTTGTTCTGCTCTCCGGTGAAGCCGGAATAGGAAAGTCGCGGCTTACAGAGGAATTCCTTGCTGTAATCACCGAAAACGACGAAGTCGATGTCATAAGGCTGAACTGTTCCCCCTATCTCAGCAGCAGCCCCTTTCATCCGGTAGCCCAACGAATATCCCAGGATGCGGGTGTTGAACCGGACTTTGATGACAATCTGATCCTTGAGCATGTCAGAAAAATGCTTGAAGGACGACCAGGGTTGGACTGGGAACAAGTTCTGCCTGTCTTTGCAGCGTTGGTCGCACCTCGTAGTGCCCTCGCCCAAAAGGTGCTCGAGATGTCACCGCAGGAGCAGCGCGACATAACAATCCAAACATTGATCCACACGGTGCAGGTGCGGTCAAGCGTACGTCCGGTTATGTTGTGCGTAGAAGATGCTCATTGGATCGATCCTTCCACACAAGCATTGTTGGAGCGGTTTAAGTCGATATGCACCGATCTTCCTCTGATGATCTTGATAACCCACAGACCCGGGTGGGAATTGGCCCGTGATGATGGGGACACACACGTTCAGTCTCTGGTTTTGCGCCGTTTCGATTCTGCGCATGTCTCAAACCTTGTCGAAAACATTACAGGCAAGAGACCGGACGAAGCTCTGATCTCTACAATAGTTGAAAAAACCGATGGGGTTCCTTTGTTCGTGGAAGAAGTGACCCGAGCCATTGTCGAATCCGGCGAGCAGGGGCAAGGCCACATACCATCGTCATTGAAAGGCGCGTTGATGGCGCGGCTCGACGCAGTTTCGCCAGAGGCAAAACAGGTCGCCCTTACTGGTTCGGTTATTGGCCGGGAGTTTGAGCCGGGCATACTATGTGCCGCGAAAGGCTTTGAAGAATCTGATATCAACAAAAGCCTCGAAGAGCTTTCGCGAACAGGCCTGATCTTTGAAAGCGGGCACAATCGCGGGCACTTCGTTTTCCGCCATGCACTTATTCGCGATACCGCCTATCAATCCATGTTGAGTTCAACTCGGAGACAACAGCACGCAGACGTGGCGCGTGCTTTGATGCGGATAAGGTCATCTGAGATTGAGCGCCGCCCTGAACTTATCGCGCGCCACCTATCTGAGGCTGAGGACTGGAGTGCCGCGTTTGAAAAATGGCAGGTTGCGACAGAAATGGCGTTGGTGCGATCCGCGAGCCAAGAAGCGATGACGAACGCCAAGGAAACTTTAAGAGCTGCCGAAAAACTTGGCTCAGACACCAATACAGAATTGATCAAAGGCAAGATTCTAGTCGGCCGCAGCCATGACAGTCTGGGCCAATTGCCAGAAGGGATAGCAGTTCTGAAGGACGCTTCCAACGCGGCCCGGGCGGTGAGCAACGTGGAGCTAGCGGCTGACGCGGCCAATCACTTCGCTGACTCTTGCATGATGTCCAGCGAAAGGCACAGCGAGGCGATCGAACTCTGTGATAATGCGCTGAAAGGTTTGCCCGATGATGATGAAGTCCGTCGGTGCAGATTGATGAGCCAACTTGCGCGCGCCCATATGTTTGTAGGTCAGTTTTCCGAAGGTGCCCGCTTCGGCCAGCAATCCATGGAACTGGCCGCAAAATTGGGCGACTATAAATCCCAGTTCTCAGTAATGATGATGCATTTTGGAGCACCCTTTGTTGCGCGCAAGGGAAGAGAAACCCGCCATTGGCGCGAAAATCTGGAGGCTATGCATGGTGTGGCCGAGCATCTTGGCAGTATCGATCAGGGTCGAGACCGGACTCTCAGCTTGTTTGTAGGTGCCGAGATGGCAGACCGTGAGTTGATGGACCATTCTCTGGGCTTGCTCACCGAGATTTCGGAAAAGGACAATCATTTGCAACTCTACTGGGTTCAGAAACACGCACAGGCCATGGTTGCAATTATGGACGGCGATTTTGGCCAAGCGGAAAAACACGCCACCGAGGCCGTGAAGATCGGTCGAAAGACCCATGGGGAGCATGTTGAGGGCGTCTACGGGGTTCAGATGTTCACTATCCGCCGCGAGCAAAACCGGCTGCACGAGGTCGCGCCTGTGATCAAGAAATTGATGACGGACAGTCCCGAAGACATTTCGTGGAGACCAGGATTTGGCCTTATCGCGGCCGAGCTCGGATACAAGGAACCCGCTGAACGTATACTGAATGAAATGGCCGACAATGGCTTCGATCTTCCACTCGACGCTATGTATTCAACGACCTTATCTTATCTGACTGACATATGTGTCGCCATTGAACATCAAGAACATGCCAAGACGCTCTATGATTTACTGGCTCCGTACGAAGAACTGACGATTACTGCAGGGGCAACGACGGTGTGCGCAGGTGCGGCGGCGCGACGCCTCGGCAGTTTGGGCACGGTTTTGAAAGACTGGGATGCTGCTGAGATGATGTTCCAGAAGGCTATAGAAATTGACACTCGCATGAAATGCCCACCCTGGATCGCTCACAGCAAGACAGCTTATGCATCAGCATTGAGGCGAAGGGGACGCCCGAAGGATGTGGAACAGGCGTTTCAACTGGAAGGCGAAGCGTTGGCAATTTCGCAAGATTTGGGTATGGTTTCCCTAAAGTCAAAGCTCGAAGGAGTAGCGAGTTAAGGCACTTGAATTATTTGGGGGACTTTATGCCTAGGTACATAATTGAACGAAACTTTGCCGAGCAACTAAACGTCAGCGATGATGACAAAATTCACATCAAAGAAATCAATGACGAAGTCGGCGTTGAATGGATATTTTCATTTCTAAGTGCAGATAAGCGCAAAACATACTGCTTGTACGAAGCCCCTGATGAGGAGAGCCTCAGGAAGGCGGCTGAGCGCCTGAATATTCCTGCCGATGTCATAACACCCGTGGATCGGATTGATCCGGCAATATTCGCCTGACCGGCAGCCATTTTTTCCCAACTCAATGAAACGACTTCGCGAGACAACGCGACGGAAATAGCAATTAGCTGAGGCAGCCCTGCAAGAAGCCTGACCTGACTATTGGGAGGCTTACGCATGTTTGACCTGAAGACACTCGACGGAAGTACAGCTATTGTGCATCAAGACACCTTGGACGCTCTTGATGCATCACTTCGCGGCGGGGTCTACCAGAAAGGCACCCCGGAATACGAAGACGCAAGAACAACGTGGAACAGCATGTTCGAACGTTACCCAGGTTTCGTGATCCGCGCTCTGGGGGCAAGCGATGTGCAGAAGGCAGTGAATTTCGTGCGAGAGACCGACCTCGTTATGTCAGTTCGGTCAGGTGGGCATCAGATTGCTGGGCACGCTGTCGCAGATGAAACTGTGATGCTCGATCTGTCCCAGATGCGATCTGTTCACGTCGACCCTGTCAACAAGACCGCTCGGGTTGCGCCGGGAGCACTGCTTGGAGATGTGGATCGCGAAACTCAGGCTCATGGGCTTGCCGTTCCCGTTGGCATCAACTCAACCACGGGCATCGCGGGCCTCACTCTTGGCGGCGGCTTTGGATGGACCACTCGGAAATTTGGCATGACGATCGACAACCTGCTCTCAGCGGAAGTCGTGACTGCGGACGGAGCTATTGTAACTGCATCCCCTACAAGTCACCCTGAACTTTTCTGGGCTATCCGCGGTGGGGGTGGAAACTTCGGTGTCGTAACCTCATTTGAATTCCAACTGCATGAGCTAGGACCCGATGTCCTGTCCGGCCTCATAGTTCATCCGATAGAAAATGCGCCAGAGCTCCTCGCTGAATTTGCTACGATTGCAGACAATTCCCCGGATGAGCTGACCGTCTGGAGCGTGATGCGGAAAGCGCCTCCTCTACCGTTTCTGCCAGCTGAGTGGCATGGGCGAGAGGTGCTGGTCTTTGCAGCCTGCTATAGCGGGCCGATGGAGGAAGGTGAAAAAGCTATGGCAGCATTACGCGCACTAGGTGACCCAATCGCCGATGTGATATCTCCTCACAAATTCGTAGACTGGCAGGCCGCTTTTGATCCTTTGTTGACGCCAGGCGCCAGAAATTACTGGAAGAGCCATGATTTCGATGCGCTTTCTTCAGATGCAATCTCAGGACTCTTGGAAGCGATTTCCAGCCTTCCTGACCCCGCGTGTGAAGTTTTTATTGCCCATGTGGGCGGAGCAATGGCGCGCGTCGAGGCCGGTTCAACCGCTTATCCCCAAAGATCTGCTCACTTCATCATGAATGTTCACACGCGTTGGGAGGACCCCAGCAAGGATGCTCAATGTATCGAATGGGCGCGCAAGCTATACGACCAGATGCAACCGCATGCGAGCGGTAGTGCCTATGTCAATTTCATGCCGGAAGACGAAGCAGACCACATGACCGGAGCGTATGGCGAGAATGGCGAGAAACTGTCTAAGATAAAGCGTAGTTATGACCCCACCAACTTGTTCAGGATTAACCACAATATCTTGCCTGCTTGATGGAATTCAGAACTGCATAAACTGATCCAGATTGATGTTGAGAATTTTGCCTTGGCGTCGCGCCGCATTTCTAGTTGGCTAGTTTTCAAGCCAAGTGGAGCATCCAAGCGACGATCGCGCTGGTAATCATGCAACCTATGGGTTGTGGTTTCTGTAGATACGGCCAAGAAATTCAATATGTGTCCGCTTTGGGCTCGGTGCGGTCGTTCGTCGAATTGTCGTGAGTAACCGCACTGCGGACATAGTTGACATTCGCCCTAGACCAATAACTCTCTTTTCGTCGCGGTCTCGCGTCTGACGTGCGCTTGACGACGCAACTCATATCAAACGATCATCGTCGAACCATTTTGCGGCGGCCCAAAGGATAACCTATGGAAGTATTTGGAAGTGATGCACAGCGACGCATGTCGACCATGGGTGAGCATCTTATCCAGCTATTGGGTGATGACCCTCGATTTTGTAGCCATGGGCGCGGTATTCAAATTGCCAACGAGTACAGCGGGGCTTTGGATGATGCCGTTGCAATGGCTCGAATACTTGGCATCACGGCGATAGAAAGCATACCGCGTCAGGAGGTGGCAAAGACGCGAGAAGTCATTGAAAGTCAGGGATTAAAAACCGACACAATAGCTTGTTATCTTGGCGGGCTGAACTGTGTTGACATTGCTCGGAAAATAATTGCCACACGGGCGTTGCCCGAGGATTTGACCGTACGTGTGATTGATCGAGACTCTCCGCCAGAATGGCTTGAAGCTTTCGCAGAAGTCGCAATGAGCCACGGTGTTCTACCGCCAATAGGGCCGGTTATGCGCGGATTGTCTCGCCCCGGATTTGCGATGGTCGTCTTTGACAGCTCAGGTGCTCCCGTTGCAACCGCGGGCTCAGTTCTGTGCCATCCGCCCAGCAGTAGGCTGCATCGTCGCGCTCAATGGGGGCAACTTTCGACCAAGCCTGAACGCATGGGCGAAGGTGTAGCAAAAGTCTTGGGAGCCAAAGCTATGATACACTCTCATGAAAAGCTTGGCGCAACTGGGTTCAAGACAGGCATTGCTCCGGGCAACGTTGCATCAGCACGGTTGTGCGAAAGACTTGGCTTGGAGGATAGCGGCAGCGACATAGTCGCGATCATCGACCCGAATGTATACTCGGAAGATCGGTTGACCAAGTGAGCCATTCGGAAGTTTGTTGTCGCGGTATATCAACGACACTCGCGCGAACCTGACTGAAACTTCTTGAAAAACTAAGATAGGACGAACTCTAGTCTGCATTGGGCTAGTTGCAGCTGCTTGCCGGAGGTTACTGGCCAATTGCTTTGCCGAATCCAAGGCCGCGTCCATGATTTCATGGAAAAATCTCCAAGGATCGCTTTGTGGGCGAAATTGCTATACGGAGCTGGATCTCACGGTACGACAGCCGCTAATTTGAAACGATAAAGTGGTATGCCGCGCACGGCTGGTGTAACACGATCTGTCCATCAAGGATCTCGACTGACCGATTGAATGTATCTTCCATGTCGGAAGAAACCTTTGCATAAGCTCTAGAACGATCTGGATCCGGCCAAACAATCTTTTTTAGGAACGCGTCGAAAGTCGGGTACTCACGAGTAAGGACGTAATCTCTTTTGTTTTCCAGCCAAAATCCGTCTACTCCGTCCAAGTGGCTAAGTGTTTAGTGTGAATGAGATCGAACGAGGGTTTCATCTTCTACCAATCGAATGACCTCAAACATTGTTCCATAAGGATAGGGCTCCACGATGTGCAACCGCCCACTGTTTCCAAGAACGCGGTGAATTTCAGTGAAAGCGTTGTGCTGAACCTCCACTGGAATGTGATGAAGAGAGAAGAACAAACACGCTAGGTCCTGTGAACCCGATTCGAGAGGTAGGTCTTCAGCAGCCCCAAGCCTGACGTCGATGTTTTTTGGTAGATTTTCTTTGGCCTTAGCAACTTTGCCCGGATCGATTTCTATTGCGATGACTTTGGCTCCTGCAGCGTACAAGTCTCGCGAATAGACGCCGTCACCCGCACCAACATCGACGACCTGAAGCCCTTCAAGTTCGCATATTGTTTTTAGGTGTTCGATGTGAGTCATGGCCAACTCCAGCAAATCTGAATGGTCTTGCAACAGATTAGCACACCAGTTCCCCTATTTCCGCTTTGGGTTCGGAGCGGAACTTAAACTCCCGCAGAAATTGCTTGCCCGGTGACGTGTTGAAGATCGCTCTACGGTGGCATTTATCCAGCCTGTGAATGCACCAACGTTTACTCAGGCGAGCATGATCAGCCACCCGCCCCAGACAATCAAAACCACGCCCAATCCTCGACTCAGAATCCGCCCGAATGGCAACGTCTTTTCCGCCACGACTACGATTGTAAGAACGGCAACCCACGGCAGGTTCATGACGCCCAACACAAACAACAGCACCATCAGCATCCAGCAGCAGCCAAGACAGTAGACCCCGTGGTGAAGCCCCATCTTCGCGGCACCCAGGGTTCCCTCTTGCCAATGAGCCGTCAGAAAACTCATGGGCGAGCGGCAATGCTCCAGGCAAGCGTTCTTGAGTGGCGTCCATTGGAACAACCCGGCGAATATAAGCATCACGCCGCCCACGGTCGGGGCAACCCTCCCCATCATGGAGGAAAGCGCGTCGCCCGCGTGCAGCCACCAATTCAATACAGTGGCCGCCAGCGAGAACCCCAGCCAAACCAACAGATACCCTGCCACAAAGCTGCCCGTTGGCACGAAGGGGCGCCCTGCGTCTTCCCGCTTCGCGCGCACCCGTTCGTAGATCATTACGGCGGGTGTGACTGAAGGCAGCATCATCGCAAACATCATCACCGCCCACATCATAAGCATGAAGACAAAGTCCGCGGCTGACCACTGCATCATCATCGGCATGGCCACGTCACCGACCAACGTCATCGAGGTCGAACCTCGCCCGAGGTAAATTGTATAGGCCCACGCCAGCGCAGAGAGCGCTACTAAGGCTGCCAACACCAGCACCCGATCCCGTCGTGCGACTCCTACAGCATTCATTATGATGGCCTGACGGTCCAGCCCGGCCTCAGCCGGCCCAGACGACTTGTCCGACCACACCCGACCGGCCTGTCCAGGTCACGGGCATATCCGCGTCGTTCCAGGTGGTGCCGTCACTAGGAGCCAGATCACCTTCATGCCCCTCATGACCGAAGGCGAGGCTGAACGCGGCGTTCTGCAGTTTCATCTTGTTGCCGAGGTCATTGACCAGACGGCGGGATTTCATCTCGCCCACACCGGCCACGCTTGCCGTTAGTTCGCTTTCAGCCTCTGTCACGCTGATCCCGGCGCGTTTGGTCGGAAGCCAGGTCGACAACAGGCTTGCTGGTACTTCCATGCCGCCGCCGGACGCACCCTGCAAGATGGTCTCCAATGCCGCTGCCTGTGCATCGCTGGCGTTTTCGTCAATATAAACTCGTCCGGTGCCGTTCGCGTCGAATAGAGTCGGCCCGGGAAAATGAAACGAGGCAATCGCGTTCTGACCGGAAAGCTCCACGCCTTCATGAGAGCCCTCGCGAACGCGTATCAACAGGGATGTTGCGCAATACCCCTGGTCCATGAGCATAAGGTCGGCCTGTCCAAACCAGCATGGGCAAAGCATGTTGCAACTGCAGGTTTCGACGAGTTCCCCTGAAACATTCCAAGACATGATTTCTCCTCCCATCCCACATTTTCCACGGCTGCATTTTAGCAGAAAGGCTGCTTTTCACCAATCAACCAGAAGGTTAACCATGTCTCATCAGGGCTCAGAGCTGCCTATCCCTACAGCTTGCATGATTAGCTGGTTGGCAGCCCATGTCGGTCCTTCTTAACAAAGTCGCCATTCGTCACCAAGCGATCCAAATCGAAGTTCAAGGCCGATATCTCGTTGGGCGTCGAAGCCCCACTGATCTTATCAAGCCGGCTTAATCAATGTTTCCAGATATTCTCGAGTGTCGGCGTCCCACGAGCTGGGGTCCTCTCCATGAGCGACCACCGCGTGGAGTTCCATGAGCTTCCAGACTTCGTCCTTGGTCGCAGCAACTACTTTACCTGGGCAGGCCTC
>NZ_JBXWPD010000035.1:0-11589 GCF_059611225.1 Ruegeria sp. CDSA246 | reverse complement strand
GTCAAAGGCTGTTCCAGGGTCCGCAAAGTTCGCGGAGCGCTTCTTAGTGGACGGTGCGGCGAGTGGCGGCTTAGTCCTGCGATCTGTGAATTCGAACCAGACCAGATTTTGCGCTTGCAGCGAATGACCGCAAAGCGGGCTGCGACCGCAGAATCTTGCCTGGGTGCTCAGTGTCCGGAATGGGCCGGTGTTTTCTCCGTATGTTGTCATCCTAGTCAGATAGGCCGCCACTAATGGGCGTGTGTTCGTCGAACGACAGATGACGAGTCTTTTCCGGATTGCGAACAACGTAAACAGCGGTAATCACGTCGTATTCGATCTCCAACGACATCGTTTGCAAAAGGCCGCTCGCTTCATGGCTGAGGATCGATGGCAGATTGTTCAGGCGACAGAATTGCCATTGCTGGACAGGTTGATCGGAGTATTTACGCGCCAGCCCAGACAATAGCCGCATCACCTTGTCTCGTCCCAAAATCGGATTGAGTGTCGCCAGCACTTTGCCGCCGCCATCCGAAACAAATCTTACGTCTTGCGCAAGCAATTTGGTAAGAACGTCGGTGTCGCCGCTTTTGGCGGCCATGAAAAATGCCTTGGCGATGGCTTCGCCTTGTTGCGGCTCAACCTGTGTTCGAGGTTTGCTGTGCTGCACATGTTTCCGCGCTCGGCTGACAAGCTGGCGGCAGGATTCAGGTGTGCGTTCCAGTGCCGATGCCAGCTCGTCATATGATTGCTCGAACACATCGTGGAGCAGAAATGCTGCCCGCTCGAGAGGTGTCAACCGCTCCAGCGCCAGTAGGAGTGCCACTGAGACGTCACGGTCCAGTCGCTCGGTGGCATCATCTGTGATCAGTGGTTCCGGCAACCACTCGCCGGGATATGTTTCGCGTCGAATACGCGCGGCCCGCATGTGATCCAAACATAACCGCGTAACGGTTCGGATCAGAAACCCCGTCGCGTCCCGCACACTGGCATGATCAACCTTCTGCCAACGTAAAAATGCGTCCTGTACCACATCCTCCGCGTCGCCAACGGTGCCCAGCATTCGATAGGCGACCGCGAACAAGCGCGGTCGCAGATCGACAAATGTCTGTTCGTTGACGGGTGAAATCATATGACTCATGCGGCCGAGGCCTCCTTGGCGGCAGGATGTGGCGTTGCAAAACCAATAGCAATGCGGTTCCAGGCATTGATCGTTGTCACAACCAGCGTCAGGGCGATCTTTTCCTGATCTGAAAACTGAACGGCCATCTCTTTATAGATGTGATCCGGTGCACCATTCTGCTCGATGCGGGTCAGCGTTTCGGCCCAGGCAAGAGCGGCGCGTTCACGCCCGGAATAAAGAGACGACTCTCGCCACGCGTTCAGTAAGTGAAGCCTGTCTTCACTCTCACCCTGCGCACGCGCGTCATGGGTGTGCATGTGAATGCAGAAAGCGCAGCCGTTGATCTGCGACACGCGCAATTTTACCAGTTCGATTAGACTGTGCTCAAGGCCGGATGTTTTGAGGCATTCCTCCATGTCGAGCATTGGCTGCATCAGTTGCGGGGCAACGGCGAAGTGGTTGAGGCGGGATTGCATGAGGTGCTCCTGTATTCGGGTGTATAGAAACAGGACGCGGCAGGCGTGGAGTTTGTGACATGGGTGCGCAACAAATCAGTTTTTATTGCGTAGGGTGGACAGTTATATATCAATCGAGTTGCGCAAAGTTCACAAGTGTTTCGCGAATGCTTTACTCGACTGCAGGTGCCCTGTTTCCAAGGGGCGCCATGTTCTGAAAATGTGATGGTTTCTTGGGAGACGCTTAATTTATCAGTATTTATTTCGTATCTTCGTCAACCGCCTCGCCCAGTGCTTTAAGCAGTCCATTCAAGTTATCGCGCTGCTCGGGCGATAAACCGTTCATAAGCCGATGTTGTGTTTCAACGTGATCTGAGACGGCATTTTCGATTTTTGAGAACCCGTCCCTCGTCAATCGGATCAAGAAGCCGCGTTTGTCTTCCGGATTTGGCGCGCGCTCGACCAAGCCGGCCTTGACGAGCTGGTCAATTCGGTTGGTCATTGTCCCCGATGTCACCATGGTCAGGTCAAGCAATTCCCCCGGCGACAGGCCTTCAGGCTTTCCGGACCTGCGCAGGGTCGCCAGTACATCAAAGCTGGCGAGGTTGAGCCCGTAGACCTTCCAGGTTTTGTCCATCTCTTTTCTGAGCTGAGCCGCCAGGCGGGAAAGACGCCCAATCGTTTCCATCGGTCCCACATCGAGGTCGGGGCGGGCTTTGTTCCATTGAGAAATGATACGATCGATGTGGTCCATAGAAGCATATTGCGAAAACTTATCTTGACGTCAAGAGAATACAAGATATCTTGATGTCAAGATATATGGAGATCCCTCATGAAACATCATGTCGACATCGCGCTCACTGCCATCGCGCCGCTGGTCTGGGGCAGCACGTATTACGTTACGACTGAATTCCTTCCTGCTGGGTATCCAATCACAATGGCTGCCCTGCGTGCGCTGCCTGCTGGCCTGCTATTGCTCGTTCTGGCCCGGCAACTGCCGCAGGGTATCTGGTGGATACGCGCTTTCGTTCTTGGTGCGCTCAATTTCACCGTGTTCTGGACATTGCTATTTGTGGCGGCGTACCGGCTGCCTGGTGGTGTAGCCGCAACGGTTGGGGCGGTTCAGCCTTTGATTGTCGTGTTCCTGGCTGCGATGCTGATTGGTACGACGGTCAAGGTATCTGCGGTGATCGCGGCTCTGATCGGTATCTTTGGGGTTGGACTTCTTGTTCTTGGTTCGGGGGTTTCACTTGATCCGATTGGGTTACTCGCAGGTATCGGCGGCGCAGTCTCCATGGGAGCTGGCACAGTTCTGACCCGAAAGTGGCAAGCCCCTGTGCCCCTTTTGACCTTGGCGGCCTGGCAGCTTTCGGCAGGGGGGCTGTTGCTGATGCCGCTGGCATATCTGTTTGAGCCTGCGCTTCCGCCGTTGAATTCGCAAACTTTCACCGGAATCGCCTATCTCACTCTGATCGGGGCTGCGCTGACATACATCTTATGGTTCCGAGGTGTTTCCCGGATCGAGCCCGGCGCCGTTTCAGCCCTTGGTTTTCTCAGCCCGCTTTCCGCAGTCGTTATTGGCTGGATGCTTCTTGGCCAGGCTCTGACGCCCACCCAGATCGCCGGAGCCGGAGTGGTGCTCACGGCAATCTGGCTTGGGCAACGTGCCGGGCGTATCAGCCCTCCTGTTCTTTCAGAAACTGCCCATTCACACCTCAATCCAAAAGGAGAATGCTCATGAAACTTGTCGTATTTGGTGCAACTGGCGACGTCGGTTCTCGTGTCGTGACTGAGGCGATCTCGCGTGGCCATGACGTTACCGCGGCAGTTCGAAACGAGGCAGGGATCGAAAACCTGCCCAAAGGCACCAAGCCGATTGTTGCGGATGTTGCGGACCCTGCGGCTTTGGCCGCGGCCATGGCTGGTCAGGATCTGGCCGTAAGCGCTGTGCGCGCACCAGCCGGGCGTGAGGGCGAAGTCGTTGCTCTGACTCGTTCCATTCTGGACGCCGCATCCATTGCCGATCTTCGGGTGATCATTGTCGGCGGTGCCGCGCGTCTGCATCTACCCGATGGTAGCCCACACACCGTCTTGACAGATCCCGACTTTCTGCCCGAGAGCATTGTTCCAACCGCGCGTGCATCCATGGCACAGTGGGAACTCTGTTCATCCGATGCCTCGGCAAACTGGACCTATGCCAGCCCATCCGCATTATTGCAGCCCGGTGAGCGCCTGGGTGTCTTCAGAACCGACACAGATAACCTGATTGTCGATGACGCCGGTAATTCAAAAATTTCCATGGAAGATTTTGCTGTGGCAATTGTCGATGAGGCTCAATCGGCCAAGTTTTTACGCGCCGCCTTTACCGTAGGCTATTGAAACGCGAATACCTAATCGTTTAGGGAGAGCACGCCGTCTGCAGTTTGCAAGCGGCGTGTTTTCCCAGATGCAGTCTCGTCACGCGACCTTACGAAAACGAACAACCCGAGCGACATTTTGTCGAATACGCTCTCCGCTTTACAGCGTGCTTACGCGGGCCGACGGGATCAACCGTTAGACCTGCAGGCGCAAAGGCAATGGGCTTTGTATGGTTAAGGATTTCATCGATAGTCAATTTCCTGCGCAGACCCTTTCGGCGAATTTTCTTCTGGCTAGTTTTCAGATGGAACAGTTGAGAGGATTGCAGAGTTCGCGACGACAAAACTCACGGGCGAATGACGGCTGTGAGTTCAGCAGGCCATCGATTTCGTACTCGCGGTGAATGTCGGGAAAGCGGGCGCGACCACAGCATAATGGCCGTGCCGAGAGGCCGCTCTGGGCCGTGTTTTCCTGAGTTACTACCAATCAAAAATGGGTTGATAGACGAAGTTGACCGCTAGAGTGCACAGGGCAATGCCGCACAAATTGAGCCAAAACCCTGCCCGCGCCATATCGGTGATTTTAAGATCAGGGTTCGAAAACACGATCGCATTTGGCGCCGTTGCAACTGGCATCATGAAAGACATATTGGCGGCAAGCGCGGCCGGCACTGCCAATAAAAGCGGGCTCCAATCGAACCCGACAGCAACGGCAGAAACCACCGGAAGTATCGTTGCGGCCGAGGCTGGATTTGACATGATCTCGGTCAGAAAGACCATCATCGCAACCACCAGAAACACCATAGCGAAAACCGTGATGTCAATTGCTGAAACCTGTTCTCCGATCCAATCTGCGAGCCCTGTGATCTGAAACGCCAAAGCCACAGCAAGCCCACCGCCGATCAGGATCAATACGTTCCATGGCAATCTCACAGCGGTTTCCCAATCCAGCGCGAATTTCGTCATATCTGCGTTCACCGGGGTCGCGAAAAGCAACAAAGCTGTGATCAACGCTACGCCGGTATCCGAGATCGGCAATCCGGTGAAATGCGTAATTTGGTCTCCGAAAATCCAACCGGTTGCGGCCAGAACAAAGACAGCCGCGACGGTCTTCTCTGCGCGGCCCATCGGCGGAAGCCGTTCCCGTTCAATGCGAACCGCGTCGGCAAGGTCGTTATCCGCCAGGCCGTCGCACCGAAACAAGACAAAGCTCAATAATGCCCAGGCGATGAACAACATGACCAATGTCACCGGAAGACCGATCATCAGCCAGTCGACGAACTCGACCGTAATGCCGTATTCGCCGGATATGATTGTCGCCAGCAAAGCATTGACGGGTGATCCGATTAACGTGGCCATTCCTCCAATCGATGCGCTGTAGGCCACGGCCAGCATAAGGCCGACAGAAAACCGACGCAGTTCATCCGAGGCCTCAACTTTGCTTTTAATGAAATCGATGACAGACAGTGCAACGGCATACATCATGATTGTTGCGGCCGTATTCGTGATCCACATCGAAAGGAATGCAGTGGCAATCATGAAGCCCAGGGTCAGATTGCGTGGCCCTGTACCGGCCCTTGAAACGATTGCAAGCGCAATGCGCCGATGAAGGCCGACAGCTTCGATCGCCATGGCCAGCATGAACCCACCCAGAAACAGGAAAATGAGGGGATGGCCGTAGGCCTGAGTGACTGTACCAATCTCGGCAACTCCGGCGAGAGGCATGACGACAACCGGCAGTAAGGCAGTGGCGGCTAGGGGTATCGCCTCGCTAAGCCACCATGCAACCATCCACGCCAGCAAGGCCAGCAACGTCCAGCCCGCCTCGGACATTCCGGGCGGTGGATCAAACGAACGAATGAGGAAAAACAGTATCGGGCCGGACAATAGCGACAGGAATACCCGCCAACGGGAACGGACTGACTGGACCTGAAGCTCCTGCATTAAACCAACCCTCGGCGTAACAATTCCGACGATATGTCTACGCAGCACTCATGGCCGCGCCTTGTGTCAGATTAGGGCAAACATCTGGCTTATGTCATCTGCAGGTCTCTTGTTCGGGTGTTGCGGGCGATGAGCCAAACGGATTGAGCAACTTAAACTTCCGCGTTTTCCAGACCGGTTATGCTGGCCTCAAGCAGTGTCTTCAGCTTTGGGCGCCATATTTCAGTCAGGGCGTCTTCGCGTGTCACCAGTGAGATGTTGCGAAACAACGGCTGCGGCTTACACGGCAGGACAAGAACCTGTTCAGCGCCATACCGCAATACGTCTGTTTTTGGTAAAAGCGCGTATCCGATGCCGTTTTTGACGCAGTTTACGATGGCTTCGATACTATCAAGGATAATCACTTCCTTCGACTTCAATTGCATCTGATCGCGGTACTGGGCGATCAGCTTGCCGATGCCAGACGATGGGATGAAATGTAAAAAAGGGTGTGATCCGGAAAGTCCGGTTAGTCCTTTTACCTGGCTGTCCAGCGGTGCCGCGATCACCATTTCCTCACGGATCAACGTTTCACAGCAAAGATCAAATGTCGCATCTGCGATTTCAGTTACGATTGCTGCATCCAATTGACCGTTTCGGACCTGCTCGCACAAAGTCTCTGACAATCCGGTGCTGGTGCTCAACATTGTTTTTGGAGCCCGCTGTTCAGCCGTTCCAAGAAACAGGGGCAGAATGCGAGCAGCAGCAGAGGGGACAAACCCGACCCGGTACGTTCCGGTCAGTTGATCGGTAGGCACACATCTTGATTTCAGAACTGAGTAGGCATCAACTATTGTCTTGGCGTCCTGAGCAACCCTCACTCCGAGTGGCGTCAGTTTGGGCGGCCGATACCGGCGATCAAACAACGCTGTGCCAAGCTCTTCTTCCAGCGATTTCATCTGCATGCTGACAGCAGACAGTGTCATGTTGCGCACTTCTGCGGTTCGAGAAAATGAGCTGTGCTGCGCAATCGCAACCAGTGTTTCAAAAGCTGAAATCTGCATAAGTTCAATAAAACTTAATTTAAAGGCAAAGTAAATTCGATTGAAAATAACATGCGTGCTCTCACATAATTGTGAGTAGAGAGGATGACCCAATGCTTGATCAGGGAACAAAGACGTATCAGGAAATCGCCCGTGAACTGGTTCCTGGATTTGCGGACCGGGCCGGTCACTGGGACGAAACTCGCACCTATTGCTGGGAAAACGTACGTGAACTGACCGATGCCGGACTTATGGGCATGACAATCCCGCCCAGGTTCGGAGGGCTCGGCGCCTCATACCTAGACGTGGTTTTGGCCGTTGAAGAAATCGCTAAAGCGTGCGCGTTGAGTGCCAGGATCGTCGTTGAGGCCAATATGGGCGGCATCAGCGCAATCATGGCTTATGGCACAGATGAGCAACGAGACTTTGTGGCCCCGCTGGTCCTGTCGGGGGACAAGCCTGCAATCTGCATAACTGAACCTAACTCCGGCAGCGCGGCGACCGAGATGCAGACAACGGCCCGGCGTGTTGGCGGGAATTACTTGATCAACGGCTGCAAACACTGGATCACTGGTGGCGGCGTTTCGAAGCTCTACCTGATTTTTGCGCGTGTTCTCGATGAAGACGGAGCCGATCTGGGGATCACCGGTTTTCTGGTTCACTACGATCCCGAAAACGGTATCGCCCCCAAAGGGTTCGATGTGGTCGGTCGCGAACGGACCATGGGGCTGTGCGGAATGCCCGAAACTGAGCTTCGTTTTACCGATCTGGAAGTTGACGCGCGTTTCGCTCTGATAACGCCATCGGGCATAAAACGTGGTTTTGCGGATCTGATGACCGCCTACAACAGCCAGCGCGTCGGGGCCGGAACGGTAGCCATGGGAATTGCAGCCGGTGCGCTGGAGCATTCGAAAAGATACCTGCGCGAGCGTCATCAGTTCGGCCGCCCGTTGCAGGAGTTTCAGGGTCTGCAGTGGATGCTTGCAGACATGGATACGGCGGTCCATGCGTCCCGTCTGATGCTGCACGAAGCCGCTGGAACCCTTGGTTCGACTGGGTTTCCCGATATGACGATGGCAGCGCGGGCAAAGTACTTTGCGTCTGAACAGGCGATCAAAGTCGTGAACGACTCCTTGCAGATATTTGGGGCGCGTGGATACGGTGCGCAGGAGCCGATCGAGCGCATGTATCGCGACGTGCGTATGTTCACTATCGGAGGTGGAACTGCGCAGATCCTGAAAACACAGATCGCAGGTAGGCTATTGGGCATTAAAACACCGCAAACGAGGGACGGGTACGCGAAACTGGCGACGGGTGGATAGCTTCAGAACGCTGCGACTTGGAAAATTAGGCATCATAAGGTGCCTGACTGACGCAGATACGACGTCTAACCCGAGGCCGACTTCGATCCCAGTTTTCAATCGCAGCGAATGGCCGGTCTGTCGAGCCGCAACGCAGCAACTTCAGGGTCGGTCGGAGGTCCGCTATGGGCCGCCAGCAACGGCGGCTGTTGAAAGAGGCAGGTGGCCGCCGCAGCGCCGCCGTGGGTCCGCTCAGAGCCCCCGACCTCTCGAATGCTGCAATGCGCGCGAAGGTCGGCTTTCTGACCTACGAATGGTCGGCGAGGAATGCCAAGACAGCCTCTTTCGCTGCGACCCGAGCCTCGGGATCAGTTCCGACCAATGGAGCTTCCCCTCTTGAGGTTAGGACATCTTGTCGGGGTCGGAGCGGCAGATTCGGCGCATCGAAGGAATGGACTGCATCCGGATAGACGATGATCTCAACAAGCTCTCCCCGCGTTTGCAATTCATCGACAAATGCCTGACAGGGGGCTGCGGGTGTCCAATTGTCTCGGCCGCCGTGGAGTATGAGCATGGGTGCAATCGTGCTCCAGGTTCCCGGCTCAACACTCGTGTAGGGAGCGTGCAGAAACTCGGCCGAACACTTGCCCGGATAAAACGCAACCGCATCCCGAAAGTCATGCTGTGGTGATGGGAGAGGCCGCCCGATACTTTCGGTGTTCATGGTGAGCAACGCGACACCTCCGCCCTGCGACCAACCGATCAGGAAAACCCTATCCGGCGCAATGCGTGGCAAGCCTTGCAGGTATTCCAAACCTGCATAAGCATCTCTCGGGCGCTCTCGATACATCGTGGCACGCTCAGACCCTGGCCCGCAGGTTCCGCGAAAACCGCGAGACGCGGCGCTGTCTACCATCAAGACAGCGTATCCGGCGTCTTTCAATATCGCTGACCAGGCGCTGTAGGTGGCCAGCGGTGATCCTGAAAAGGTCAGTCCGCTGCATCCGTGTAAGAAGACGACAGCGGGCACCGTTTCATCGCCATCCGGCAGAACAAGCCAAGCATCCAGCATGCGCCCGGAATCCGGCTCCGATACCTCAACTCGCATCGGCTGGGCGGAGGCAGAGAAAGCCAAGAACGCGAAGCAAAGGCATATTGCCATACAGATAGTCGTTCTGATCATGGGGAAAGCCTAGGCGCACCGCAGCGCATGTTCAATCTGGGCAGAATGCCTAGACCAGAGGGCGTTCAGCAATCATAACCCGAAGGCACTCTATCAGAGTCGTGAGCGGACAGTGGTGAGACCGCAGCAAATGCCCGCTCCGTCCGCAGACTTCCAGTTCACCGAATGCTCGATTTCGCGTTTGCAGCGAATGTCTCGTTTGACGGGCCGCAGTGCAGCGACGGCGACTGCGGTCAGACGGCAGCTGTGGGCCGAGATTTCCCAACGCGGGATGCGAAGCCAAAATGAAACTTCGCTGGTGGCTGACAACCTATCTAACCGCAAAGTTTCGGAGAACCTGCGCTCCTGATTTCCCGGCCATAGAACATGTGACGGACCCCGGCCCAGAAAGCCGCGGCTTCACACATGGGACATGGCCTGGAAGATGAGTACATGACCGCTCTGCTCAAATCTCGGTTTTTGAGACGGCGCGCCGCGTCCCTGATTGCGGCCACTTCAGCGTGACCCGTGGGGTCTTGATCCAAGATGACCCTGCTCCATGATTGGCCAATGATAACATTGTCGCGCACCACAACTGCACCATACCCCTGATCTCCATGGTCAATTGCATACTGACGCATCTCGAAAGCGCGCTCCATGAATGTGGCATCGTTGGGATCACTTGGTTGAGGTATCGCGTTGTCCGCTCTCGTGGAAGTTTGACCCGCGACGGAGCTGCTCATTCCAACCGTCAGTGCGCTAAAACCTGACACAGCAAGAAAGCCACGCCGCGTGAAAACGAGTGCACTGTGGCAGTCCTGTTTACTTTTTTCGATCTTGTTCATTTTGTGGTTATCCGTGAGATGTATTCATCCTTATCACCACCCTACCACGAGAAGACCTTGATCTGAGGTCGGTCATATCCAAGCTGCCATTGGCGCATTTCAAGTGAAACTCACCACTTCAGCCTGCTGGATTAGTCTCAATCCCTTTTTCTTAACCGCTCTACCATCTCAGCAAACCCGCGTAGTTCGGCGTGTTCGAGTGGCGTAGTTCCGTTACGATCGGCAAGCGATCGGTCAGCACCTGCCGCCAACAACGCATCCAGAACCGCAAGATGATCCGGGCCGCCGTCACCAAGCACAACGGCTTCGATAACTGCTGTCCAGTTCAGATTGTTCACATGGTCCAGAGGCGCGCCAGCGGCGATCAGCCGTCGGACAATCTCGACATGCCCGAGATGCGCGGCCGCTATCAGCGCCGTTCCTTCATAAGGGCTGGTCGTCAGGCCCGGATCATTGCCTAACTCGATTGCGAGCGTCATCAATTCTGGATCATTTGCAACGGCCGCAATCGTGACCACGTCGTAGTCCTGACCTTCTAGCGCGTTCATGTCAGCACTGGCCTCGGCTAGCGCGCGCAACGCCTCGTCCTCTGAAGCAAAGGCTGCCACATGGGCTGGCGTGCGGCCTCGCGAGTCCCGCGCGTTGACGTTTGCCCCCGCCGCAACGAGCTGCCGGATCATTTCTTCGTTGCCGGTGTGAGCGGCTGCGAAGAGACCGTCGTAATGCGAGACCTCACCAACCGAAGGCGGCGTCTGCGCCATACTCGCGTTGGCGGCAAGACCTATCACAAACGTAAATAGCAAAAGACGAAGCATGGCCAATCCTTATTCTTACACATTGGTCAGGAGGGTGCGATAATAATAGCGGATTTATTCGATGCCAGCTCCATTCAGGGTCAGAATCCTTTCCGAAGAATTGATCTTGTAATGTCATTGGACAGAAGAGCGGCGCCAATGGATAATCGGGCTATGGAGCAGACAGACACCACACCTGTCCACCTCATACACGTGGACCCGGACGTCAACATGGCGCGGTTTTATGGAATTGAATTGCAGCCGACACTGTTTGGGGAAGTTTCTGTGTTTCGTACCTGGGGGCGCATTGGCACAAATGGGCAAGCCATGATGGTGACATATGATGACGAAGCCGAGGCTGCCGACGCGCTCCAAAACCTCGAAAAGCAAAAGCGCCGTCGAGGGTATGTTCCAGTCGGTGAGTGACTTCGCATTAGCAAATCCCGAACCTGTCGGCTCGTGACCGGGCTCTAGGTTTCAGCCGACATATCGGCTTCCACCCAGAACACCCCAGCATGATCTCCCTGAGCCGGTTGTGTTGCGAAGTTTTGGTTGGATTACAATATCGCGCTGCGGCAGTGGGTTTAAGAGGCGAGCTCAGCGAACT
>NZ_JBXWPD010000034.1:0-14774 GCF_059611225.1 Ruegeria sp. CDSA246 | reverse complement strand
TCAAACCAACCAGATGAGCCACATCCTCTCTTAGATCAGAGCGCCATCTGTCCCAAAATCCCTGACGACGGACACTTTGCCAGAACTGTTCCGTTTGAGGATTACGACAGTGCGGAAGCTTCCCTGAAGGTTTACGCGATGGCGCAAGAGGATGCGTTGAAGACCTATCTCTCACTTAATGCGCCCGCTGATTTCATCCAGTTGATGCATGACCGCACCAAAACGGCTTGGGACGATGGCTACTGCGACAGACAGCTGACCTCGCTGGTCCAGCATATGACAGATGCCTGATGCAATAATGCTCCGGCCAATTGCTGCCATTGCCCGAGGATTAGCGATGCTGCAGTGCGGACCGTCAGAAGGAGACATTCGCTGCAAGCGCAAAGCAGGAAGGCCAAACGAAGTCTGGACCGCGAACAACCTGACATTGGGCCCACGGCGACCCACGCACGAAGTCAGCCCGAACCGGACATTCGGTTTTTTGGCCACATCAACGTAGCGTTTCACAAAATGCTGTTTCACGAAACACCTAGGGTTGAACCGTTGAGCTGGACTTTATCGATACGATAAATTGTCAGACGGTAGTTAAGTACTTTCGAAACGGTCAGCATATGCCTTCTTGAGCATAGGGCTGCGTCGAGCAAAGAGAGAATAGAGTATGTTTTCCCCGGCGAGGTGCCAGAATTCGAGACCTGTAGCGTCAACGTGTGGGCCGATGAATTGGAAACTCTGATCCTTGCACAGCTGATGCCCTATTGGGCTTGCGGCGATGGCGGCTAGATCTTTTAGATAGACTTCCCTTATCACGAGATCTTCGAGTACTTTCACAAACCCATTTAGCAGATGAAGCGCAGAATTTTGATGCCCCTGCGCGATGTAGACGCCGGCGCAATAGCCGAAATAGTCGCCAGGAAGAACCGGGCGTCGAAGGGATTCCAGACTAAATTCAGCTTCAACCAGCCGGCACTCGCAGAACTTGGTTTCCAAGTCTTCATCCAGGAAAATAAGCGAGATATGAGCTGCCAACTCATCTCCAATCATGACATATACGCCGGACATCGCCCCATCCTTTAAGATCTCCGCCCAGATGGGGTCGCAGGCGGAAAACCCGTCGGGAAACTCATGAGCACTTTCGAGTTCCAAGGCCTGAACGGCGGCATCGGCAAACTCGATAGATCCGTATTCCAGCGCCACTTCATGTTCGCGAAGAACCCGGTAGGACGCATGCGTTCCACTCGAACGGCTTTCCCAATCCTCGCGGCAAGCCACAACTTCATCCCGCGTCCATCCGAGTTTTTCTACTAAAAGGTGCTCCAGGTCACCTCGGATGTACGACAGTGATCGCTCATATTTGCTGACCGCATCTACACTTAATCCCAGCAAAGCAGCCAATTGTTCCTGTGACATGCGGCCGTCGATACCGTTGCGAGCTCGATGGCTTCGAAGCTTGTCGGCGAAGATGGACGAAGGGGCGGTCATGTTGTCTCCGAAATGGTCGTGCCGCTGCTTATCAATTTGCCTGAAATTGGGTGATTGCCCAAGCGACTTATGGATGACTTACGGGTTCAGGCGGATCACGTCCGTGGCCGAGTTTCCTGAGACGAGCCAAGCTTGACACATACACAAAAGGAACCTGCAATGGCACGTCGCATATGTCAGTCACCCGGTACGCTCGACGCAATTTTTTTTGGGTTTGCATCCGCCTCTGAAACCCGGAGTCGTCGGAGACGTGACATCCGCTGTTCAAAGCGAATGAAACGCGATTGGCCTGTTTCCCCGATGCGTCGCCACCGGTTTATGAGAGATCTTGACTACTAGATCAAAGGCTCAAAATGTGAATTCGCTGTACAAGTCAGATTGCTGAGAACGACCGCCCAAAGCGAGCCTTTCAACTTTTATTTCAAAGTGCATATTTATGTCTTTGGTATCACTTCACGGGCATTTCGGAGGCCCGGCGAACCGCGAGAACCGAAGCAGCATAATCCCCCAATGAAATCCCTCTGAATGCAAAAGCGGCCGGTTTGTTGCGCAGGCGAATGTCGACTTTACCGGTGACCAATTCCGCCAAATCGCCAGCAATTTTCTTATATGGCAACATCGGCTTGTCGCTTTCCAATTCCTGTAGCCGGTCGTCGACAATTACCATTTCGAAAGCAGCCATACCTGCTGGAATCCACGGAATGCAGACATCCGTTATCGCCGCAAAGGCAGTCGGTTTCAGCCATCGGCCGTCCAAAAAGGGTTCGATTGAGTAGTCCAAAGTTACCGATGTCACTATCAGATCTGCATCATTCAGGGCGCCTTTTGCACTGGTGCATGATTCAGCGTCCAGTCCCAGGCTTCGTGCATAACGACAAAGCTTGTCGGCATTCTCCTTACCTCGCCCGAACACGCGGATTCGTTTCAAGGGAAATAGATCTGAAAACGCAGCAAGATGGGCGTGCGCTTGCACACCCGCGCCCACAAAAGCCACGGTCTCGGCATGAGGGTCAGCAAGCCTACGCGCCGCCACCACTGACAGAGCCGCTGTTCTGACTGCTGTAATCCAATTCGCTCCCAAGACCGCGCGAAGTAGTCCGGTTTGCGCATCCATAACCATGATTGCACCGTTAATCGCGGGAAGACCACTTGCCGGATTTTCCGGACACACTGTGACCTGCTTGGTCACGATGAAACCATCATCTCCCATTGCTAAGGTAGACATTGCGTAGCGCCCGTCGCCGGGCAAGATGACTGTTTTCGGAGAAGCGCGAAGCTTTCCTTCTACTTTGGCTACTAGGGCGGATTCGATGGCATCGGCAACTTCAGAAGTTTGGATGCCCAAACCCCCGAGATCCTTGTCAGACAGATAAATTAGCGCGTTCTCAGAGGTCACGACGTTCCTCACATCAGCAAATTGGCTTTCTGACAAAGTACATTATTTTCCGCTGTTCTCGCCATCGGTTTACCTTTGCAGAAGCAATTAAGCGGTTACTTTCAATCGCCCGACCCAAGGCGCAGAAACGAAATTCGTCTTCATTTTTTCTCACATATGAACTCAGCCGAACGTCTGAGTTCCTCCGCTCACCTGCTTCCTGCCAACTCGTTCTAAACGTCCGGAATGCGCGGATCGCGACGTGCCGCACTTGCAAAAGATCGAAGTGTGATTACGGCAGCTCAGGGTTCCAAAGCCGTCATCAGAGATAGCGCTGCAAAGCCCCTGGCCACCATTTTGATGACCTCAAGCACGGCCCAAAGCCGACGGTCGTCGATGCCTCCATCACTGCATTGCATCGTTCCTAGAAGTGGACGTAGGCGCAAGTGCAGCATCTTCCATGATCGGGTGGTAGCTCTGCGGACAACAAAGCTGTTTCGCCAATCAAAAAGAGGCGCACACAAAGGCCTTCCGATCCGCCATCGCCCCAACAGAAATATCCATCTGTTGGAGATTCAACAAGGCCGTAGAACGGTTGCACTGAATACGTTTATCGCACACCCTTTTTCTCTATACAAAAGGGACGCTGTTGATGGTGAAATCCAATAGATTAACTCTTGATCCGGACGGACGATTGGGAGGCCAGCCGCGCGCTCGCCCACAGGATGGTCGATGAGGCCATCGAGCATCTGAAACAGGTGCGAGAGCGTCCTGTTTGGAGACCCATGACCGACGATGTCCATACCACGTTCCAGTCTGGTTTGCCGGAACATCCCTCGTCTCTGGAGCAGGTCTACGATGAATATCGGGCGACCGTGCGCGCATATCCCATGGGCAATATCCATCCACGTTTCTGGGGTGGTATATGGGTGCCAGCAACTTCACCGGCGCTTTGGGTGATTTTCTTGCGGCCGTAGAGGGCAGCAATCTTGGGGGTGGCAACACAGGAGCGGCGCAGGTCGAACAGCAAGTTGTCGATTGGCTAAAGGAAATTGCGGGGTTTCCCAAGTGTGCGAGCGGCACTCTAACCTGCAGCGGTTCAATGGCAAATCTTGTGGCGCATACCGTGATCCGCAATTTCACCGCCGGATATGACGTTCGCCAGGATGGTATTGCCGCGCTGGATAAGCCAATTAGGTTTTACGCCTCCGATCAAGCCCATAGTTGCCACCAGAAGGCGTTGGAGACGCTGGGCCTCGGCGCCAAGGCGCTGGTAGAGATCGCGAGCGATGACTACCAAAGAATACGGCTCGATGCGCTGGAAGAGGCAATCAAGCAAGATCGCGCGAACGGGATGCAACCTGTTTGCGTGATTGGAACGGCTAGAACGACAAACACCGGTGCGATTGACGATCTGACCGCGATCGCCACGCTGTGTGAGCGTGAGGACCTGTGGTTCCACGTTGATGGGTGCATCGGCGGTATATTGCGTCTTGCCCCCGACCACGCCCATCTGGTCGCCGGGATCGAACGCGCCGGCTCCGTTTCCATTGATCCCCACAAATGGCTGCACACTCCCTTTGACGCTGGCGCTGTATTGATCAAGGACCCCGATGCGCATTTCAGAACATTCGAGATGCACGGCCCCTACCTGCAACTCCAGGAGCGCGGAATGATTGCCGGGAAGTTCCTCGCTGACTACGGTCTGGATCTTAGCCGCAGCTTTCGCGCGTTGAAAATCTGGATGGCTTTCAAGGAACAGGGTACGACGAAGTTCGGGCGGCTCATTGCGCAAGACATAGGCTTTGGGCGCTACATGGCCGCGCAAGTAGAGGCGCATCCGCTTCTGGAACTTGTCGCTCCTGTCGAGCTCAACATTGTGTGTTTCCGGCATCTAGCGGCAGACGAAAACGCAGCCAAAGCACTTAACACCAAAATCATGCTTCGGATTCAGGAGCGCGGGCTCGCTATGCCTTCGGATACAACGGTGAAAGGCAAACATGGGCTTCGCTGTGCGTTCAACAACCACCGCACCCAACGCGAGGACATAGATCGGTTCCTCCGCGATGTGCTTCAGATCGCGCGAAGAAATCCTATCGGAACAGCCCGCCTAACGCGCTCATTGATAACTGTTAAGGCGTTTATAAACGTCGTTTTTTGGCCCAGACCTACCGGCCCAAACCGGACATTGAGCTTGAACCATGATTAACTAATCAGCTTCTTGAAAGCGGCCGTTCCGACATTTGCAACATTTCCTTTGCTTCGATGGCCGAGATGGGAACATGCCTGCCGTCCTTTTAAGCGAGCAGTACACTTCGCAGTGCATCTTCCCAGAGAGTTCACAGGGGCTTGCGTGTCCAGCACATGCTGCCTTTCGCCAACAGAAGTCTGGGTTTAAGCAATGACGCTCGGTGGAGCGCTTCAGAGATCGAACGTCCTGACGTTTTCGAGTCGCATATGGAGTGCCAGAACAGTAAGGCCTACAAGTCTATCCAGCGCCTTGGCACTACACTGTTGATTCATCGCGCTGACCAGCCGGATGATCCGAGCTAAGTGGGCCGTGCTCGCGCGTGCATGAATGCAAAGGGCATCATCGGTAAAGAATTCCAGTGACTTCTATAACATGCTCTCTAAACTCCGGACAGTTGTTAGTCAGAATTGACGTGGGAGTTTGGGCGCAGTTGGGCGACAAAAAGGCATCAGGGACCTCGATAAGTCCCGCGCCATCATCTGCGCCAAGTTCGGAGTTAAGCGCAGCTGATCAACAGGCGCGGTTTGAAGCCACCGCTCAGGTGATGCAGGCGATCTCTGTGACCAAGGACGACGTTCAGCCGGTTTGCGATCTGATTGTTGAGCTTGCCAAAGACCTTTGCGACGCTGTTTTTGCTGGTCTGGTTCTTGGACAGGAAGGCGACACACTTCAGCGGCTCGTGGCCAGTGTTAACCTGCACCCTGACATTCAGCAGCTCTGGCGCGACGGAAAATACACGATGGAGCCGGGCAATTCTCTGGTGACTGAAACAATCCTCAGCGGCGAGACCAAACGTGTTGTGGATATGGGAGACACTGAATTCCACAAGTCCGGCGATGAGCGGTTCAAGCTGATTGTCGACAAGCATGGGTGCCGCAGCAATCTGTTTGTTCCTCTAAAGGTGGATGGCGGTGCAATCGGATGCTTGATGTTGGCGCGAGACGAGGTCCGGCCCTATACCGACGATCAGGTCAAGCTCGTCGAAACCTTTGCCGCCCAAGCGGTAATCGCCATTGAGAATGTTCGCCAATTTCGCGAATTGCAGATCCGTCTGGCACGCGAAGGCGCCACGCGTGAAGTTCTCGAGACAATTAGCCGATCGCGGGAAGATGAGACGCCGGTGTTCCAGACGATCCTGGAAAATACAGCCCGGCTTTGCGAAACGGATGTCGCCACACTAAGCCTTTTGAATGAAGCAGAAACCCACCTCGAATATGCGGCCCATTTCGGTGATCAGTTGGCGACCTACGAGGTTGGCGTAGATCGTTGGTCACTGGACTCACATCTCCAGATTGCGGAGTCCGTTCGCGAGGCACGCGTTATTCACAATGTCGATTTGCGCCTGACTGACCAGTATATCAAAGGCGACCCATGGCGCCGTCAACTTGTAGACGAAGAAGGTGTCCGGTCATTTCTGACGGTCCCACTAATGTCGGCAGATGGCACGCCCGTGGGCGTCATCGGGATTTACCGACGTGAGGTTCGCGCATTTACAAACGACGAGATCTCTCTGGTTGAGGGCTTCGCCGCCCAAGCTGTGATCGCCTTGGATAACACGCGACAATTGAATGAACTGCACACACAGTTGGAGCGTCAGGCGGCAACACAGAAAATTCTAACGGTCATTAGCCAAAGCCGTGATGACGATGCGCGCGTCTTTGATTCAGTGCTTCAGCAGGCCACCAGGGTATGTGATGCAGATCAGGCGGTCCTTATTTTGATCAACGCTGCCGGGACCCACGGGCGGTTGGCGGCGAATTGGGGGCATCAGAGAACCAAATTTGATGTTGGAGACGAGTGGCAGTTGGACGAATCGATTCCAATAGCCACTGCGATACGAACAGGTAAGGTTGGTCGCATCGATGATTTGACCGACACGGATTTTTATCGCTCGGGCCATCCTACAGCTGCCATGATGGTTGAGATCGAAGGCATTCGGTCACGCGTTACAGTCCCCCTGATGCAAGGAGATCAGGCCATCGGAGCCATCGCAGTTAGCCGCCGGGAGGTGCGGCCATTTGCTGACCCTGACGTGCAGTTGATTGAAGAATTCGCCAAACATGCAGTCATTGCCATCGAAAACACGCGCCAGTTTCGTGAAGTTCAGGAACGACTTGAACGGGAAGAAGCGTCGCGTGAAATACTCGAAGTCATCAGCCGCAGCCGCGATGACGACAAACCGGTCTTTTATAGCATTCTCGAGAACGCAAGCCGTTTGTGCAAAGCACCGCTGGCCTTCTTGTGTGTCGCTGACCACGAACAAGGGCACGCAACGATTCCAGCCAATATCGGTGCGAGAACTGATTTTGATGAAGCGCTCAAAGATTTCGTAGAGCCATTAACGCGCACTGAACTGGTTGCGATCAGACCAATGATCGATGGTCAGGTTATCCGCCAAGACGATATCGCCGATGATCCACTATACTACCGGGACCGTGACCCAAAACGGGTTCAGATGGTTGAGATTGAAGGTGCTCGCTCGGTCCTTGCGGTGCCGTTGATGAAAGACGACACCGGTCTTGGGGTGATCGTTCTCTATCGCCGTGAAGTTTCGCCATTTTCGGATGATGATGTCGCTCTGGTCCAAACCTTTGCGGCCCAAGCCGTGATCGCAATGGATAACGTACGCCAGTTCCGAGAGGTGCAAGACCGTACGGCGGAGGTCACGCAAGCCTTGGAGTATCAGACTTCAACATCCGAAGTTCTGCGTGTGATCTCAGCATCTCCCAATCAACTGTCGCCCGTTCTGGACGCCATTCTCAAAGAAGCGTCGCGCATCTGCGAATTGCAGGATGCCTATGTCGCGATGCTCAACCCGGACGATGGGCTTTTTCATGTGCACTCGACGCTAACACAGGATACGGCCTTTGCAGAGTACGTCAAAGCTCACCCGATTTCACCAGCGGAGAACGGTGTAAGCGGGCGTGCGATCCTGTCGAAACGCACAAGCTATGTCGAAGATGTCGAAGCGGACGACACCTACACCTGGTTAGAAGAAAGCGGTGTAGGTGATTACAAGTCATTACTTGGGCTTCCGCTGGTTAAAAACGGTGAAGTCGTAGGCGTTATCTCTCTTGGGGCGCCAGTAGTCTCGGGTTTTTCCGCCAAACAGATCAAACTGCTGGAAACTTTTGCAGATCAGGCCGTTATCGCGATTACCAACGCAAACCTTTTCCACGAGTTGGAGGAGCGTACGGAAGAAGTCACGCAGGCACTGGAGTATCAAACTGCCACGTCAGACGTATTGTCGGTGATTTCGCGATCTCCGAATGAGCTGGAGCCGGTGCTGAAAGAGATACTGAGAGTCGCCGGCCGGATCTGCGAGCCAAAATATGCTGCGATCTCGATCCTGAATCCGCAAGACAACCTTTACCATACTGACATCATGCTCGACTTTGACAGTGATTTCATGAAGTTCATGAAAGCACACCCAGTGCCGGCAGGTCATGGAAGCGGTATTGGCCAAACAGCTTCACGCGGCAAAACAGTCTACTACGAGGACACTGAAGCTGACGAATACGCCTGGAAGGAAGCCGCGCGTATTGGCAAGTATCGCTCGCTTCTGGGTGTCCCTTTGGTCAAGGATAAGGTTGTGGTCGGTGTGATCGTGCTCTGCCACGACAAAGTCGCACCATTCGATTCAAAACAGATATCTCTGTTGGAGACGTTCGCCTCGCAAGCGTTGATTGCCATCAATAACACTCAACTCTTCGAGGAAGTACGGGCGCGTACGACCGAAGTTGAAGACGCATTGGTGCGCGAACGTTCCAGTGCTGAAATCTTGCAACTGATCAACGAAGCTTCTTCCGACATCCAGCCTGTGTTTGACCTTGTCGTGCAAAAATCCGCTGAACTTTGTGGAGCGCAGTTCTGCGTCCTCGAACGCTTTGACGGCAATCTCTATCATTTCTGCGCACAATACGGGTTTCCGCAGACTACTTTGAAGGCACTGACTTCGGATTATCCCTTGGAAGCTTCCAAGGGTCATCTGGCTCCATTGGTCGTTGAAAGCGGCGAAGTCCAGCATCTAGCGGATGCGCGGGGGCCCGAGTATTTCAGTCCAGAGCTTGCCCGAAAGGCTGGGTATCGGCGCTTGATGGCCGTACCGATCCGGGCAGAGGCGCGGATTTGGGGCGTCATAATTGTCGGTTGGGCCGAGGCCGGACCGCCGCAACAAAACAGCGTCGAGCTCGTTCAGGGTTTTGCCAATCAAGCCAGCATCGCCATCGAAAACGCACGGCTATTCCGGGAAACTCAGGAACGCACTGCTGAAGTCGAGGAGGCGCTGAAGTATCAGACGGCGACGTCCGAAGTGCTCGACGTCATCTCGCGCTCACCGAACGATCTTCCACCGGTTTTGGACGCGATCCTGGAGGTCTCGTCGCGTATCTGTTCACCGGAATACGCGTTCTTTGCAATGAAGGATGCTGACGATGGCCTATACCGCGTGGCCATGTCCCACAATGTGAGTGATGCTTTTCTCAAATTCCTGTCCGACAACCCTATCGCGCCAGAAGAGGGGTCTTGCATCGGGCGCACGGCTCTGCAAGGCAAGACGGTCTATATAAAAGACACCCGTAGAGATCCGACTTACACATGGAAAAAAGCGGCTGAGATCGGGGACTATCTTACTACTCTTGGTGTCCCTTTGGTCAGCAATGGCGTAACCGTTGGCGTTATTGTTATGGCGCATCGGCAGGCAGCTGCGTTTAGCGACAAACAAGTCAGCCTGCTGGAAACCTTCGCGTCTCAGGCCGTGATCGCCATCAACAATACGCGACTGTTCAAAGAAGTGCAGGCCCGCACTGCAGAAGTTGAAGAGGCACTGGGGTATCAGAAGGCGACATCCGAAGTGCTCGAGGTTATTTCCCGTTCCCCTGACGCTTTAGAGCCGGTTTTGGAAGCGTTGGTAGCGGTTTCGTCGCGCATCTGCCGCCTACAGGATGCTTTTGTGGCGCTAAAGAAACCCGAGGACGGAAAATTCCATTTCTTTGCCGGGCACAATCTCACAGAGAGTTTTGCCAAATTCCTCGAGTCGCATCCATTTGAACCGGGCGAAACGTCGGCGACCGCCCGGGCGCTTTTATATGGGCGCGCCGACTACGTTGAGGATACTCAAGCGGACCCTAACTATGATCCGGTCCTTAGGTCCAACTTGCAAGGATACAGGTCGGTTCTCTCTGTACCTTTGATACGCGACGGTGACACGATTGGTGTCATCAGTATGGGCAGCCGAAATAAAGCCGCCTTTGAGGACAAGCAAATCAAGCAGATGGAGACTTTTGCCTCGCAGGCGATCATAGCGATTCAAAACTCTAAATTGTTCAACGATACGCAAGTCGCACTCTCTCGCCAAACGGCAAGTGCGGATGTTCTCAGAGTGATCTCGGAATCCCCGACAGATACCAAACCGGTTTTTGAGAAGATTGTCGGACTGGCGACAGCTCTCATCGATTGCGACTTGTCGATTGCCATGCAGGCTAACAAAACTGAATACTGGCAAGTGGCGGCCGCAACTCCGGATGGTTTAGAGGAAATCACTTGGACTGAGCGCCTGCCAATTGATCCCGACGACAACCTGCCATCCCGCGTCATCCAGAGCGGCAAGACGCTGCAATTGGATGAAACGCGCTTTGATGAACTATCTCCGCGGGACACGGAAATCGTTGAGCGACAAGGATTCAAGTCGTTCTTGATGGTACCCTTGATGCGAGGGAAAGACTGTTTCGGCACTCTCGTCTTTATTCGGAGAACGTCGAAGGCTTTCAGTGATGACGAAGTAGCCATTGCCGAATCTTTCGCGGATCAGGCTATCATCGCGCTGGAAAACGTGCGTCTGTTCAATGAAACTCAGGCTTCCTTAGCGCGACAGACTGCCAGTGCTGATGTACTGCGGGTGATCAGCCAATCGCCTTCAGATACCACACCTGTTTTTGAGGCGATTGTAAATTCCGCGACACGGCTTGTTTCATGCGACATGGCAGGCGCCGCTTTGTCAGATGACAGTTTCTGGTGGCAAGTGGCTTTGGCGACGCCAAAAGGCCTATTACGTGATTTCGGACAAACCCGACACCCGTTGGACCCGAAGGATAATTTTCTGTCGTCCGTGTTACTGTCCGGGAAAACCATGCATGTACACGATTTGACGTCACAGGGCTTACCGCGGTTGGCCAAGAAGCTTCACGAAGAAAACGGATTTGAAGCTTTTCTTGGCATACCGTTGATGCGCGGAGACAAGTGTTTGGGCGGACTCTATTTCATCAGGAAATCAAAAATACCGTTTTCGGACGACGATATTGCTATGGCTGAGTCTTTTGCGGATCAGTCTGTTATTGCCATTGAGAACGTGCGCCTTTTCCGCGAGGCCGAAAAGGCCCGTGAGGTGGCCGAGTCTGCTAACGAAGCGAAGAGCGCGTTCCTCGCCACCATGTCCCACGAAATCCGTACACCGATGAATGCCGTTATCGGGATGAGTGGGCTCCTGATGGATACCAAGTTGGACGCCGAACAAAGCGATTATGCCAACACGATCCGCGACAGTGGCGACGCGCTGCTTGGCATCATCAACGAAATTCTCGATTTTTCGAAAATCGAAGCCGGGCAGATGGACATCGAGAACCATCCGTTTGACCTGCGTGAATGTATCGAAAGCGCGCTAGATCTGATCAGCGGCAAGGCTGCCGAAAAGAAGCTTGATCTGGCCTATGAATTTGACGACGCTCTGCCCCTTGCGATCAGTGCCGACCTGACCCGGTTGCGGCAGATCCTGCTGAACCTTCTTTCCAACGCCGTGAAGTTTACCGAAAGCGGGGAAGTGGTTCTATCTGTTGAACAAACCACCAAGAAACGCGGATCGCTTGAGCTGACTTTCACAGTCCGCGACACTGGTATTGGCCTGAGCGAAAAAGGTATGAGCCGTCTGTTCCAGTCCTTCAGTCAGGCAGACAGCTCAACAACCCGTAAATATGGCGGCACCGGACTCGGCCTGGCGATTTCCAAACGTCTTGCGGAACTCATGGGCGGCACCATGTGGGCACGAAGTGACGGCGAGGGGCACGGTTCGACCTTTATGTTTACGATCCAGACCAAACCTTCCAAACCTGTCAAATCATCGTCGCGTGATCTGGTAGGCATTCAGTCCGAGCTTGAAGGCAAACGCATCCTTATGGTGGATGACAACGCCACCAACCGTAAAATCTTGTCGCTCCAGACCGAGAAATGGGGCACTAAAACCACTACCTGCGAAACCCCGTCCGATGCGCTGGCCACACTCGAGAAGGCTCAAAAGTTCGATCTGGCAATTCTCGACATGCACATGCCAGAAATGGATGGTGAGGAACTTGCCCGGAAAATTCGGGCCAAGCATCCGGACTTGCCGCTGATCCTCTTTAGTTCTCTTGGTCCGCGCGACATTGACCTCGAAGACGGTCTCTTTGCTGCCAACCTCACCAAGCCGCTGCGTCAGTCGCATCTTTTCGATACTCTGGTCACGTTGTTTTCAACCGAAGATACTCCCGTGAAAGCGACCAAACCCGCAGACAAACCCCAGACTGATCCACAGATGGCCAAACGCCACCCTCTGCGTATTCTGCTGGCTGAGGATAATTTGGTGAACCAGAAACTTGCGCTTCGCCTGCTTGAACAGATGGGCTATCGCGCTGATCTGGCCAGCAACGGCGCTGAGGCGGTCGAAAGCGTGAACCGGCAAGCATACGATGTCGTATTGATGGACGTGCAGATGCCCGAAATGGATGGGCTCGAAGCCTCACGCTGCATAAACCAAGATTTTCCCGGAGAAGACCGACCGCGTATAGTCGCCATGACCGCTAACGCCATGCAAGGCGACCGCGAGATGTGTTTAGATGCCGGGATGGACGACTACATCGCCAAACCGATCCGCCTGCCTATTCTTATCGAAGCCCTTTTGAATGTTCCTAGGAAAAGCAAGTAATCCATGACAAACGGTCCAATTGATCTTGATATCTTCGCTGAACTCAAGGACGCGACAGGCGACGAATTTGCCGCCGAGCTTGTGAACACCTTCCTCGACGAAGCCCCTGGCATGATCGCCGAATTGAAAGCGGCTGCCGACGCGTCTGACGCTGATGGATATCGCCGCGCGGCTCATTCCATTAAGTCGAATGCAAACACCTTTGGTGCGACTGCACTGGCCGAGTTGGCCAGAAAAATCGAGCTCGGGGACATACCAGCGACTGGCGACCTTACAGATGCGAAAGCTCTGGAGGCCGCTTTCGCCAAAGCTGCTGCGGCCCTGCGGACCCTGAACAATGACTGATACACCCGGCCATCTCCTCATCGTTGATGACAACAAAGTCAATCGGCTACTCCTGTCTCGCAATGTTGAATTGTTGGGGCACAAAGCCTCTGTCGCGGAAAACGGCCTCGTCGCGATGGAGATGTTGTCGAGTCAGTCTTATGACCTGCTTCTACTCGATATCGAAATGCCGGAAATGGACGGGTTTCAGGTTCTGGAGGCAATCAATGCGGACCACGACCTGCGCGAATTGCCGGTGATTGTGACCTCCTCAGTCGAAGGGCTCGACAATATTGTGCGCTGCATCGAGTTAGGCGCAGAAGACTACTTGCCCAAGCCGGTGAACAAGACGCTTCTCAGCGCCCGCGTCTCCAGCTGCCTTGAAAAAAAGCGACTGCGGGACGAACAAAGACGCCTTCTCGAACGCTTCGCAACCACCGAGGTTGCGCAAGACCTGCAAGAGTCTGGGTTTGCCATCGGTGGCAAACGTGCAAACGCATCGGTTCTTTTTTGCGACATTCGCGGTTTCACAGCCCTTTCAGAAAACCTAGCGCCCGAGGCAACAATTGATCTACTCAACACCTTCTACACTTTGATGTTCGAGGCGGTGACCAGCAATGGTGGCATTGTCAGCCTAATGCTGGGTGACGGGTTGATGGCTCTCTTCGGTGTTCCACAACCTCTTAACAATACTGCGCAAAGTGCGGTAGCTGCAGGGCATGAAATGCATAGCATGATCGAGATGCTGAATCATGACCGGCTCGCTGATGGAGAACGGAGTCTCAGGATCGGGATCGGTATCGCCACAGGCGAAGTCGTCGCGGGCTATGCCGGCACTGACAACCGAGCGACCTATACCTGTATCGGCTCCGCGGTAAATCTCGCAGCCCGATTGGAAGCGGAAACCCAGAACACCGGAAGCAGGATCTTGGTTGATCAAGAGACCCTGGATCTGCTCGACGGAGTTGATATTCAGGAGACATTTGGCGGGACCCAAATCAAGGGCTTCTCCGATCCATTGGACATTCACGCTTTGTGATCTTCCGACACGAGTATCGTTTCTCCGATATCATTTCCTGTAAGATCGCTTACTACTAAACTCCCCGCCGTCGCAGCCACTCAATTTGGATTCGCGAAAACGGGTCGATTGTTTTTACGCCCCGCAATGGGCCTATTGCCACAGACAAAAATCGGGCTTTATTCGATGCGAGGAGAACAGATGAAGCGAACTTTGATAGATCACTATCATCCGGGTCTTTTGAGCAGTCTGTTCGATTCAATGACTGCTTTGGAGTAGTGTAGCATTTTCTTTGCACCGCAGCGAACGACATGGTGTGATCGCGGTGGTCGCTCTCCTTGGGCAAACGAGGCCTGATATTATCAGCCTCACCAAT
>NZ_JBXWPD010000033.1:0-14950 GCF_059611225.1 Ruegeria sp. CDSA246 | reverse complement strand
TGACTTCGGAGAGAACCAAGACCCCGGCGGACAACAAATCCAACGCCCTTGACAATACCGCGATCAGAGAACCGCTTAAGAAAAACATCACTGCTTAAACATCATTTTTTAGAATATATCACATGCTTATACATTATTTTTATTTATGTTTTGATTTCGGCATATCTGTCTCAGCCAAACCAGTTCGGTTTGTAGCAATAAAAATGGAGACAGATCATGAAAGTCATCGTTGTGGGAGCCACCGGAACACTTGGCAGCGCAATAACATCAGACCTGAAGAACGACCACGAGGTCGTGGAAGTTGGCTTCTCGGAAGGTGATGTCCAAGTCGATATCACCGATTTCGGGTCGATTAAGGCCATGTATCAGAAAGTTGGCGCTTTCGATGCGCTGGTGTCGGCGACAGGGGCCGTGCATTTTGGCCCTCTGGCAGACATCACACAAGAACAGTGGCAGCTTGACCTGAACAACAAGCTGATGGGACAGGTCAATCTGGTGATGGAAGGAGCCAAGCACATCAACGATGGTGGGTCCTTTACCCTGACCGCTGGCATCATCAGCAGGGACCCGATCCGCTATGGGTCCGCTGCCACCACCGTGTGCAGTGCGCTAGAGGGATTTGCAGCATCGGCGGCGTTGGAATTGCCGCGCGGCATTCGCGTCAATGCAGTCAGTCCAACCATTTTGGAAGAATCCGTCGACCTCTTCGGTTCTGCCTTTGCGGGTTCCGAGCCTGTACCTGCAGCGGTCGCTGCCAAGGCGTTTCGCAAAAGTGTTGAGGGTGCCCGGAGCGGCCAAACTTTCACCGTCCAAGGCCGCACCTAAGCCGCGTTCCTTCAATCGGGTCCTTCAGACCGGAGGACCCGAAACATCCTGGCCGACTGGACGCTGGAAAAATAACAACCAATCCGCCGGCCGCCTCCAAGGAGACCACACAACATGCACGTCATTCCAAAACAATACACGCAGTACGTTTTCTACTTCTTCATGGCACTTTTGATGTCTGGCCTGATGTCGTTGGTCGTCACGACGATCAACATCGGCATCGTCCCAATCCTGATCTCGGCGTGGCTGAGCGCCTGGATTGTCGGTTTTTTGGCTGCTTTGCCTGCCATCATGATTGTTACGCCCGCTGTACGAAGCATCGTCGGTCTTTTTATCGTGGATTGCGAGTGAGGCCAAACTAGCCAAATCTATGCCGGCCGCAACAACTCCTTGAAAAGTCCACGAAGCCAAATATTGCCCGGTTCCCGGTCGGAGCGCTTGTGCCAGAACAAGCTTAGCTTAGGACCCGGAACCGGGATTGGAAGCGGGCGCGACAAAAGTGTGCCGGAGTCGATAAGAGGCCTCACCGTGACAGAGGGCAAAACACAGACAAGCGTGCTTTCCCTCAGAACTTTGGCGGCGCTTGCGAAATTATTTATTGTCATTGCCACACGGCGTTGCAGCCCATGTTCGGCAAGCACCATGTCGGTGTAACCGCGAACATCACCGGATAGAGAAACCAAGAGATGATCCGCCGCAACAAAGCGCTCCAGCGTCAGATTACCTGTTGCAAGTTCATGTTCGGGATTCATCACGCAGACATACTCAAGATCAACCAATAATTCGCTTGTTTTCATTGGAGGCATCAGGTCGTTTGCGCCAATGAGAATATCGACGGATGCGCGATTGAGGACCGTTTCCCCGTTTGAGATTGTGTAAGGCACCGTTTGGATGGACACATTCGGCGCGTCTTGTTCGAGGCGATGGCGAAGGTCTGCCCACACCAAATCTACCATCAGGTCCGTCGCCGCGATCCGAAAGGTTCGGCGCGACGTGGAAGGATCGAACCCTTTGGGATTGATGGCTTCGTCAATCTCTTCCAATGGTTCTTTTACCTTCACCCAGAGATTCTGGGCAAACAGGGTGGGCGCGATGTTTCTTCCATCCTTGATGAAAAGATCATCCTTCCAGATCTCGCGCATCCGCCCAACTGCATTCGAGACTGCCGGTTGAGTGATGTTCAATCTTTCGGCCGCCCGAGTGATCGACCCCTCGGTCATAATAGCATCGAAAATGACAAGAAGGTTTAGGTCCTGACTGCGCAACTGAAAGCCCCGATTTTTGAGACTAGGCTATCAGAATTGCTTACTGAGACCACCGGCAAAACACCAATAATCTTGGCATCTAAGCCGAGAGCAACTTGCGCGATGCCGACATTGGCGCAGCCGCAGCGAAAGCTAACTTCGTCCTGCTACCCTGCCATCTGAGAAGCGCGTGGGAATGTCCGGTTTGCGCGGTTCGCAACCTGCCGCACTTGCAAAAGACCAAAGTGTAGTCAGCGGCGGCTTAGGGTTCTCTGCCGCCATTCTCTGCGACGTGCCCCGACCGGAGGTATGAGCCCAAAGCAGACATGTTAGTCCCGCGTAAGGTTTGTTTTGGTGACCCCCAAAGAGGTGATAGTGCCATCCAACTAGTGGATCAGTTTCAATCCAACGGGAGACCGGTACTGTCGAAATAGCGTCTAAATCTTTGCCTTCGGGCCTCTAACTTTACGTTCAGCCGTTACTTGCAAATTCGTCTTCCGCCTCTCCACCCGGGGTTTGATCTACTTCCTCCGGTTCTCCATCAACATCATCGTCCTCCTGGCCGTCGGCATAAACGCTTCCGTCATCCGAAATGCCAAGTGTGGATTTTACCGATTCTTCATCGGGATTGGAGGCACGGACCGCGCCGAGGACGCGGTCTTGCTGTTCTTCCGCGACGATTTTGTCCTCAGAAAAATCGCCTTTGTAATGTCCCAACAAACTGGCCTCCGCGTCATGCACCGCCTCCGCAGCCGCCAACTGATCGTCCGTCGGTTGCGCTATCGTATTTCCGTCCTCATCTGTTGTTACGTCGTGCGCATCTTTCACCGCTTGTGCGGTTTCCAAATCTTCAGGCGCAATCGTACCGGGAGTGGACGCCTCATCGGCAAGAACCTGTTCAGCTTCCTCCAGCGTCATTGGAGCCGTGTCCAAATAATCATACGCCGCAGCAATTTCCTTCACTTCTTCAGGGCTCAAGTCGTAATCTTCACCCATGACATGATTGAAATTTGCGTCGGCTACGGCAAGGCCAGCGGCCAGGCTCACCGGCCCTGTACCTTTCGCATACTGTCCGTTCGCGATATGCGCGAGTTTTGCATTTACACTGGAGTTAATGGCACCATTCAGTTTGCCGAGGTTACGCGGAGCAAGCGTGCCATCATCAAGGAGTTTTTCTTTTCTGCTTGGTGGTCTCGGGGATTGCGCGACACTCGCTTTACTTGTTCGTGTTGTGGTGGTCCGTGCCTTGTTCCCTTTGAATAGACCTTTGACACCGTTTTGCTTCAGGTTACGGCCCAAGGCCTGAAAGTCTTCCTTCACAGCCCGACCCAAACGACTGGCGCTCTTTGACTTACGACTTTTGCTGGCAGACTTCGTATTTGCCCCGTTCAGCGTTTTGTCGGAACCCCATCCCCTTTTGGCACCTTTTTCACCGTTGTTGCCGCCCTTTCCGCCACCGTTGCCACCTCCATTATCCCCTTTTCCGCCGCCGTTACCTCCACCTTTTCCGTTACCATTTTTTGCGTATGCGTAATCGGAAGCGAGAACGGTCACGACTGGCGCGACTACAAATGTAGAGAGTACGATTGCGGAGACGCTCACTTTAAGGAAGTTCAACACGGTAGAAATCCTTTTCGTTTAGAGAAATACTGGTCAGCGGTGGCGAACGAATGCCATCCTTAAAAATGTTGCTCAAACACGGCCAGAATGAGGCAGCTATTCGACTTTCAGGAGTTGTTATCTTTAATGGAATATTAACAACTTGGCCTTTATTTCCAAAAGAATCACTTGGGAAAATAAAACTGTTAACAATAGCAGTAGTTTTCAATTTTCTGTTTCCAGCAGCGATCAAAAAAAACCGTTAAATTGGAAATAATAGGTGCGTTAACACTCGGTTAATGTGAGGTCTGGAAAATAGCAAATAGTTTATTTTTACGAGTTGACTATGGTTAAGCAAAGCAAAAGGGAGCTATTCCCGCCTTTGAACGACGCCGAGGCCGAAACATTTGGTCCGGAAAAGAATAGCTCCCTAAAACCTACGATAAGAAGGGCTATATTTGCTGCCCCAATATTGTTGTATTTTCTTCTAATGGCCTTTTTCCTAAATAGAGCGTCTGCCGAAAGCTATATATCGATCCCGTGGTAGATGAAGGCTTTTGCCCTGAGATAGACAATGAGGGTCCGCGCTATCAGACGAGACAGCGAAAGATAGTTCTGTTCGTCCACTCCACCTGCTGAGCAATCATTCAATTGGTTCCGGAGCTCTGCGCCGCAGCAAACGGCAGAAATGTCCGCAAGGCAGAAATCGGGCTGAAATTACTGAACGTCCGCTGCGAGCCCGACCTGCTCATTCGACATAGCGCAGCGAAGGTCGGCTTTTTCATGGGGTTGGCCACAAATGCGGCTCGAATCGCGGCCATCATCGCGTCCTGAGGCCCTTGTTCTTGCGCCTTGCTGGATGCCATCACCAGCTTGGAGGCAGGCGTGTTTCTATGTTTGTTTGCATAGTCTACCATCTGCGCGTTGCCCTTGGTGCTGACCGCAGCGCTGCAGAGTGCTCTGCCAGATGGGATGAATGGCCGTTTTCAAGAAGGCAGCCCCATTTTTGAAGCCTCTATATTAACCAGACATTAATGAATCGTTTTTTTTCCATAAAAGATAATCCCTCCAAATGGCCAGTAGGCCGCCGCATTTTTGACATATTCAAATCACAGAGTTTATAGAGATGCTCTCAGTTAAAAAATAAACCTAATTCCAAAGGCTTAGAGGGATTCTGAGTCAATGCCCTAGTAAATGTTTCCGTAATTGCAATACCTGCAATTGCGAGCTTTCCCCTAATAGAAATGAACTTATGGCAGCTTTCCGCCGCTAAAGGAGGTTATAAATGCCTACGAATTTTGTAAAATCAACAAGCTCTAGCGTTTCTCCTGCATTCGGTGTGTGGAAAGGTGCTCGACGTCTTGCCCGCGACGAGGATGGCGCGCTTACTATATTCGCCCTATTTATGTTTGTGGCTATTGTCGCCTTTGTGGGAATTGGTATCGATTTCATGCGCCACGAGAGCGAACGTGCAAATTTGCAGTACACGCTGGATCGGTCTGTTTTGGCTGCGGCGGATCTTGATCAAAAGGCGGATCCAGGATCTATCGTTCGTTCGTACCTAGAAAAGGCGGGCCTTCTGGAAAATCTGACCAATATCAATGTAGTCAACGACACTGGTTATCGAGAGGTGTCGGCGACAGCCCAATCTGAGATACAGACCCAATTCATGCACCTCTCTGGTGTTGATACATTGATCGCACCCGCAGCGAGCACTGCCGAGGAAAGCGTCGGTGCTGCCGAAATCTCAATCGTATTGGACGTTTCGACCTCGATCGACTTGTTTCAATTAAAAAATGCAACGAAAAACATCATCACAAAGATAGGAAAGAAAAACGGGCATTGGAGCAACGAAGTTTCGTTTTCCCTGATTCCGTATTCCAGCCAGGTTAACGCTGGCGCAGATTTGCTGAAATACTACAATGTCGACCGTTTTCATGGCCACTCGCATTGCGTCAACTTTATCGACAATGAATTTAGCAAGCCTGATCTTTCTCTGACCAGAGTGCTGGAGCAAACGGCTCATTTCGACCCTTACACCGAGACAAAAGAGCCGATTCAAAATCCCGTTTGCCCAATCCGCCCTGGATCAGCGATCCTGCCATTCCAAAACAATGAAACAGTGCTTCATGACTATGTCGATGGCTTGACCAAGCTAAGCAACCCAGTGGCAGACGAAGATTCTGGCCTGGACAACGGTGCAAATTGGGGCCTTATTTTACTGGATCCGAGCACACGCCCAGTCATCAATGGTCTGGCCACTCCTGTATCCGCAGATGGTGATGGTATCGTCCCGGAAGCATTCAAATACCGCCCAATGGATTACAATAGTAACGTTCTAAAAGTTCTGATCCTGGTGTCCGACGGGGACAATACCGATCAGCACATGCTCAACCCCTCGATGCGTACTACCTTGTCGGATTTGTGGTACAATGAGGAAGCCGATCGTTTCTCAGTCTTCCAATCAAATGGCACCCCTATGTATTGGTGGCCTCATGATAACAGCTGGCAGGATCACCCTTACGGCAACGGGGACTCACGTTGCACAACCAATGGCAGCAAAACTTCATGCGTTAAAGAAGACGAGCCCGGCAAGTCGGTACAGTTGTCCTACGTTGAGCTGCTGAACCTTGTGTCCTTGGAATACATCGAAAACAATATTTTCACCCAGTCGCCAAGTGCCTATGGGCAGTGGGAAAGCAGCGCGTTCAGCAAGAAAAATGCAGTAGCCAAGGATGCGCGCACCAAGCACGTATGCAAGGCAGCCAAAGATGAAGGCGTGATTGTCTTTAGTGTCAGCGTCAATGCCCCTGCGAACGGTCAAAAGGTGCTGCAAGGCTGCGCAAGCTCTGCCAGTCATTACTATGATGCATCGGCGCCTGACCTTACAGATGCCTTTACTTCAATCGCGTCCTCGGTTCGTATGTTGAGGTTGACACAATGATGCGCCGGATGTTCTCCGCTCTAACTGAGCTTCGCCGCAAGGAAGACGGCAATGTGACTGTCGAGTTTGTTATCATATTCCCTGCCGTGTTTTTCCTGGTTCTTTCGGGATTGGAGCTTGGCTTAGTAACACTGAAACATGCGCAACTGGAGCGGGCTGTCGACATGACCGTTCGCGACATTAGGCTGAACACCGGCATTAACCCACAGCATGACGATATTAAGGCGATTATCTGCAACCGAGCCGGTTTTATCAGCAATTGTGAAAACAGCTTGCGTCTAGAAATGATCCGTCAAGATCCATTTGCGTCCATAACAGTACCGACCATCCCTGACTGCACTGACTTGTCCGACGAGGTGCGCCCTGTGCGGACTTTTCAAAACGGCCTTGAGAACGAGTTGATGGTTCTTCGGGCCTGCGCCAAGATCAATCCCAGGTTCCCGACATCCGCTATGGGCAAGGCAATAGTTAACGAAGAAGGTCAATACGCTTTGACCGCTACAACCGTTTTCGTACAGGAGCCTAAATAGTATGAGGATTAACCGACTTTCGATACACTGTTCAAAACGATTCCTCGGCCGGGAAAACGGCTCGATTTCCGTCGAAGCCGTTCTTGTCATCCCAATCCTCTTTTGGGCGATCATGGCGGGTTATACATTTTTTGACGCTTATAGGCAGAATGCCTCGAACACCAAAGCAGCACATACGATCGGTGACCTAGTTTCTCGAGAAACTCGGGAGATCAATAGCGAATACATTGACTCGATGGTGGAAATGTTCAAATTAATGGTGGCAAATGATACGGATTTGAAAATTCGAATTTCGTTAGTTCTTTACGATGCAGCCAACGACAATCATTCGGTGAACTGGTCTGCAATTCGCGGCGAGTATGTTGAAAAGTTAACGGACGACAATATCGGTCTATATAAAGATCTTCTTCCCCCGATGTCGGATCAGAATACGCTTATTCTGGTTGAAACCTCCAACACGCTTGTCCCGATCTTTAGAGTAGGCTTAGACAATATCGAACTGAAAAACTTCATTTTCACCCGACCGCGCTTCGCAAACAATATTAAAGCGAACGTCTAAGTGCCTGAGCTCGGCAACGAAGGGTCCCCGTAGGTGCCACCAAGGCCCAAGCGTTACTCCCCCAGATCAACAGCGGCGGTTCGATCAAGGCGCAGCGGAATCAACTAAAGAGCCCAAACTGCTGAATGCTGCACTGCACACGATTGTCCGCTGTTATTTGGTCGCCAAAGCGCGTTGCTAGATTTTTCTTCCCATCAAGCTTGCTGATGCTACGAATAAGTTATGACAGATTTTTCGAATGAATTTTTTGGCCAGCCAGAACAGCAGGACCTGCAACGCAGGGCGGACCGTATTTGGACATTGGTCAAGAATGACCCGACTTATTCCTGCCATGGCCGCGCGGTGGGCCTTAGCGCGGAGAACGACATCGATTTGGTGAAGCAAATTGCGATGACTCGACTACAGGGCGTTTGCATGGCCGAAAGAACTCCTGTCGAAGCTGCCGATCGTAGGCGTGAAGGGCTTGAACAGCACGGTCTGAAAACGGATCAGTTCGTTGACTGGCAAGGGAGCGCAGCATCGCTTGAAGCCGCGGCCATGGTTTTGGCGTCGCGCAAGTTACCCGATGATCTCGAACTCGTGCGTGTAGATGCGCAAACACCAGGTGATGACTTGGCCAAATTGGATACGCTCACACAGGCATGCGGAGTCCTGCTTCCGATGGGCGCGTTCATCCGCGGGCTGAGACGCCCGAGCGTGTGTTTGTTGGCACGTGACCGCAAGGGGGAAGTCGTCGCGGCAACAGCAGCCGTTGCGCAGTTTCATCCTGATCACCGGAATGCCGATCAGGCTTGGTGGGGTATGCTAGCGACAGATGAATCGCGGCGGGGCGAGGGGATTGCCCTGATCATGGGCGCAAATTCAATGCTTGCTATGCGTGATCTCCATGGTCTTGGGACTTTTTTCACAGGGATCCGTGAAGGAAACGCGCCTTCTGAAGGTTTGTGCAGAAAATTGGAGATGGCACCAACTAATGACGTGCATCTCATGGCGATAGACCCGGACGTGTTCGCAGCTGGGCGGTTGACCAAATAAGTCGTGTCCTAATTGCGTCTTTGGAGTATGCGACTGCTCCAAACTGTGCGGCACAAGCCGAAATTCCCAGAACTAATTCAAACGGCAGCTTTGTCCGCAACACAGCCATGTGCGAGCGACACTGGCATGGTGTGGTCCCCGAACCTTAGTTCACCTTGGAGGCCGGTCGTGAACACACCGTGGTCACCGCTTTTTTTGATCGTTTGCCAGGGAAAGCAGCAAGAATAAACCGGGCGCAACGGAGACGAGGAAGACCCATCCCGGCCCAGAACGTCCGATTTTGCGCTCTTGCTAACTAAGTGTATTGATCCGTTTTTTTGTGGGATCTTTGTGTTTCGCGCGGCCGCAAGTGGTACAAACCTTAGCTGACCCGAAGCGCAACAGCCCACCAATAGCGCAGACGGTTCGGGTCAGCGGCTCGACACAGAACCTAACCAAATTGTTCCCTTCCTGTTCTTTTATTTATGTGCAACCTTTGAAGGGGTCGCCTTGTGTCAACCAGCGCGCTTCCTCAGCAAACAATACTGCCTTGATGCACATCAGCTTTTGGACGTGCGACCAGACTATTGAGTGAACCAAACGGAGAATAACATGAGCGCTAACGCGGAGAGCGGTCCGAAGGACAATCACGACGTCGTAGATATTGAAGGTGACTATTCGGTCTACCCGCACATGGATGGGATCAAATGCTCGATGCCATGGAAGCTCGGCAGTTATGGCGAACGCGGCGCTCTTTCTGAGGACATGATCGAGAGCTTGGCTGAACGGTTTGACCTGCCAACTAATCTCGTTGGCGAACTCTCTGTGATTCTTGGGAATTGCCTCAACAACGATGAAGACATCGCAATCAACCTGACCGAGGTCCGTCGCTCGCAAGCAATTGAACGAGGTCAAAAGCACCTCAAGCAACTTTTGCGGAAAGCCAAACAGAGTTCCATTAGTCCCCAAGAACTCCGGAACTCATTGGGCTCGCTTTCGACTTATTTCGCGTCGACGCCAGAAGACGCAGACCTTCTTCCCCAAGTGCTCGACAATATTGAGACCGCAACGACACTTACTCAGGACGTGATAGATGACATTCGGCACATCCTTGTGACCCCCGGCGCGGTTGCAGAGATGTCGCCACGCGACAAGCGGTTCTCGCGCGACAAACGCCTTCAGTACAGTCGAGAGCTGCTGCTATATCTGGAAAGATGCCGGTCGCCCTTTGACCTATACGACATACTCAGACGGTCGCCCCGGCGGACAACGGCAAGGTCCGCTCGTCGACTTCATTCAGTCTGTCGTGAGGTTCATCACCGATCCGGGACAAAACCTGAGCGGTGAGACGATCCGAGTGGATATTGACGATTTTCGCGGCAAGCTTGAGCGAGAAGAGAAAGAGCGTTGGGCACCGCCTGAATCGGGCAATCAATACACTTAGAATGAGCAAGCCTGCGTTGTCATGGTCATGGCATGACACGCGTTCCTGCCATACCCCCTTCTGACGACCAAGCGCACCAGCAGGTTGAGACAGCGATTGACCAGTTGGTCCGATTGCTGGCTGCCCAGGCAGTACGGGAACTGGGCCGGAACGCCTCTGCCAAAAAGGAGGCGCATCACGATGCCACGGATCAATGCAATGAAAAAACAAACCCGCCAGCTGCTGACGGTGAAGGACATCGCTGAACTGGACAATTGCTCGGAGAAGACGGTGCGCCGTGCGATTGCAGCAGGCCTGCTCGAGGTTATCTGGGTTGGCCCCGGCGGACGCCTCATCCGCATTGATCCGGCAGCTCATGCCGCCTACCGGCAGGCACATTGCTGGTAGGCACTCGTGACCGTTAATGTCTATTAATATCAATTTGTTAAACACGTTTCGGGAAGAGGGTATCCCCATAAGTTTCTAACTTTCTGTGCTACGCTTTTCCCGAATCGGACCTCCTGTCCACACCAGTCCGCCCGAGACCAGACATGTCCAGAGGAACGCAAACCCGATGACTAAGCAGAGCCCCGTTCCATTGAGATTGGCCTTCGTAAAAGCCGACACACCGATGTTTGCCGACCTTATCGAACAGCTGTACTCCGACACCTCTCTGTCTGACGCGCGCCGCCGCGACTTGATCTCCGGCCTGCGCCGCGTGGCGAAGGCCCTTGCGCTGCCGCCCGAGGACGTTCCCTGCGATAGCCGATGGTTGCAGCCCCGTTTGACCCAGGTCTCACCGGCTGCGCTGGGTCTCACGCCAAAGAGTTGGCAAAACGCGGTCAGCGATGCACGGGCTGCGCTCGCGCATTTCGGGCTGGTGGAACGGCGATACAACCGGATTGAAGATCTGTCTCCCGATTGGCACGCGCTCTGGGTGATTGTATTGGCGTCCGGAGACAAGACATTGCAACCCGCACTCTGCCGCTTCGTGCATTATCTGAACCGGCAAGGCGTCAAACCCGCCACTGTGCGCAAAAAGCATGCTCAAGCCTATCGAGTAGCCCTTGAGCAAAACGAGATCAGCAAATCTCCTGATGTTGCATATCGGGCTGCAGTCAACGGCTGGAACCTGGCGGCCCGACGTATTTCACAATGGCCCAGGGTCACTTTGCCCCTGGAATCTCGTCAGAAGGTCATCGCTTTTTCGGTGACCGCGTTTCCAACGCCATTCCAAACAGCTCTTGCAGAGCTGATGCATCGTCTGTCCAAACCGGACCCGCTGGCAGATGACGGTCAGAACAGAGCACTCCGATCCGCGACCCTGGCCCAATACCAAAGACAGTTGGTTCGGTTTGCCTCCGAACTGGGTCATTCTGGCATCCCAATTTGCCACATTGGCGGATTGGACGTTCTGATCAATCCGGTGACGGCGGAACGAGGTTTGCGCCAGATGTTATCGCGCACCAACAACCTGACCACAAAGATGATCAGCGAGATCGCCGCGCTGCTCCGCAACCTAGCCCGGATACTCAATGCACCCGATGACACCCGGGACGCGCTGTCGGGGCTTGCCGCGCGCCTGGCCGTCAAACCTCAGAATGGCATGACCCAAAAAAACCGAAGCCGGCTGAGGGTGTTGCAGGAGGACCGGCACCAGCAGCGCCTGCTGCTCCTGCCTGAACGGATTTTCGCCCGACCGCGCGGCACGTCCAAACCGTATGGCTGGGCTCTGGCACGCGAAGATGCGCTCGCCATCGCCATCTTGCTGGTCTGCCCAGTTCGCGTGAAGAACCTGGCTGTTTCCCCGGAGAGTTGGTTAACATTCCGTTGACCCCAGCGTTCTGTCGGCACGCATCTCTAAACGGATATTGAAGGAAACGGGGTTGGAGATGAACGCCCACCTGTTTCGCCACTTTGCGGTGATGAACTGGCTCGACGCCAATCCTGGGGGCTATGAGGTTGCCCGCCGGTTGCTCGGACATTCGGAATTCAGCCACACGATCAACATGTATTCCGGTCTTGAAGCACGTTCGGCAACGCGCGCCTTTGCCGACCTGATCGACGCCAAGAAAGGGCGCCGCAGATGAGCCTGGTTCTGCCTCTCGCCAATTGGCCCGCGTCCGACTGGGATATGTGGGACAAGCTTCAGAAGGCGGCCGGACCACTCGACGATTGCGGCGCCCTCGCTCATCTGCGCGCAACCTCATTGAAGACGCTGGAACTTCGCTATGCCCGATGGCTGCAATGGCTGATTACTAGCGATGCGGATGCGATCACGCTGCCTTCGGCGCGACGCGCGACCCTGCCGCGCCTTTCCGCTTGGCTTCAAGACCTCTCACACACCCGACCGATGACCCGGTTGATGTTCATAGATGGCGTATTGCGTGTCCTCTCTGCGGCTGATCCTGTGCACGATTGGACCGGTCAGCGCAGGCTAAAAACAGGATTGAAGCGTACCGCAGGCAACGGTGATCGGGATCGGAAACTAGGCCGGGTACTGTCCAGCGATGTATTGCTTCGGGCAGGTATCTCACTGGCAACGGAACATGCAGAAGTCGCCCGAACATCGTTACGCAGAATGATCTGCCTGCGGGATGGAACAATGATTGCCATGCTAGCCCTGATGCCCATGCGGCGACGTGCCTTCGCCGGGCTTCAGATTGGCCCATCCCTGCAAGTCACACCGGACGCCATGATTGTTGCGCTCACAGGGGATCTGACCAAATCAGGGCATCCCTGGGAAGCTGATGTTCCGCAGAGCGTTGAGCCGCTCTTACGCCGTTATGTCGACGAAGCCCGTCCCTTTTTTATGGAGCGTGGCCAACAGCAACACGATGTCCTGTGGGTTGGCCGGTCTGGTACTCCTTTGAAGAATGATGCGCTGAGCCCCCGGATCGCTGAGCAGACGCTGAAGCTAACGGGTCGCCGTATCCCGCCGCATTTCTTTCGGGATGCTGCCGCGACAACACTGGCCCGATCTTCTCCGGAACACGCCAAGCTAATTCGACCAATTCTTGCGCATACGAGCTTCGGAACAGCCGAGCGCCACTATTTTCACGCCCAGACCATTGAAGCGGGCCGCGACTATGCGACCCTGATCAACCAAAAGAGAAAGGCCCGGCGATGACCCTAGTTGCAATCTATGCCCGTTTCTCAAGCCAAATGCAGCGGGACGCATCAATCGAGGATCAGTTGCGGCTGTGTCGAGAACGTGCAGAGCGTGAAGGCTGGACCATTGTCGACGCCTATTCAGATCGTGCGGTCTCCGGTGCCTCGATGTTGCGCCCCGGCCTGCCAGAGCTGATCAATGCAACTCAGGAAGGACGAGTTGACCTAGTTTTGGCGGAGGCGCTGGACCGGTTGAGCCGTGATCAGGCTGATATCGCAGCGATCTTCAAACGCCTGAGCTTCGCAGGAGTCGGCATCGTTACACTGGCCGAAGGCGAGATCAGTGAGTTGCATGTGGGCCTCAAGGGCACCATGAACCAACGGTTCCTCAAAGACCTGGCCGACAAAACCCGGCGGGGACTGCGTGGGCGGGTCGAACTTGGACGCTCCGGTGGCGGCAATAGCTACGGCTATGACGTCGTCCGGCGTCTCGGCCTGGACGGCCTACCCGTCAGGGGAGAACGACGGATCAACGCGGCGGAAGATGAGGTAATTCGGCGGGTGTTTCGGGAGTTTTCCGACGGGCATTCCCCGAAGGCCATTGCGCGCCGCCTGAATACCGAGGATATTTCCGGTGCCCGAGGCAAACTATGGCGTGACACGGCCATCCGGGGACACCGCACACGCGGAACGGGCCTTCTCAACAATGAGCTTTATATCGGTCGCCTAGTCTGGAACCGGTTGCGCTACATCAAGGACCCGGAGACCGGTAGGCGTGTGTCCCGTCTCAACGATCCCTCCAAATGGATCATCACAGAAGTCCCCGAGATGCGTATTGTCGGTGACAATCTTTGGGAGGCGGTGAAGCAACGGCAAGGCGAGATCGAGGCCGACCCCCGCGTCAAAGCCATCAAGAAGACACGGTTCTGGGATAAGCGGCGCAAGAAACACTTGCTGACAAGTCTTGCATTCTGTGGCACCTGCGGAGGGCCGCTTGCCACAGTCGGACGCGACTACCTCGCCTGCTCTGCCGCCCGCAAGCTCGGCACATGCTCCCATAAGCAATCCATTCGCCGTAACGTTCTGGAAGACGCGGTTCTGGGTTTGCTGCGTCAGCGCCTGATGCAGCCCGATGCTGTGGCCACATTCGTCAAATCTTTCAGCGAAGCCGCCAACGCGGAAACGGGCGCGTTGGAGGCAGCTCGGGCCCGTTTGCAATCCGAAAGGGACAAAGCTGCGCGCAAACTGAATGGGTTTTATGATGCAATCGCAGAGGGCTTTCGTACACCCGGACTTCAAGCCAAGCTCGAAGAACTCGAAGCGCAGATCGCCGATCTTGATGGTAAGCTCTCCGAACCTGCACCGTCACCAGTGCGACTGCACCCGAACCTGACCGAACTCTATCGCTCCAAGGTCGCCGATTTGACACAGGCACTATCCGACCCGGCAATCCGCACAGGGGCATTGGAGATCATTCGGGGCTTGATCGAACGTGTTACGATCCAACATGAACGGGATGGCGTGCAGATCGAGTTGGAAGGTGCACTGGCAGCGATGATTAGCCTAGCCCAGGATGAACAAAGCCGCCTTGCGGCGGCTTGTTCGGTACTTTGTTCGACCCAAGTGGTTGCGGGAGTAGGATTTGAACCTACGACCTTCAGGTTATGAGCCTGACGAGCTACCGGGCTGCTCCATCCCGCG
>NZ_JBXWPD010000032.1:0-15076 GCF_059611225.1 Ruegeria sp. CDSA246 | reverse complement strand
CCTGCCGCGCAAACAAACTGCCAGAACCAGAAGGCCTCACAGCCTGACCTGTTTCGTTAGGGCGCAAAAAATGCGCCCTAACGAAACTGATATTACCTTGTTTTAAAGAGCTTTCGGAATGGTCGCCTCAGAGAGCCAGATAACCTATTCCCGCAAACGCAACCAAACATCCAAGCCATTGGCGTGGCAGCATCTTTTCACGCAAGACAGCCCAGGCCAACACAACCGTCAGCAACCCAAAGACGGACGCCGTCACCGAGGCAAATTGCGCATTCGGCAACCCGCCCGCCGCGATCACGCAAAGGATGGCAACAGCATCCAGAACACCCATGACACAGAGAAGAGGCAGAGCCCGACGCTCAGGCCAGATTGATCTCCGGGATGCCAGGGCGATCATGCCTAGGGCAAAAACTGCCGTCAGTCGAATAACCAGAGAGATTGAGTATTCGTCATTATGTTCGGTTGCATATTGTCCTAGCGCAAAGGTGGCGGCGAACCCGATTGCTGCAAGTATCGATAACACCACCGTCGGGCCAGCCGCTGGGTATTCGGTCGCGTCGCGTTCAGATTGGGCAGCCACAACAGAAACGCCAACACCAATCGCGATGATGGCAAGCCAGTGCAGCGGGCTGACCGTTGCGCCGCGCCAGATGGCCAGTGAGACGGACAACACCGGATAGCTTGCAACAATCGGAGCAACCAGCCGGACCGGGCCTCGTTGAAAAGCGGCGTACATGCAGACGCCCGCCAGCAGATAACACCCCCCTGCAGCAACAGCGCTGATCAATGCCGTGCCAGGAATAGGGTCGACTTCACCCATCATCGCAACCAAACCAAGTTGCAGCACTGCGCCTGAAACCAGCACAGCCATGAGCGAAGCAATCACGCTGACAGACTGGCTGACATAGCGCACTGCCAGATCGTGTACCCCCCAGCAAAGTGCCGCCAAAAGGCCAAGCACCAGAGCGTTCAATCCGTCATCTCCCTCACTGATTTCACCTGGTTCCGCTTCTGAGCATGAGTATGTCAGAATGTCACTGTTGATAAACTTATTTTCCTGTTATGCAATATTGCAGGTGCCAGAGATACAGAAAGGCAGCACATGGAATCTGCGATAGAGCAACTTGGTGGTGAGACCCAACTGCGCGCTCTGGTCGAGCGTTTCTATGACCGGATGGAAACCGATCCGGCAGTGCATTCGTTGCACAGGCTGCATTTTCGAGGACATGGGCTGAACCACACCAGACTGGCTCAATTTGAATTTCTCAGCGGGTTTCTGGGCGGCCGCGCCTACTATCGTGAACGTTTCGGCCATATGGACCTGCGCGAAATCCATGCGCATATCCCCATCCGGAAGGCCGACGCAGAGCTTTGGCTGGACACTTTCGATGCCGCATTGGCGGATTGCGAATTGACCGGTCCGGTTGTGGAAAAGATGCGCGCGACGCTTCGCCGGGCTGCGCTTATGCTGGTTAATGACGTTCCAGATTGGCGGTTGGAAGCAGATGCCGGGTATACGTAAAGTCGCTTTGCGGCAATCACGGTAGTGTTCCGCGGTTCTGATCAAAGCCGATACCCATGACAAATGCCAAAATACGGTCGATTGAAATCATGCACCCACGTTCTGATGGTTTGCTTTTCGAACGTTAGCCAAGGAATGGCATTGACCTCCCAAACATCCATCGGGCCGCCCATTCCTAACAAAAGGTCAAAATCGTTCAGTTGCGGAACAGATTGCTCTTTGCAGAAATGTACGATCTGCGTGTCGTCTTGATGCTTGGTGATGTGGTCTCAAAACAAGCCGGGGCTCTGGCCTTGCGTATGCTGAAAAACGCGAACGTTCCTGGCGATACTCTTGGGGCCCGAAAATTTGAGCCGCAGCTTGTGCCGCGGCCCAGAAATGCAACCTTGCAACCCGACTTAGATGTCCAATGTGTTGTCTTTTTCCCAGCGCGAGAAATGGGAGACAAATGAGTTCCACTCCTGATGTTTCATCTTCAGGAACGCGGATGAGAACTCGGCACCCATCATTGCCTTCAGTTCTTTGTCCTTGTCGTACTCACGCAACGCATCAAGCATGTTCAAAGGCAGTTTCGGAGCACCACGAACCTTATGACCTTCGGCATACATATCGATATCCCAGCGTTTGCCTGGATCTGCCTTGGACCGGATGCCGGATAGCCCAGCCGCGATGATGACTGCCTGTAGCAGATACGGGTTGGTTGCCCCGTCTGGCAGGCGCAGCTCAAACCTGCCGGGGCCGGGAACGCGAACCATGTGCGTCCGGTTGTTGCCTGTCCAGGTCACTGTATTGGGTGCCCAAGTTGCACCCGACATTGTCCGCGGCGCGTTGATGCGCTTGTAGCTGTTCACCGTGGGATTGGTGATCGCGGCAAGCGCCGAGGCATGTTTCATAATGCCGCCGAGGAAGTGTTTTCCGCGTTCTCCCAGACCGACCTCTCCGGTTGGGCCTTCGCCTTCGCCTGCAAACACGTTAGTTTTTGCATCCGCGCCTGGGGCATCCCAGACCGAGATATGAGCATGACAGCCATTTCCGGTCAGACCTTCGACCGGTTTCGGCATGAACGTCGCCCGAAGCCCGTGCTTTTCAGCAACCGACTTGGTCATGAATTTGAAGAACGAGTGCTTGTCAGCGGTGCGCAGCGCATCATCAAATTCCCAGTTCATTTCGAACTGGCCATTGGCGTCCTCGTGGTCATTCTGGTAGGGACCCCAACCCAGTTCCAGCATGTAATCACAGATCTCTCGCACCACATCATAGCGGCGCATTACGGCCTGTTGGTCATAACAGGGCTTTTCTGCTGTATCGAATGGGTCGCTGATTTGCTCTCCATCTGGGGTCAGCAGAAAGAACTCGGCTTCGATACCGGTTTTGACATGCATGCCTTCGGCGGCGGCCTCGTCAATAAGGCGGCGCAGGACGTTGCGGGGGGCTTGCGCAACATCGCTTCCTTCCATCACGCAGTTACCAGCAACCCAAGCCACTTCGGGCTTCCACGGTAGCTGAATGACCGAGGACGGATCAGGCACCGCAAGCATGTCGGGATGCGCTGGCGTCATGTCCAGCCACGTGGCGAACCCGGCGAATCCCGCTCCGTCCTCCTGCATATCGGCAATCGCCTGCGCGGGCACCAGTTTGGCCCGCTGTCCACCGAACAGATCGGTGAACGAGATCATGAAATACTTGACGCCTTTTTCTTTTGCGAAAGCTGCGAGATCTGTCGTCACGATTGCTTTCCTTTCCCTGTTGTTTTTTGGTTTGTCAAAGCAAAAACGCGGCCCCCATCAGGGAGCCGCGCAGCATCTATTCAGAACCCTTCCTTGCCGGGGTACCAACTGGTTCCCGCCAGCGGCACCCGCGCCATGGCGGCGGCCTCCATTGTCAGGGCACACAAATCTTCGGGCTCGAGGTTGTGCAGATGGTTGTGACCACAGGCACGCGCGATAGTCTGCGCCTCAAGTGTCATAACTTTCAAGTAGTTCCGCAGCCTGCGGCCTGCATCAACCGGGTTCAAGCGTGCTGCCAAATCTGGGTCTTGCGTGGTGATACCCGCCGGGTCCTGGCCTTCATGCCAATCATCATATGCGCCGGTGGTGGTGCCTAGCTTCTGATACTCGGCCTCCCACTTGGGATCGTTGTCGCCCAGAGCCACCAATGCGGCGGTGCCTATGGCGACCGCATCTGCACCCAGCGCCAGCGCTTTGGCAACATCGGCACCGGTGCGGATACCGCCCGAGATGACCAGTTGTACCTCTCGGTGCACGCCCAGATCCTGCAGTGCCTGAACGGCGGGGCGGATACAGGACAGCGTCGGCAGACCGACATGTTCGATGAAAACGTCCTGCGTGGCAGCGGTGCCGCCCTGCATCCCATCCATGACGACAACGTCGGCGCCAGCTTTCACGGCCAAAGCAGTGTCGTAGTAGGGGCGTGTTGCGCCAACTTTGACATAGATCGGCACTTGCCAGTCAGTGATCTCGCGCAGTTCGAGGATCTTGATCTCAAGATCGTCCGGGCCAGTCCAGTCGGGATGGCGACAGGCCGAGCGCTGGTCGATACCCTTGGGCAGGGTGCGCATCTCGGCCACGCGGTCGCTGATCTTCTGACCCAGCAGCATACCGCCGCCACCGGGTTTAGCGCCTTGGCCAACCACAATCTCAATTGCATCAGCCTTGCGCAGATCGTTCGGGTTCATGCCATAACGCGAAGGCAAATACTGATAGACCAGCTTGGTTGAATGGCCGCGTTCCTCTGGTGTCATGCCACCGTCACCGGTGGTGGTTGACGTGCCCGCTGCGGATGCGCCGCGGCCCAGAGCCTCTTTCGCCGGGCCAGACAAGGCACCAAAACTCATGCCTGCAATGGTGATAGGGATATCAAGCTCGATCGGTTTTTTGGCAAAGCGCGTGCCCAACGTTACTGAGGTATCGCAACGTTCGCGATAGCCTTCCAACGGATAACGCGATACCGACGCACCCAGAAACAGCAGATCGTCGAAATGAGGTACTTTCCGTTTGGCTCCCCCACCTCGAATGTCATAGATGCCGGTCGCAGCGGCGCGACGGATCTCAGCATTGATCGGGTTGGAAAATGTCGCCGACTGGATCGGCAGGGTGCGGGGGATCTGATCGTCCATATCTTTCATACCCTTCTTCCTCAGTAAGCGGCGGCGTTATCAACGTCGAAATTATAAAGCTGACGGGCCGAACCATAGCGTTTGAACTCTTCTGGCTTGGCGTCGCTGCCCGCGCGGGCCAGAAGATCCCTCAGGATATCCAGATGCTCGGGACGCATGTCCTTCTCGATGCAATCGGCGCCGAGGCTCTTGACCGAACCACGCACGAACAGCCGGGCTTCGTAGAGTGAATCCCCCAGTGCATCCCCAGCGTCCCCGCAGACAACCAGATTGCCGTCCTGTGCCATGAAGGCGGACATGTGGCCGATGTTGCCATGCACGACGATATCGATCCCTTTCATTGAGATGCCACAGCGCGAGCTGGCATTACCTTTGATCACCAGCAATCCGCCATGGCCGGTCGCTCCAGCGTATTGGCTGGCGTCACCATCGACGATGACCTGACCGGACATCATGTTTTCGGCAACGCCCGGACCAACAGAGCCTTCTACCTTTATGGTCGCCTGCTGGTTCATGCCCGCGCAATAATACCCGGTCGAGCCTTTGACCGTCACTTCAATCGGCGCATCCAGCCCAACGGCGATTGCATGGCTGCCCTTCGGGTTTACTATTTCCCAGCGTGTTTGGTTGGTCTCGGCGTTTTGCGCCTGCAGGGACGAGTTCAATCCGCGTAGCCCGTCTGCCTCTAGATCATAGGTCTGCATATCAGGCGGCCTTTTCGTGGGTTGTGGGGCTGTCGTTGTGCGACCAGAAATATACGGTGGAGGGTTCAGGCTCCCAGACCCGGGCGCCTTCAATGCCCGGCAGGTTTACCAAAGCACGGTATTCGCTGCCAAAGGCTACATATTGGTCTGTTTCGGCCATCACCGCAGGTTTGCAGGCAATTGGGTCACGTACGACACCAAACCCGTCCTTGGTGCCAACAACAAAGGTGAAGAAACCGTCCAGATCATCAATGCTGGTCTCCAGAGCCTCACCCAGTGTTGCGCCGTTCATCATTTTCCATGTCAGATATGCGGCACCCACTTCGGTGTCGTTCTCGGTCTGGATAACCACACCTTCACGGCGCAGTTTGCGGCGCAACGAGTTGTGGTTGGACAGCGATCCATTGTGGACAAGACACTGATCGGGGCCGGTGTTGAACGGATGTGCGCCCATTGTCGTCACGGCGGATTCGGTCGCCATACGCGTATGCCCAATGCCATGGGTGCCGCTCATTCCGTTGAGGTTAAATCGGTCTGCAACATCTTTGGGTAGGCCAACTTCCTTGTAGATTTCGAGGCTTTCGCCGCGGCTCATGATCCGAACCGACGGGCGGATTTCGGCCAGCGCAGCGCGTGCGGCTTCGAACTGACCGGCGGGAATTTCAAGAACGGTGTGTGTGTCGTTGTTTGTCTGACCAACCGTTGCGCCCAGCTTTTCACCCAGCTCATCAGCCAGGCCGACAAAGTCAGCATCGGGGTTGGGCGACTGGACTGTAATCTTGGTTTTGCCTGCCGACTCTGCGCCATAGATCGCGATACCGGCACTATCGGGGCCGCGGTCTGTCATCGTAATCAGCATGTCCGTCAGCATGTTACCCAGTTGGGGCGCAAGAGACTGGTCTTTGAGGAATAATCCAACAATTCCGCACATGGCTGGCAGATCTCCTTGTGTGTTTCACTATGATTCGACGGTATCAACAAAACTGGGGGACATCAATAATAGTAGGAAAGTTTTTTTCCTAAGAGGCAATGGGCGCGATCTCTGATCTCACGCCCATTGCCAGCTCTTAAAGCTGGATCAGTATCGTTCCAGCTGTGCCTTCACCTTCTCTTCGTCGCCGGTGTGGCGGGCCTTCTCAAGGTGTTCACCTTCCCGGACGAACTGGATGCGATGCCAGCCAATCCAGAAGACCACACCAATGATGACCATCAGAACTTCGTAACCTTGGAAGGGGTAGATCGGACCGACCTCGGCAAGATCGACAGCCCAGCTTGTGTATCCATTCGTAGACATGTCTTTCTCCTTTACTTCGCTGCCGCGCCAGCACGGGCAGCCAATTCCTGTTTGTCAGCTTCAATGATCGCTGCCTTGGCATCTTCGTAGGCGTGGTGCTCGGCGTAATCGAGGCCCTGCAGTTCGACCTCTTCCGGGATGCGAAGCACACCTGCGGCCGCCTGCATCTTGGCCAGAGCCCAGCCGGGTAGAAAGCCAAGAACAAAGAACATGATGACCGCACCGGTGATTTGACCGATCGGGTTGATTGTTGCGTATCCTTCGTACGGCGAAGATGGCACACCCCAGAGGACAAAGCCTGAAATCACCAGGCCAACAACTCCGGCATAACCGTGCACAGCAACGGCGCCCACCGCATCATCCAGCTTGAACCGGCGTTCAACCCAGTAGTGCAGCTTGTACACGATCACGACGCCGATCGCGGCAATGATCATTGCCTGAATCGGATGATACAAATCGTTTCCGGCCGAGGCGGTGATGATTCCGGCAAGCCCACCCGAGAAAGTCCAGAACGCATCACCCTTCGAGATCACGTAAGCAGCCATCAGACCGCCGGATAGCGACATGAGGAAGTTGAAGGTGATCGCCGACAGGGTCGTCGGAGCCAGATAGATATTGGTTGCTGTCCAGGTGACGCCGGTGATCTGCCCATCGATCCCTTCAGGTGAAATCACTGGCACGTTGCACGCGGCATAGAAGCCCCAGAAACCAGTGTAGATCAGGAAGATACCGATCGTCAGTAGCCACGGATTGTGCGGAGGAATGTCCCGTGGTGTACCGTCCTTGGCGAACTTGCCTAGGCGCGGGCCCAAAACCATGATCACACCCAATGCGTAACCGCCTGCAATTGCGTGAATTACACCGGAAGCATATGCATCATGGTAGCCGAGAATGCGAACCATCCAGCCGCCGTAGTGCCAGCCCCACGCAGCGTCGATGATCCACCAGACCGATCCGATCATGACCGCATGAACCCAGAGCGCCGAAGACCTGATCCGTTCGATCACGGAACCCGAAACGATCGAGGCCGCCGTCCAAGAGAACAGCAGGAATGCCGCCCAGAAAACGCCAGTGATTCTGTCACTAACATTGGTCGCCATCGTATCGGCCCAAGGCAGATTCGCTGCGCCCGCTTCAGTGTCCAGACCGCCCCAGAACGGAAAGTTTGGAAAAGCCCAGTAGATCCACCATCCAAAGAAGAAGAACGTGACCGTCACCAGAGGGATGATCATGATGTTTTTCATCAATGTGTGCATATGGTTACGGGCACGACTTGCGCCGACTTCGTACATGCAAAAGCCCACATGGATGAGGAACATGAAAACGACAGTTACCCAGTAGTAGAACTCGGTAAAGATCGTCGTGAGAGCATTTAAATTGCCATCCACTTCGTAGTCTCCCTGTTGTTGCAGCAGGAGGTCTCTCTGCGGAGTTTTCCTGCTGGGAAATTTTATCTACTCAGGGGACAATCTCGTGGGGCACCTGTCAATAGATATGTGGGGCAAACATCTTTAACGGTGGTGTCGCATTCTCAATTTGAAGGGTCGAAAACTGGCTTTTCTTCATGAAAATAAGGGGTTTCCTTCAACTCTAAGCCCCCGTCTATGGGTTCAGAAATTGAAGGCAAATATTCCCATCAGGAAAATATTCTGCACAGAGGTGTTGATTTTCAATCTGACATCAGCCTCAATATGGCAACAAAAAGCAATCAACGGGAGAGCTGAACCATGGCCATTCTTTGGAGGACGTCCGCCCTTGCGCAGCGCCATGCCGAGATCGGCGGCGAACTTGAGGACTGGAACGGCATGGGAACCGCATGGTTCTACGACCACAGCCCAGAGCGCGCCAAAGCTGACTATGAAGCAATTCGAACCAAAGCTGGCCTCATGGATGTTTCCGGCCTGAAAAAGGTTCACGTGGTCGGCGAAGATGCCGCATATGTCATTGATCGGGTCACCACGCGGAACGTGGAAAAGATCATGCCGGGTCGTTCGACCTATGCCTCGATCCTGAATGCTGAAGGCAAATTCGTTGACGATTGCATCATCTATCGCTTGTCGGTGAACACATGGCTTGTGGTGCACGGAACCGGTACGGGCATGGAGCAGCTGACGTCTGTGGCGGCGGGCAAAAACTGCGCGGTCATTTTTGACGACGACATGCACGACATGTCGCTGCAGGGACCGGTGGCCGTTGATTTCCTGGCCAAGCACATTCCCGGAATTCGTGATCTGGCTTATTTTGGGATCATGCAAACCAAACTCTATGGCTGCCCGGTGATGATTTCGCGGACCGGCTACACCGGTGAGCGCGGGTACGAAATTTTCTGTCAGGCCAAGCACGCAGTACACCTGTGGGACAACATTCTGGCCGAGGGCAAAGACATGGGCATCGTGCCGGTCCAGTTCTCGACGCTTGATCTGCTGCGCACCGAAAGCTATCTGCTGTTTTACCCCGGAGATAACTCGGAAACCTACCCGTTCGACGACGAAACATGCGGTGATACGCTTTGGGAACTGGGTTTGGAATTCACTGTGTCACCCGGGAAAACCGGCTTTATCGGGGCCGAGAACCACTATGCTTCGCAAGGCAAAGAACGGTTCAAGATCTACGGCGTCAAACTTGACGGCACGACCCCGGCGGACGAGGGCGCGGATCTGCTGCAAAATGGTGAAAAGGTCGGCGTTGTCACCTTCGGCATGTATTCCGAAATCAATGGGCACAATGTTGGTATCGCCCGTATGCCGGTTGCGTGTGCCTCACCGGGCACCCAACTGACGGTCCGCAACGGCGATGGGACAGAAATAGCAGCGACTGCGGAAGAGATGCCGTTCTACGATCAGGACAAATCGATCAGAACCGCAAAGGGCTGAGTTTAAGGGGGCGCAACGGACACACCGTGGCGCCCTTTTCCTATTTGAGGGCACAATGTCAAAGTTCGAATTTCCCAAGTCAATCGCAAGCCGCCCGGTCTGGGGCACGCTAGAGGTCCGCCCGGGCGAACACCATCTCATGATCGCTGAGGCCGAAGGGGCCGAAGCCGTTCTTGACATCGCGACACCCGACCTGATGGCCAAAACCCATCTGATCTACATTCCCAAGGGAACGGATTACGTTGAGCGACTGCAGGCAGCGAAGCCTGCGCAATTCTACGAAGGTCCATCCTATGAGGCCTCGCTGCAGCGCATTCGCCGCGTTTTGGAAGATGCTCATATGGGATTGCAGGTTTATTTGACCGGCTCTGAGGGTATGATGGGTCAGGCCATGAACGAAGTGATGGCCGTTGGCCTGCCGCACACGGCAATCCAGACCGAACATCGCGGATCAGTCGCGCGCCGGATGCAATGTGTGCACTGCAAGGGCATCACCGAGGATGTCGAGGTTGATCCGTTTGTCTGCGCGCATTGCGGGCTGAACCTGTTTGTGCGCGACCATTATTCCCGCCGCCTTGCCGCCTATCAGGGCGTCCGTGTCGATGCCGAAGACCATGGCAACGTGCCCGAGCCGAAAGGGATTTACGAATGAGCGGTGCCGAGAAAATCCAAGTCAAAGTGACCGAGATCACCCCGCTGAACGAGTTGGTGACGCGGTTCCGGTTCGAACGCATCGACGGAGGCCAGTTGCCAACCTTTTCGGGTGGCGCGCATACGGTTGTTGAAATGCGGGATGGAGGCATCACGCGGCTTAATCCCTATTCGCTGATGTCGGATCCGTTTGATCAGTCATCCTATACGATCTCGGTTCGGCGCGATGACGAGGGCAGGGGTGGTTCACTGTTCATGCACCGCCAGGTCAAGCTGGGTGATGAGATGATCATCAGCTATCCGGTCAACTTGTTTTCACTGGACCTGCGCGCCCGCAAACACCTGTTTCTGGCCGGTGGAATCGGGATCACCCCGTTTCTGGCGCAGATTAAACAACTTGAACTGCTGCATGGGCATTGGGAGCTGCATTATGCCTGCCGCAATCACGCGCTGGCATCTTATGCGGACCAGCTGACCGACCGGCATCCCAATGAGACGCATCTGTATTACGACGATCAGAACCAGCAGATTGATCTGGAGAACCTCCTGAGCGGGCAACCTCTGGGCACGCATGTCTATGTCTGCGGCCCCAAGGGTATGATCGACTGGGTGCGCAACACAGCCGCCGCCGAAGGCTGGCCGGAAGATTGCGTGCATTACGAAGAGTTCTTGGCACCTCAGCCTGGCAAGCCGTTCGAGGTGCGGCTGGCGGCCTCAGACAAAGTCGTTCATGTCGGCGAGAACGAAAGCCTGCTCGAAGCCATCGAACGAGAAGGCGTCGATGCGCCTTATCTGTGCCGTGGTGGTGCCTGCGGTCAGTGTGAAACCGTGGTTCTGGATCACGACGGCAACTTTGTTCATCGTGATCACTGGCTGACCGATGAAGAAAAGGCAGCAGGCAAGAAAATCATGCCCTGCGTATCGCGTTTCGAGGGCAAGTCCCTCGTGCTGGACCGCTGAGAGGAGGCCCATCATGACCATTCAATTCAACGACGAGTCCTTCCGAGACGACTATACGTTCCACAACTCGGAATGGGCGATCAAACGCTTTCCGTTCCCATTCCACGAAGACAGCTACATGTATTCGGTCAACATGGAACAGCATCGCGGTGGTCCCGAGGGCTCGGTCTATGAAATGCGGTTCGATGTGGACGAGCACTACGTCGCAGAGATGAAAGATCGCGCAATGGTTCTGGATCAGGACCCGCTGCGTTGTCAGTCGTTGCCGCATATGACATTGGCCGGTTGGGACTTGCTGGAACTGATCATGGTTAGCAAGTCCGAGGATTACCCGGACTTGTTTGAGCTGCACCGCAACGGCAATCAGTGGCGCTGGATCAACAAGCCATTGGGCATCGATCACAGCTTTACCTTCATGGATGAAACCACGCTGCCCTATGGGCCGATGGAATACATCACCCGTCAGGCACAGGGCGATTTTGCCGTACTTGATCAGCGCGACGAGATGCTGTGGATGGACGCCGGAATGGTGACGACCCAAGCCGACTGGAGTCTGGATTTTGACATCGGCATGAACTTTTTCGAATGGCACGCGCCGGTTCCAAAAGCGCATGAGATGGGGATATTCAAGCGCGCATTGAAATTCCTGCTGAATATTCAGCAGGGCGCCCCCGCGCGGCGTCTCAACTGGACCATGACGGTGAATCCTTTGCTAGATACAAGCCCGGAAAACTATCACAAATGGGGCATCCAAAAGACCACGCTGACGCCCGAAAACATCGCCCACAAGCAACATCTGCGGGTCGAGTTGCAGACGTTCTTCCGTCTGCCGCGCTCCAATGCGCTGGTGTTCCCGATCCGCTGCTATCTGTGCAGTTTTCAGGATCTGATGACTGTTCCCAAATGGGGCCGCCGTCTGCACCGGGTTATTCGGGACCTGCCCGAAGAACTGGCGACTTACAAAGGGTTCATCGACAACCGCCCGATGATGCTGGACTATCTCAGTCAGTTTGACGACGGGTTACCCACATCGCCAGGGATTTGGCCGGATTTGGAAACGGAACCGCCTTTGTCCAAGTGAGCATTGTGAAGTGCCGTTGCTCAAATGACTGATCCGGACTTCACGCCTTGGCTAATTCCGAGCGATGACTTTGCATTATATGACGCGCTTGCGCTGCTTCGTGCGTCATTTCAATTCATGGATGCGCGGATCGACCCTCCGTCTTCTATCCATAAGCTGACGGTGGAAGGGATGCAGGAGCATTGTAAGGATGGTGGTGAAATTTGGGCCATCGGCCGACCGCTGTTCGCATGTATGTTTCTGACGCCCAAACCCGACAGCCTGTACTTGGGGAAGCTTGCAGTTCAGGAAGGACTGCGGGGGCAAGGTATCTGCCGCACGTTGGTGGATCATGCTGCAAGCCGTGCAACAGAGCTTGGTTTGCCTGCGCTGGAACTGGAAACGCGCGTAGAACTTACTGAAAACCATCGTGTTTTTTCAAGGCTTGGGTTCACGATCGTGAATACGGGCAGCCATGAAGGCTATGACAGACCCACGGATTTCCGATTGCGCAAGACGATCAGTTTGTCTGCGGATAGCTGATCACCGATATGTAGCGGGCCGGCAGATTAACCAACCGTTCCGGGCCATGGGGTGAATCCGCATCAAAGAACAGGGTGTCACCCGGTTTCAGTGGGTAAATCTGGTCCCCATGGCGGTAATCCACTTCACCTTCCAGCATGTAAATCGTCTCAATGCCACCATGTTGGAATGTTGGAAACACATCGGATTTAGCAGTCAGGGTGATCAGATAGGGTTCTACAATTACGCCTGATCCGTTGGCGCCAATATGCCCCAACAGGTTATATTGGTGGTTGGCGCGTGTCCCTTCACGCTCCAGCTCGACACCTTCACCTGCTTTTGTATGAACCGCCTCCCGGCGTTCTTCGAACTGTCTGAAAAAACTTGTCAAAGGAACCGACAGTGCATCCGCCAATGACTGCAAGGTCGTCAAGGAGGGTGACGTATTTCCATTTTCGATTTTTGACAGCATGCCGATCGACAAACCGGTTAGCTGGGCAAGCTCCGCGACGGTTATTTCCTGCTGCTTGCGAAAGGCGCGAACCTCGCGGCCGATGGCAACTTCAAGAACTTTTTCTCTGTTACCCGAACGAACGGAATGTGGGTCCTGAGTCAGATTTGCCGCCATTTCTTTGTCGCGTTTTTTCAATTTTACTCTTTCAATGTCTTGCTACACTTGTCCAAACTGGTTCTGCAAGCAGGAGCAGCGGAAAACCCATTCCATTCGAAGTATCATAGCACCTAATTTTTCCTGATAGTAAAATAATCATGCTGGCAGAAAAAAGACCAGAGATCAGAATTCCACGGTTTGATGGCTTTTCGATGGGGAGCCTGACATCGTTGATCGAATCTCTGAGTATCGCAACGATCGCGCCCGGCATTGAGCATTTCTACTGATCGCTTGTGACCGAAAGAGGCAAAAAAGTCACCTGCAGCGCCAATGCCGGGTTGGAGGTTGGAACATATGTGTTGGATCGCCGATCGACGGACATTCTTTTCCAGCATAGCAGTCCGACCTCGGGTTTAAGCGATTGTAGTCAGGAAAACAGAATGCCACTTACCCTTTTAGGGCACGGAATTATTTTGGGCGCTTTTTCATTAGGGCGATCTGATCTTTTTACCAATATTTCCCTTGGTTCAAGGCACATAGCTAGGAAGTGACGAGTGCAGCCAAAACGATTGCCGAGAGAAAGACTTTTGGGCATCTGTCGTAGCGTGTCGCCACTCGTCGCCATGCCTTGAGCCTACCGAGCATGATCTTAATGTGATTGCGCGGTTTGTAGCGGCGCTTATCACTTCGCGCGGGCCGCTTGTGTTGTTTCCAGCCCGGGATACATGCGCACAGCCCGTTTGATATCTTTGACGATCTTCTCGCCAGGGCTCTTCCTTGTCTTTCTTATCATCCACTCCTCAGTGGTTGCGATGAGCCAAGGACTTTTTCTTATCAAATACGGCTATATGGAACCAAAAGCGCTGACGCCAGAAACGGCCCGACATACCACAACAACCTCATCGAGGTGCCAGACGTCGCCTGTACGACCCTGTCGGCCTCGCAACAACATCTCCTCAAATTTGCGCAAGCTCAGATTGAAGCAAGTTTACAACCACACCGCGCGCGCAATGATCTGGCCAGGAAACCGGTGACGTTTGAAGCTGATGGATATTGAATCCCCCGACGCCAACTACGTCCAAATCCAGGTTTGAGCAACCACTCCAGAGATACCGTGGCAAAACCATCTGCTTTACTCAGCATAGTTGGGCATGGCTCGACGGCGCACGAAAGTTCGCAACTCTTTCATTGATGCGATTGCCCCAATCAGAAAGGCGACGGATAAAACCGCGCCCCAGTAGGTCTGTGAAGTTATACTCACCTGCAACGTTTCATTTGTTCGAACGCCACTGACTGCCAAAAACAAAAGCGTAAAAATCGAAGGTAAAGTGGTCGGTGAAAGTGAAAAATTGGTGCGCCGGCGTAATAGGACCAGAGAGACAATTGCGCTGACAAGCTCTGCAGCAATACCTATCCAGATAACCGACAAAATATTGCCGTGATGGTACGCCGCATGCCACACGAAAGGTAAAGCGCTCACACGGACGATATTAGGGATCATGGCGTTTTCAGTTCTAGCTTTTGCGACTGCCATAGTGGTGCTGCCACTGCGCGACACTCGAATTCCCTGCATGATGGCAAGCCATGCGAGAATGGGAATGACCGCTGCATACTTGTCCCCAAGCGCGAGACTTACAAACGGCTCGCCGAAAAAAATGATGCAAACGGGTTCTGTCGCAAACTTTTCAGATGGCAGAGCATTAGTGGAATTGGTGAGCGGTTTACCCTGCCAGTTGGGCGAACT
>NZ_JBXWPD010000031.1:0-15875 GCF_059611225.1 Ruegeria sp. CDSA246 | reverse complement strand
TGGCGGTTACGATGAGCCAGAAACCCTCTCTTATCAAATCTACTTAAACTGTCCCATTGGTGCTGACGTCAGACACGATAGTGCATAAGTGCAACAGTCTCGACACATATCACGCGACTAAGAAGAACCTGAGCAAGAATGTGAATTGCGCCTATGCGGTACTGTAGAGCAGAGACTGCAAACATCGTTGGTATCCTGCTCCCGCAACCAAACTTTAAGGTCGGATATCAAATACTTAGCCTCGCATAACGCGAGGCTTTTTGCGTTAGGTCCAAACTGACTGGAAGCATTGTGGAAGCAACAGGATACAGTTGTGAGTGTGGGTATACCTCCGAAACGGATTTGAAACGCGAATTGTCCAGAATTTTTCTCAGTGCATGGCTGTCCTTGAACCGCTCAAACCCAAAGCGGGATGTAGGCATAAGGTAACGAATGCGTCCCAACGCGTCTGTAAATGCGACTCCGATGATGTCGTGCATGTCCTGCCAATTTCACATCTCGAAGCGGTTGCGGAGTCGCTTAGAGCCCAATCGCATCTCAAATCGCCAGATTTGACTTGCTACCCGGTCGGTCAGGTCAAGGGGCGGTTTTGCTGGTGACGTTTAGGGCCACAGAGCCAAATTCGAGGACGCAATGCCCTGCCGCTGGGTTGTTTGGCGATGTTTGGGAGAAGAATGTGGGGGCTTTTGCCCCCTAAGTGCCTCCAGCGGGGCAGCATTTGTTTTGGGGCCGGGCCGCCGTCGTGACGGAAGTACTGTTACATCCGGCGCGCATTTCCCTGATCTAAACTTCGGATGACCGCAAACGCCGGGGTAATCGGATCGAGACTATTGTCGGGAAGGCTGAGGAAATGGCACCACCCGGCAACTCGATTTGGAAGAAGGCCATCGCTCTCATTTTAGACTTTAAAGCCGCACATATCTGTTTCTTTTGATCAGGACAGAACATGCGAAGACCCAGCGTTAGAAAAAGATCTCAAACGCTGGATGGTCTTTCATCAATAAAGCAAAGAATTGGGCTCCGGCTTGGGTAATATGCACTCGGTCCGCAGAAATAATGTCTCCATTTTGATCGAAAACATGGATCTGATTCCCATTTGTGGTCGCGTAGCTGATGATATCGACATACAAACCAGCCGGTATGACCGACGCATTCTGCCTGTTTGCCTCAACTATTTCTTCGAATACCTTCGTCGTATAGTTTGGCCGACCATATCTGGGCAGTAAGGTGAATGCATTGAGATTGTAACCAAAGTGTTTGGGGCCGACGAAGACGATATTGTGTTGCGCGGCAAGCCCGTTTTCAAGAAAGAGTTTGCAAGCGCCAGAAAGGTTGACGATTGGCAAGAAAGTCGCGTCAGCATTTTGTATCAAAGATTTTGTGTCATCGTCCCAAAGCCTGGGCTCGCAAACATTGAGCGCGTCGCGATAAATTAGATTTGCATCCTTCATTATGCCCATCTCAATGAGAATATTCGCAAAATCACGGGCCTGACTGTTTCCGACAATCAAAACGTTGATGCCGCTGTTCGTATCAAACTTATCTGCGTCGTATTGGCTGATGCGGTGATTATACCAAATGTGCATCCCCGCTGCGACCTCTCGATCCGTGTCGAAAACGCGTGTAGGGAAGCCTTGGCCGAGATACAGCGAAAGCCCAACAGCACACAGCGTTGCGGTCACTGCGGTGCACGAAACAACAAGGCGTGAAAGAGAGATCGCGTTTTTGTTGCGAAACGGTTGTTCGACAAAACGCCAGGTCAGATAGGACAAAAGGAATGCAAATGGTATCAAGCTGGCAAGAAAATACGGGCTGGGTTCCTCAAAGCTCGCAATGCGCGCAAATGCGAAAATTGGTTGGTGCCAGAGATACAGGCTGTAGCTGATCAGGCCAATGCCAACCAGAATTCTGATGCTCAGCAGTTTGGCGACAAAAGTGCCTTCCTTTGCATAGAGGAGAACGAGCAAAGACCCGACGACCGGAACGGCTGTCAGGTATGACGGGTGTTGCATGGTCCCGTCAAAGATCACCATAGATGCAATCACCGCTATAAGGCCAAGTAGCGAAAGACTGTTGCTCGCTCTAACCTTGCGCTTATTTTCCCAACATGCCCCCAATGCACCGAATCCGAGTTCCCAGGCGCGTGTATGCAGAAGATAAAATGTGCTCTCCGGGTGGGTTTGAACCAACAGTACGCTCGCCAGGAAACTGGACCCGATGATAGCCCAAACCAGCAGATCCGTTCTGTGTTTAATTACCGGGTACAGGGCCATAAGCAAAAGCGGAAAAACTATGTAAAACTGTTCTTCAACTGCCAGGCTCCATGTGTGAACCAGAGGTTTGAACTCGGACGCGAGGTCCCAGTATCCACTTGTTAGCGTGAGAAGAACATTATTCAGAGAGAACATCGTGGCCACGACACTCTGGCCGAAGTTTTCCAGTGGATCGGGCAGCATGGTAAACCAAGCGATAGGAATACACACCAGTACGACGACACTCAGGGCAGGCAAGATCCGTCGGTCCCGACGCTCGTAGAACTTCAAAAGAAAGAAGCTATTTTTTCCAAGATCATCAAGGATAATAGAGGTTATTAGATATCCGCTGATAACGAAGAAAACGTCTACGCCTAAAAAACCTCCACTGAACAGGCTTATGCCGGAATGAAAAAGAACCACTGGTAAAACTGCAATGCTGCGAAGGCCATCAATTTCTTTCCGTTACAGCATTTAATCAAAACCCACTCTTGTATTTTGTGCTCGGGCCTGTGAGCTTTCGAAGCGTATCTGTCGTCAAGAGTGTGTCGAGGAACTTTGAGCCGCCGCAGCCAATCGAACAAAGTATTGGCAGGTTTATGCGTTCCGGTCGTTGCAAGACCCAGGCTGAAAACTTCTGAGTGAGCCCCGCGAAGTCACTGCCATTGCTAGCACCCTTATCGTAGAATTTTTTTGGCCGATTGGAGCCTGGTACAAATTGCCATCACCGATTGGTTCGCGCTCTTGTCGAATCAAATCAATTCGTATTTGGTCCACGTGATGGTTCCCGACTGTATTCTGCGGTCAGGGATAAAAGGGAATACGGTGCGGTTCTGTGAAAAGACCAATTCCGTGACTGCCCCCGCAACTGTAGGCGGCGAGCGACCCGAGATCGTCCACTGGGCAATAGCCTGGGAAGGATCGGGATAGCTTTGACCCGCAAGTCAGGAGACCTGCCATCCGAAATTTATGAACCTGGGCGGGGTGTCCCAGAGGGAGATGACAATGTTTCAAGCGGCCCGTACCGTGCACGACCTTGCGCTCGCTTTGCCCCTGTCCAAACACAGGAGGCGTTGCCGTTGTCATTGCAAAAAGCTGACACCCAAAGGGGTAAGTGTCTGACAGAATTCAGCGTTCCGGTGCTGGTGGCGGGGGCTCTGGCGCTGTCGGCGCTCTTGTGGCTCGCGATTTACGCGGTGATTTGATGACGGCCGTTTTACAAATCCGCGATCTGACGTTGGGCTACCGCGACCTTACATTGTTTCACCGCCTCTCCATGGATATCGCGGCTGGAACGACCCTTGCCGTTCTTGGTGCGAACGGGTCGGGCAAGAGCACTTTTGTAAAGATGCTGCTGGGCTTGATGGATCCTCTTTCGGGCAATTTGACTTGGCCGCAGGGCCGTCCTGGTGACATCGGGTATCTGGCGCAGATGACAGAGTTCGACCGCCGATTTCCCATCCGTGTGAGGGATCTTGCTGCGATGGGTGCCTGGCGCGGGTTTGGTTATCGTACCGGGCTGGACGCCGCGGCGCGTGACCGGATGGCCGCCGCGCTGGATGAGGCCGGGGTACTGGATATCGCTGACCGGCCTCTGCATATGCTATCGGGCGGGCAACTGCAGCGCGCGCTGTTCGCGCGAGTTGTCATGCAGGACGCGCCGCTGATCCTGCTGGATGAACCGTTTGCCGCCGTCGACCAAAGTACTGAGGCGCATCTGCTGTCGATTATACGCCGATGGCGCGATGAGGGGCGCGCGGTGGTTTTGGTGGTGCACGATCTTTCCTCGGTACTGGACTATTGCAGCCACGCGCTGCTTTTGGGCGGGCAAGAGGCGACCCATGGACCGGTGAATGACGTTCTGACACCAGACCGGCTGGTTGCGCAAGGATACCTCTCGGAAAGTCAGGCGTCCTGGATGTTCCGTGGCACCCATTCAACAGCGGAGCACGCCAATGTATGACCTGATCGCAGAAATGTGGAGCTTTGCCTTCATGCGTCGCGCTTTTGTGGCAACCACGGTTTTGTCGGCTTCGGTCGCGCCGGTTGGGGCATTTCTTGTTCTGCGTCGCCTATCGCTGGCTGGTGAGGCCATGGCCCATGCGATTACGCCAGGCATCGTCATCGGCTTTGTCACGGCGGGCTTGTCAGTCATGTCACTGCTGGTCGGAGGGCTTATCGCGGGTGTTGGCGTCGCCATTTTGACCGCCTTTCTCGCACGCCGGACGATCCTGCGCAGCGATGCCAGCCTTGCCTCGCTGTATCTGATCGCACTGGCGGTGGGTATCTTTATTCTGTCTGCAGCAGGGTCCGCAGTCCCACTAAAAAGCTTCCTGTTCGGATCAATCCTTGGGATCGACGACGCGTCGATGATCCTTGTCGGAGGGGTGGCGACGGTAACATTGTTGGCATTCGCCGTTCTGCTTCGTCCGCTGATTGTCAGCACCTGTGATCCGGTTTTCTTCGAAACTCAAACGCGCCGGCCGTGGCTGGTTGATCAGGGTTTTATGCTGCTGCTGGTTCTGAACCTGCTGGCGGCATTCAAAACGCTGGGCACGTTGATGGCCGTTGGCTTGATGATCCTGCCTGCGACCGCTGCGCGCTATTGGGCCAGTACGATCACCGGGCAACTGGTCCTGGGCTTTGTATTTGCCTTGTCCAGCTGCTGGATCGGCCTGACCCTGTCCTACCTGTTCCCGGACACGCCATCCGGCCCGGCGATCGTTTTGGTTGCCGGTGGGTTCTTTCTGTTCTCCGCCATTTTCGGTCCGCTTGGTTTTGGCAGACGGATGCGCAAACCGTCTGTTTCCAAAGACATCCCCATTGCCCAAATTCAACAAGAAGAGAGAGCACAATGACTCTTGTGAAGTCACTCTATGCCGGCATCGCCTCTGTGTCGTTTGCTTTGGCTGCATTGCCGACTGTTGCGGCAGAAGACAACGTCAAGATCGTCGCCAGCTTTTCGATCCTCGGCGACATGGTTGAAGAAGTCGTGGGCGATCTGGCCACAGTTACGACAATCGTGGGTCCGGATGCGGATGCGCATGTGTATCAGCCTTCGGTTGCAGATGCGAAGGCCGTTGCCCAGGCGGATATCATCTTTGTCAACGGTCTGGGCTTTGAGACATGGTCCGATACCCTAATCGCTGAATCGGGCACTGACGCAACCGTGCACGTTGCCACCGACGGCATCACGCCTGTCACAGTCGAGGGCAAAATCGACCCCCACGCCTGGAATTCGCTGTCGAATGGCATGATTTACGTGACCAATGTCGCCGACGTGATGACAGAGGCGATGCCCGAGCACGCCGAAGAAATCGCTGCCAATGCCGCGGTCTATATCGCGCAGCTTGAGGCGCTGGATACAGAAACCAAGGCAAAGCTGGCAGGTCTGCCCGCCAATCGCCGCACGGTTGTGACCGCACATGACGCATTTGGATATTTGGCAGACGCCTACGGCCTGACTTTCCTTGCGCCGGTTGGCATCGACACCGAGGCAGAGCCATCAGCCAAGGATCTTGCTGTTCTGATTGACCAACTGAAGGCGGATGGTGCTGCCGCGTTGTTTGTTGAAAACATCACAAGCCCCACTTTGATTCAGCAGATCTCGGATGAAACTGGCATCGTGATTGGTGGACGGCTGTTCTCGGACGCCTTGTCGGAACGGGGTAGCCCTGCCACCAGCTACCTTGCGATGTTCCAGCACAATCTGAACACTCTGCTGAATGCACTTGGGAACGCAACCGCAAGCTAATTGGTCTGCAGACACGAGGCGGTGCTAGAGCCGCCGCCTCATACCGTGCCTTGGAACACTGGGTTTTGGGAAAATGTCGCTTAGTCCGGCTTCCAGCCGTCTTCGTATTCTCCCAAAGTACGGGAAAGATCCAATAGCGAGGCAAAAAGTCTCGCGTAAACGTCCCGTGACATCATCGTCTTGTTGTCATCCAACACTTGCAAAAGGTCGACAACGCCCGAGGCAAAGGCGTCATAGACCAACTGGTCCGCAGGCGTGGGGTCCAAGGTCCATATGTCGTGCGTGTTATAATACCCTGCGGGTTGGGGGTCGTCGTCTATCATGTGTCCGCCTCATTTTGATGCCGCACATGTAAGTGAGAGGAAGGCGAACGCTAGTGATGTGGCGGAAAGTCACAAGTTTTTGGCGGTACCAAAAACGCGACCCCAACCTTGCGTTTCAGTGCTGATAGGAAGTGAAAAGCTTCGCTTCGACCACAACCGGCATGCATTGTGTCGACCGAGAAGTTGTCAGGGTTTCGAATGTTCGCTCTGCAATACTTCCAGAAACAGTTTGGTCACCCGCGTCGGTTCAGGTTGCTTTCTGGTCACTGCAGCAAACCGGGTTCGATATTGCGTTTCGTCCGGCAACACCATCCGCATCTTTTCCTGGTCCACAAAATCCTGCGCAAGATGATCAGGCAAATAACCTATGTACCGCCCCGACAAGATAAGTATGGCCAGCGCCTGCTCGCTTTGAACTTTTGCTGAACGTTGAAAGCCCAGTTGCTGACCGACAATGAGGTTCGGAGAGTTCACGCTGAGCCCAACATAATTGTACCTGAGTAGGTCACTGGTCCTAAGTTCCCGGTCCGGTATTTCGAACAGGGGGTGTTCCCGGCCGCAATACAGGAACATGTTCTCGCCATATAACGGCGCATAGTTCAGACTTGTCGACGGGCGATGCAGCGCAATAATCCCGATGTCGAGCTGACCGCTGATAACCATGGTTTCGATCACGTTTGGCGGCTCAAGGGACAATTCGATCTGAACCGAGGGGGCGGCTTCGTTGAACCGATGAATGGCACGGGCAAGCCGGGAATCCGGGTTTGATGCACATTGATCAAACAGCGAAATGCGGATCGTTCCCCCCAACTGTTCCTTGATCTCGCTGACCTCGTTTCGAAATTGCGACACGGACACAAGCAGGTGATCTGCTGCCTGCAGCACTTTTGCGCCGTCTTCGGTCAGGGCGAAACCCGCTGGGCCGCGCGTACACAGCTTCAGGCCCAATCGCAGTTCCAGATCAGTAATATGCTTGGAAATCGTCGATTTGCCGATATTCAGCTCAACTTCGGCCGCAGACAGACCACCACTTTCCACAACCGTCTTGAAAACGCGCAGCAATCGGATGTCGCTGTCGCCGATGCGTGAGGCAACCATTTTCTACCCAATTCGTAAGGTTCGATATATATGAAACCTATCGCGCAAAGAATGGCAACATAGAAACACATTTCACGAGCTACTCTGAAAAAGCCGAGGTAGAATCGGACTGGCCATCTCTCCCCAGGTCAGCGCGCACCTCGAAACATGATAAAACTGGGAGGACATCTATGTCATTCATCAAAAAGCTTGGCACCATGACTGCTGCCGTTTCGGTCGCAGCCCTGATGGTTGCGGGCGCAGCCGACGCGAAAAACTTCAAGATTGCTGTTGGCGATAGTGCAGGCAGCGCACAAGAAGCCCTTGGCTTGGCTTTCGTTAAGGCACTCGAAGAAAAATCGGGTGGCGCACACACAGCTACACTGTTCCTGAACGGTCAGCTGGGTTCCGAGCAGGACACCGTCAACGAGGCCGCAATCGGCACGCTGGACATGTCGCTGCTGGCGATCAACAACATCACGCCGTTCTCGCCTTCGGTTGGTGTGTTCACTCTGCCTTATGTGATCCTGTCCCTGGAAGATGCTGAAAAGCTGACCCAAGGCCCGATCGGTCAGGAACTGGTGGAAAACACCATTCGTGACGCAGGTGTGCGCATCATCGGTTGGACCTACACAGGTTTCCGCCGTCTGACCAACTCGAAAAAGCCTGTCAGCTCGGTTGCTGACCTGCAGGACCTGATCATCCGCGTTCCCAAGAACGAAATCATGATTGAAACCTACAAGTCCTGGGGTATCAGCCCGACTCCGATGGCATGGTCCGAGACCTTCACCGGTCTGCAAACCAAAGTTGTCGACGGTCAGGACAACCCTTACCTGACGATCAACGCAATGAAGTTCTACGAGGTCCAGAACCACGTGACCAACCTGCGTTACATCTTCTCGATCGAACCGCTGATCGTTTCGGAATCTGTTTTCCAGGGTCTGAGCGAAGAAGACCAGAAGATCATCCTGGAAGCCGGTCAGGAAGCAACTCAGATTTCCGCGCAGTTCCTGCGTGACTCTGAAGCTGCGATCAAAGAAGAGCTGACCGAAAAAGGCATGGCAATCATCGATCCTGAGAACGATGAGGCCGAGTTCATCGAACTGGCAACCGGTGCAGTATGGCCTCAGTTCTATGAGTCCATCGGCGGCGTCGAGAAACTGAACACGGTCCTCGAGGCCATCGGCCGCGAGCCCGTCCAGCAATAATCGCCAAAGAGCGAAAAGGAAAAGAGCGCTTCGGCGCTCTTTTCATCTCAGGGAGGAGGGAATTCCGCAATGTTCTGGAAATTTCTGGACAATATCGAAAGTATCATCTGCCGGATCCTGTTATCCGGCTTCGTCTGTCTGCTGTTTGTACAGATCATCGCGCGGGAAGTCTTTGGCTTTTCGTATAGCTGGATCGAAGAACTGTCAGTCTACATGTTCGTCTGGTTTGTCTACTTTGGCGCCAGCTATGCGGCATTGAAAGGCGCGCATAACCGGGTGACCTTCCAGTTCAAGTTCCTGCCCGAACGCTACATCAAGTATATCGAGGCTTTTGCTGATCTCTTCTGGCTCTTTTTCAACGTCTACTTCCTGTATCTGGCGACGGACTTTGTCTTCAACAAGATGAACAAGTTCTGGAAGTCCCAGACCCTGGGTATCGAGATGAAGTATGTCTACATGGTTCTGCCTCTCGCCTTTGCGCTGATGACCGTGCGCATCATTCAGGTGAACTATCGCCGCCTGATCAAAGGCGAAGATATCCATGATCCTGACCAGATCGACCTTGATGAAATCAAAGCTGCCACCGAAGCAGCTAAGCGCGACTGAGGCAGGGAGGAAAAACCATGGAATCCGAAATCGTCACAATCCTATTTGGATCGTTTCTTTTACTGCTGCTCATCGGTGCACCGATCACGGTTGCGCTGGGTGTGGCATCGCTGTTCTCGTTCCTTTACCTGGGCGAAAACCCAATCAAGTTCGTGCAGATTGCATTTACCTCGGTGGGCGCGTTCCCACTGATGGCGCTGCCTGCATTTATTCTGGCGGGGGCTCTTATGGAGGCCGCCGGTATCTCAAAACGCCTAATCAATGTTGCGGAAAGTCTGGCTGGTCCATTCACCGGCGGTATTTCGGCTGCAACGGTTATGGCCTGTCTGTTCTTTGGCGCCATTTCGGGCTCGGGCCCGGCAACAACCGCGGCCGTGGGGATGCTGATGATCCCAGCAATGATCGACCGTGGCTATGAGCGCGGCTATGCCTCTGCTATTACCGCTTCTTCTGGCGGCCTCGGGATTATTATTCCTCCCTCCATCCCGATGGTGATCTTCGGCATTGCCGCGCTCGGTATGGCGCCTCCGCTGGAAGCAGTTGAAAAGTTTGGCACCTTCCAGTCGGTTTCGATCTCGAAACTGTTCATCGCGGGTTTCGTTCCGGCCTTCCTGATCGCCACCAGCTTGCTGATCCTTAACTACTTCATGTCTAAAAAGCGTGGGTACAAAGGTGTGGCCGAAGGTTGGTCGCTGCGTCATGTGGCCTGCGAGATGTATCGCGGGTTCTGGTCGCTGATGGCGCCGCTGGTGATCCTGGGTGGTATCTATACCGGCTTCTTCACCCCGACCGAGGCCGCAATCGTCGCGATCTTCTACACTCTGTTCGTTGGCGTGGTTATCTATCGTGAACTGACATGGCAGTCGCTGTTCCAGTCGCTTGAAGCCACCACGTGGCTGACGGGCCGTGTTCTGCTGATCCTGTTCACTGCGACCGTGTTTGGCCGCCTTCTGGTGGAAAACCAGATCCCTGCGATCATCGCGGACTCGATGCTCAGCTTTACCGACAACCTCTATGTGATTTGGGCGCTGATCATCTTCTTCCTGCTGTTCGTCGGCATGTTCATGGAGACGCTGGCCACGATCCTGATCCTGGTTCCGGTGATGCTGCCGGTGGCCTATTCGGTTGGCATCGACCCGATCCACTTTGGTGTGGTGATGGTCTGTACGCTGGGTATCGGTTTCCAGACGCCGCCGCTGGGTGAAAACCTGTTCATCGCATCGGGTATTTCGAATATCACAATCGAGCAGATTTCGTTGCGCGCATTGCCCTTTGCGGCGGCCAATACCATCGCGATCTTCATCATTGCGTTCTTCCCTGAGCTGTCGCTATGGCTGCCAAGGCTGTTGGGCTACTGACCTGAAAGGATAATGTTATGAAACAAATGGTGACAAATATCCTGTTCGCGACCGACTTGTCGGAGAACTCGGGTCACGCCATGCGCAATGCGGCCAGCATTGCCATGGCAACAGGGGCGGAAATTCACGTCCTGCACGTGAACGAGCCCCTGTCGGACGACGCGAAGATCACGATGGACATGTTCATCCTGAACGAAGAGACCCGCAAAACCGCCGCCAAGCGTCGCCATGAGATGGTGCGCAAGGTGCTGGCCGAACGGCAGGCAAAGTTCTGGGCGCAGTTCGAAGGCGAAGACGCCAAGATTCGTGATCAGGTGACCTCGATCGAGGTCACCGACGGGCACCCGGCCGAGGTGATCCTGCGGCGCTCGGTCGAGATGGGATGCGATCTGATCGTGCTTGGTGCACATGACCACGGCTTTTCGCACACCTTCCTCGGTACAGTTGCGAAACGTGTCTTGCGTCGGTCGAATATCCCGACACTGATCGTTCCGAACCCGGACGAGGGCTAAGAATTTCCATGGGCCGCCGCGATCGTAGCGGCCCATGCTTTGTGCTGTTCCGCGAACCAATCTGGTGATGCCCGAACACCGCCTGTTCCGCATCTAACAGCCCTGTGTTCATCCCGGGCCATAGCTTTCCAAGCTACAAACCTCCGCCTCAAGTCATACCCGGCAAGTTTCGTTAACGGAGCTTAATGAAACGGTGTTCTCTCCTTAAGAACCGGTTCCTTTATTTGAGTTGTGACCAAAACCGCAATCCAAATTCAGGAGGAGAAGACCATGGAAGCGACACAGACCATCACCCCGAACCGCAACGTTTTTTCCACGCTGTTCGCGGACTATGCAGAAGCCCGAACCGAACACTTCCGCCGCAGGATTTTCGCCAAAACAGTCCACGACCTGGAGGCACTAAACGATCGCCAACTGAGCGACATCGGCGTCCCTCGGGCTGAAATCAAGCAACGCGCCTATCAAAGCGTTTATCACGGTGCACCCTATCGGCAGTAGCGACGGGCCAGCCAAAACACGCTCGCGTAACCAGTTATGAGGTAGACCCCATGTTTGATGTCATCCCACCAAGCAAGCAATTGCCCCCCACGAATAGCGCCCTGCTGTTGTTCGACCGCGCTATGCGCATACGTGCAATCAGTTCCGAAATCGTTCGGGCTGCACAGTATCTGAACAGCTTTTCCGATCAGGAATTGTCAGAGCTGGGCATAAATCGCAGCGATATCGAAGACACGATTCAGCGCTACATCTGACAGGCTGGCAAAAGCCGGGCGATTGAAAAAAAGCGAAACAAAGCCACTCTGGCGTGCCAGAGTGGCTTTTCTTACGCGAGGTGATCCACAACCTGCAAATGCTGGGCCAGCTTGTCGATCTCGGCCATCCAGCCTTGCACCAGTTTTGGGTCGCTAGGTGCCGCATGGACACCGACGGCGATCGCACGGTTCAGGACCGCTTCGACCGCCAGCGAGACCGGGATAGACACCAGCCGCGCCATTGCCGTGCCACGCGCGTCGCCCCAGGCATCCATGACATAGGTTTTGTGCCAGACGGGGGTGCCGTTTTTCTCGGCCTTCAGCCCTACGCACAGAACCACGCGGTCCGGTTCGCCCTCGTCATAGGCGTTTTCGTCCCAGAACTGGTCCGACATTTCCTTCAGGCGCGCGTCGCCTTCGGGTCCGGATAGGGTTTCGATCTCGCTAAACACACCCGACCACGCATCAGCCCAGCCATTCAGGCGCAGGGTCCCGCGGACGAATTCCTTGACGGTCCAGTGATCCTCGAACTGATATTCCTCCATGAAGGGCAGAGAGTCGCGGTTCGGATAGACCTCGAAGCTTTCAGGTGTGGGCAGCGGAGCGATATAGCTGCTGATCGCGTCCCACGGGCGGGCTACGTCCAGCGGCGCATAATCGCGGATCGATTTCGACGGCGAACGCAGGGCCTTGAGCACACCCAGCGGGGACCAACTGAACTTGTACCGGAACGGGTTGGGGTTCTTCGGAATGCCGCCGCAATACGAGATGAAACTCAGGTGGTTGTTCGCATCAAACGCGTCCGAGGCGCGATAGTCGGCGATCAGGGCATGTGCCATCAGGTGGTCAATACCCGGATCAAGCCCGACCTCATTCACCAGCGCCACACCGGCCTCGCGCGCCTTGTCGTCCAGCGCGCGCATCTCGGGCGCGATGTAAGAGGATGAGACAAAGTTGGCCTTTTTGGAAATCGCGAGTTCCGCCAGCGGTACGTGCCAATCGCCCGGCAGCATCGAGACGATAACGTCGCCTTTTTTCAGCACTGCGCCCAGTGCGTCGATGTCAAAGGCACGAATGTCGTCGGTCAGGTCTCCGACTTCGGCCTTGGCCTTTTCAACGGTCCGGTTCCAGACAGTGACCTTGTGTCCGCCTTCAATCAGGCGACGCAGGCCGGGGATGGCCGACAGGCCGGTGCCACACCAATGGATGGTCATCGTTCAGATCCCTTCGATATGAGATTTGTAGGTCGCCGCTGCCCGACCCCAAACGCCGCTGTCCAAATCGGTCAGGGTCAACAGGGATGGCAACAATTGCGCTGCATAATCGTCAGAGCTTTCGACCGGCAGCATCGAGGGCAGGTTGTCGATCGCCATGACATCCATCACCGGATCACTCGCAACACGCAAGGCAGGGGCGTCCCACGTGGTGGCACGGTCGTAAACCGGAACCGGGTTGTAATCGCTGTCCGGGTCGCAAGCGACATCACCTATGGCTGTCAGGTTCCGCGGGGCGGTCAACGCACCCCGTGGTACAAAAACCGGGGTGCCGGGGCGCGCAAAGATGCAGTTCAGGAACAGGTCGTGATCTAGGATTTCGGGGAAAGGCCCACCGCTGGCGGTTTCGGCCATGTCCCATTTAGTGACAGTGACACCCATTGCCTCACACAGATCAGCCGCGCCCGCGCCAACACGTCCCAAGGCACCGATGACGATGGCGCGGGGTCGATCAGAACCCGTTGCATCCAGTTCGGCAAGAAGTTCTTGGTTCAGGGCGTCTTTGCTTGGGTAAACACCAACCGGAGCGCACTCCTCTCCGCGCTGCTGTGCCGCCCACGTCTTGAGGGTGACAGCCGCACCGGCATAACCGGCCCAATATCCGAAAGCTGCGACACGGCGATCGTTTTCATCCACGAGGTATTCCAGATCGTAGAGCGTGCCTCCCCCGGCCTTAAACCGTTCCAAAAGGGCGCGACCAGAGTGCTGACCCTTGTAGGCATGACCAAACATGATGTGGCGATGGGGCAAGGGTATGCCATTCTCTGGCAGTTCCTTCAGGCCAAAGATGATTGCGTCCTGCGGCGCGTCGGGCCACGAGTTCTCTGGTGCAATCTCACAGCCCGCCGCTTTGTACCCATCTATCGGAATAGCGCGGACATGGCTTTCCTCGACTGTCACCCGGATGCCTGCCGCAACCAGGGACGCCGCGCCTTCTGGGGTCAATCCAACCCGTTCTTCATTCGGGCGTTGCTCTGCCCGGACCCAGAGATGTGTCATGCGTCGTCCTTTACTCAAATCATCCCGGCGGCGCGCACCGCCTGAACCGAGGCGCGCGCCTCCATCGCCTCGCGGAAAGCGAGGATTTTGGGAAAGGCCGACACGTCCACACCGTCACCTTCCAGCCAGCTGCACACCACGTACAGATAGGCGTCCGCCAGCGAGACCGTATCGCCCAACACAAAGGGCCCGCGCAAACCGTTTGATACGATGTACTCACAGGACGTCGTCATGGTCTGGGCGACCTTGCCGGTCATGTCTTTCCAGCTGGATTTCTTGTCAGCCCAACGGGCACCGCGCAGCTTGTGTGCGTGGTTTACATGCATGGTCGAGGCCAGATAATACATCACTTCGCGCATACGGGCCGCCATGACCGGATCGGCGGGGACCAGATTTGCGTCGGGCGCAACCGTAGCGACATATTCCAGCAACGCTCCGGTTTCAGTCAGGATACCGCCATCAACCGCCAATGCCGGCACACGGCCTTTTGGATTGATCTGCTTGTAAGCCAGTTTGGTCTGGTCGCCTTCGGCGAAGTCCAGACGGACCGCTTCATAGTCCAGACCGGCCTCCTCCAAGGCGATGGCAACGGCGATCGAAATGGTGCGGGGGGCAAAATAAAGCTGCATCAGGGGACCTCCGGGCTTGGGTTACAGATGCGTTTGGGCAAACTGCCTGTCTGGCGCTTCCAGGTGCGGGACTGCGTTGAACAGAACCGGGCTTAGCTGCGCGCCAATCGGGTGCAGACGATGCATGGAGGTATTCATGATGGCAAGAGCCACCCGCGCCATCGCAGGTATGTCCAGTCCCATGGCCTGCCTGACAACCATCGAGATCAACCCACCCGAGGTTACAACAATCGCCGGACCGCCATTGGTGCCGATGTCGCGCAAAGCGTCCGAGACGCGTGTTTCGAACTCCTCAAAGGTTTCGGGCGTTTCCTCGATCTCGCCTCTGGCCCAGGCGGCAAAAGTGCGGGGCAGATGTTCGACAAACCCTTCCCGGTCGGTCGGCACGGGGATGCCATGTTGCTCTTCATACAATTTCGAGATGGTGAAGTATTCAACCTCATTGAGGCGTGGATCACGGGAAGGCTCGGGCAGTCCCATGCTGGCGGCGGTTTCCACGTGGCGCGACAGGGTTCCGCAATAGACGCGCGGGTAGAACGCTTGTGTGTTCTGTAGATGCGCGCCCAGCCAACGGGCTTGCTGATGGCCCAGATCGCTGAGCTTGTCATAGTTTACTTCGTCACGTGCGGTGGTGTTGGCCTGCCCGTGACGCACCAGTGTGATATGTGCCATTGCGTCCCCTCTTGCGCGAAGTCTTAGGGCAGGTTCCGGGTCGGTGCCAGAGCCCTTTGGCAGAAAGCGGCTAAAAATCAGTTTGATGGTTCGGCTGTCTTTTGTTCGCCGCAGAAATTTGCCCATGGCACGTCGCATGCGATGTTGCCTAACGGAAAAAAGTTTCCTATAGGATACAAAGCTGCTGCATGCGGCCGTATACATGCCTCTGCAACGCCAGCCTCGGGGGACCAAAAGACCACCAGCAGTCGAAGCCTGTTGACTCGCTGCACAGTCCTAGGAACCTTGGTGTCAATTGGCGGCACTACCGAGATAACGTTGCAATTCATGCGGCAATATTGCCAAGGACTTAGGAAAGGTCTCTGCCATGTCTGACGCCCTCAAACGCACCCCCTTGTATGACTTGCACGTTGAGTTGGGGGGTAAGCTTGTTGATTTTGCTGGTTGGGAGATGCCTGT
>NZ_JBXWPD010000030.1:0-16208 GCF_059611225.1 Ruegeria sp. CDSA246 | reverse complement strand
GCGGGATGGAGCAGCCCGGTAGCTCGTCAGGCTCATAACCTGAAGGTCGTAGGTTCAAATCCTACTCCCGCAACCAACGATAATTGCGAAACCGCCTCAGCCATGTCGGCTTGGGCGGTTTTTGCTTTTTTGTCAGACGCTAAAGCGAGGATGCCGGCAAGATCTCCATGCAGATCAATGTCATATCCATCTTCAGAAGGTGTCAGCAGCACTTTGTCGATCAGAGCGCGCAGCGCCTCAGCAGCTTCGCTGCGTACGTCGGGCTCATTGAGGGCGTTGGCAAGATCGCTGACTTTGGAGTGATAGAGCCTCGACATGTTGGGGTGAAGCACAGGTTGAGCCCAAAGACGACATAGATACAGATTTTGAGAGCTGCGTTCTTCGCTCAGGGCGAAAACCTGACTTTCGCAGCAATCGCAAAAACTCGCGTTGACTTTGACTGGTTTTGGGTTCCGAGTGAAATTAGAAACAGCTTACAGGACTATGGGAAGCTCAAGCGTAATGCTAGCTCCTCTTTCGACTCGGTTGATTTCGACAGTTCCTCCGTGGCGCTGCGCCACTGCAGAGACGATTGATAACCCCAATCCGCTGCCCTCGGAATACTCCAACTGAGAAAACCGATTGAATGCGACTTCGCTTTGGTCTGGCGAAAGGCCAGCTCCGTCATCCGCCACGGTTAGGTTGAGGAATTTATTATCACACCGCAGCACAACTGAGATTTGGCTCAACTCTGGGCCACCGTGTTTGACTGCGTTGTCCAGCAGGTTCTTTAAAGCCTCAATCAGAAAGACCCGATCGCCGGATACAGTGACTGCCGTCTCAGGCATCGTGACATCAAACTCGATACCTTTTGCGAGGATGTGAACTCCCATCTCAGCGCAGGCCTCTTCCACGACCGAACGAAAGTCAATTTTATCCATTTGGTCTTGGTGCGTCGGCTGCCTGAGCCTCTCAAGTGACAACAGCTGTTCGGCGACTGTTGCTGAGTTTTTAGCCGCTGCAACAAGCTCTGAGATGCGTTTTTCTCGGTCGTCATCCGTTTTCGCATCCTGCAGCGCTTCGGCCATTGACTGCACGGCCGCCGCTGGATTCCGCAGTTGATGTGCAGCTTCGGATATAAACACTTGGTGGGCGTTGATACTTTTTTCCACCTGTCCAAAAAGCCGGTTCAGGGTTCTGACAACACCTTGAACTTCGATTGGGACAGGGCGCTTGATCTCACTGAGGTCATCTGGTGAACGCAGGTCAATTGCGTCCTGCAAATCCAACAAGGGCCTAAGGCCGCGCGCGACGCCGAACCACACCACAATGGCGAGGGTGGCCAGCAGAATTCCCATTAGAATTCCTGCGCGGATTGACAATTCATTGGCGAAGGCGTTGCGATCCGCCATACGTTGCCAGACTGTAACCGTCGCATCTCCGATTAGATTTTCAATGGTCACGCGTTCCGTCATCTTAAGAACGCGCACTGGTTCTTGGCGGTAGAGCGCTTCGAAAAACTGGGGCTTGTACACCTCTTGATCAGACGGGTTGGTGGCGGCCGGGGGGTAGGCATAGCCTGTCACATAGATGCCGCCGGGGCCCGTTACGTGGTAAAAAATCTCTCCGCCTGATGCGTCACGGATCATGCTGCGTGTCGTTGGTGACAGCGCATCACCTCCCGAAATCGCAACATCTCGCGATATTGCGAGACCTGCAGATAACAGGCTGTCGTCGAACAATTCCTGAGCCGTATTCTGCGCAATCATAAAGCGCCAAAGACCAAGCAGAGCGGCAATTAACACCAAGGGGGTTAGGATAAGAATGAAAAGTCTTAACCTGAGCGAGCCGTGATTGATCACTTCTGCACCTCAAGCAGATACCCCAGACCACGGGCTGTCTTTATTCTAATACCCAGATCTTGAAGACGTTTTCTCAGCCGCGATACATGAGGCTCAACGGCGGAAGACTCGACATCTGCACCCACGCCGTAGACGTAATCCGTTAGTTGGCTTTTGGGAACAATTCTGCCCCTGCGTTCCAACAGGCATTCAAGCACCGCGATTTCCCGCCGCGGAAAATCCATAACCTCGCCCTGTACACTTACCTGACGGGCAGCGCGGTCGAATTCCAGGCCACCAATTCTCTCCATTGCGCCGTAGTCGAGTTCTTTGCGTCGAGAAAGCGCCCGGATGCGTGCTTCCAACTCGTCCATTTCGAATGGCTTAACCAGGTAATCATCGGCGCCCATATCCAACCCCGAAACCCGGTCGCTTGTTTCGGCACGTGCCGTAAGCAAGATCACCGGTACGCCGTCACCACGATTGCGAAGAGATTTCAGGATCTCCAGTCCCGACTGTCCAGGCAAATTGATGTCCAGAACAACTAAGTCTGCGCCCTCTTGCGCAAGATACAAGTCAGCCTCATCGCCATCCAAAAGCACTTCTGCTGCATGACCCCGGTCACGTAGGCGATATGCAATAGCTTTGGCGAGGGTCTCGTTGTCTTCGACGATGACGATCCGCATCGGGTCTCCTGCAAGTTTCGCGCAAGGTTGGCACTCCATGATTGCCAGATGGGAGGGGGAATCAACCCCACAGTTCTATTTGCGATCACGGTAGCGCCGAGGGCGTTGACGTGGTTGTCTGGTCAACAGGGAGGAACCAATGACCATTTCCAACTTCACCCGTCGCGCCGTCGTGGGGCTGATCGCCGCCGCCGGTATCGCCGCACCTGCCGCAGCCGAGGTTGATTTCTCGGGTAAGACTGTGGAATGGGTCATCCCGTTCTCGGAAACCGGCGGGTCTGCCAAATGGGCCAACTTCTTTGCGCCGCTTCTGTCCGAAGCGCTGCCGGGTCAACCGACCGTAGTGGTGAAATTCATGCCGGGCGCTGGTTCGACCAAGGGCGCGAACTGGTTCCAGGAGCAGAGCCATGACGACGGTACGCTGCTGTTTGGCACCTCCGGTTCAACTCAATTCCCATATCTGCTTAGTGATCCGCGGGTGCGCTATGAATACAATGACTGGATTCCTGTCATGGCATCAGGAACCGGTGGCGTTGCTTACCTGAACGCAGAGGATGGCGCGAAGTTTGATGGCTCGGCGAATGCTCTGAAGGACACCAACTTCATCTACGGTTCGCAGGGTGCGACGCGTCTTGACCTTGTACCGCTGTTGGCCTGGCAAATGCTTGGCATGAATGTCGAGCCGGTCTTCGGCATCAAGGGACGCGGAGACGGTCGTCTGATGTTCGAACGTGGCGAAGCCAATATCGATTATCAGACCTCGTCCGGCTACTTGGGTGGTTCGGCCCCGTTGGTTGAATCCGGTCAGGCTGTTCCGATGATGACCTGGGGTGCTCTGGATGCAGACGGCAACATCGTTCGCGACCCGACTTTCCCGGATATCCCGACTTTCAAAGAAGTGTGCGAAGCCACCGATGGCTGTGAAACCAGCGGCGAGGCATGGGATGCGTGGAAAGCGTTCTTTGTAGCCGGGTTCCCGGTTCAGAAGCTGGCTTTCCTGCCGGGTGATACACCTCAGGAAGTGGTCGACGCATACACAGCAGCGTTCCAGGCTGTGACGGAGCGCGGCGACTTTGCCGACATCTCCTCAAAGCGCGTGGGCAAATACCCAGTGTTCGTAGGTGACGGCTCTAAAGCGGCATTGCAAACCGCGACAAACGTCGACGACAACGCAAAAGCCTACGTTCTGAACTGGCTCAAAGAAGCCTATGGTGTCGAGCTGAACTAAGCCCAAACACCACCGCGCGTGCCCCAATGTCGGGCGCGCGCTTTTCCAAACACAAGACAATTTATGAAAGGCGGCCGCTATGGAGGCTTTCGCCACAGCTGTTCCTGCGCTTAGTGACGCGTGGGGTCTGATCCTGCAACCTATCGTTCTGGGATATCTTGTTCTCGGTGTCGTCATGGGACTGGCCGTAGGTGTTTTCCCTGGGCTTGGCGGTATTGCTGGTCTGTCCCTATTGCTGCCTTTCATGTTCGGTATGGACCCAATCCTTGGATTGGCGTTGATGATCGGGATGGTCGCCGTTGTGCCGACCTCTGACACCTTCGCGTCAGTTCTTATGGGCATCCCAGGTAGCTCTGCCTCGCAGGCTACGGTGTTGGATGGTTTCCCGATGGCGAAGAAAGGCGAAGCCGCGCGGGCATTGTCAGCGGCCTTTGCTTCATCGCTGTTTGGCGGCTTGGTCGGCGCAACTTTTCTGACCATGTTCATTTTGGTCGCGCGGCCCATCGTTCTGGCATTCGGTCTGCCCGAGATGCTGATGATCACCATTCTTGGTTTGTCGATGGTCGCCATTCTCGCCGGGCGTATCCCGTTGAAGGGTGTCGCCGCCGCAGGGCTGGGCCTGATGGTTGGCACGATTGGCGAGGCGGATGCAGGCGGCTCACTTCGTATGGCCACTTATGACATTCCTTATCTGACCGACGGTCTGAAATTGGTCATCGTTGGCTTGGGTATCTTTGCGGTGCCGGAAATCGTCTCGCTGCTGCGTCAAGACCGATCCATTGCCAAGGGCGCTTTGCTAGGAGCTGGTTGGTTTGATGGGGTCAAAGACTGGGCTGCGAACATCTGGTTGTCGGTCCGCTGTTCGATCATTGGCGTGGTTGTCGGTGTCATTCCTGGTCTTGGTGGCTCGGTTGTTGACTGGATCGCTTATGGCCATTCGGTTCAATCGACCAAAGACAAAAGCAACTTCGGCAAAGGCGAAGTGCGTGGCGTCATCGGGCCGGAAAGCTCGAACAATGCCAAGGAGGGCGGGGGGCTTGTCCCAACGCTACTGTTTGGTATCCCCGGCTCGGGTTCGATGGCGATCTTTATCGGCGCCGTCGCACTGTTGGGATCCGGAGATATCGAGGTCGGTCCTAGCATGCTCAAGGATAATCTCGACATCACCTATTCGATTGTCTGGTTGCTGGCTCTCGCCAACGTGGTGGGCACCATCTTATGCATCGCGGCCTCGGGTGGGATAGCCAAGCTGACGACAATCCGTTTCACCTATCTGGCGCCGTTTCTGTTCATGCTGATCAGCTTCGCGGCATTCCAGTCCGGTCAAAACTTCGAAGACCTGCTGGCCCTGTTCGTCATCGGCCTGATCGGTATTTTCCTGCGCCGTTTCGACTGGTCGCGACCGGCCTTTCTGATTGGGTTCGTGCTGTCGAACCCGGTTGAGAAGTTCACCAACCAGGCGTTCCAGATTGCCTCTTTCCGCTTCCGCAAAAGCTTTGGTGAGGGGATGGAATATGTCTTCAGCCCGATCGTTATCGTGCTGATCGTGGTTACCGTGGTTTCGGTCATTCTGGGTATTCGCCAAGCTAAGATGATCATGGCCGAAGGTGAGGTCAAATCCGGAAGCAAGCGCGCGCCGCTGATCTTTTTGCTGGTGATCATGGCCTATCTGATCGTGGCTTTGGTCAATGCCAACATGATCCCTGACTACAACATGACCGACAAGATCATCCCGCTGGTGATCGGTAGCGTGTCGCTGTTCTGCTGCGTCATTCTGTTGATCCAGATGATGCGGCGACCCGAGGGGGATGCAATCTTTGCCGACAAGGAAATTGCCGGCGAGGATGCAAGCGCGCCACATGGACTTTGGTCAACGCTCGCGTGGTTCGCAAGTCTGATCGCGGCCACCTGGGTTGTGGGGTTCATCCTCGCCCTGATCGGGTTCCTGATTGCATTCTTCCGCATTCGCGCCAGGTCCAGCTGGCAGATGACGCTGCTCCTGACGGCCTGCGGCATCGGTTTCATGTGCTTCATGGCTGGTGCCCTGAACCGGGATTTCCCGCCGGGTCTGCTGCAAGACATGGTGAACCTGCCATGGCCACTCAAGTAGGCGCTCCACGGATGCCCGGCCTGCCAATCTGGCGGGTCGGGCAGCGCTGAAATCAGAGATTTCAAAGGTTTGTAAAGGAGGGTTCGCAATGACCCAGACAGCAATCCCATATGTCTTCATGCGCGGCGGCACTTCCCGAGGGCCTTATTTTCGACGCTCTGATCTGCCTGAAGATAGGGACAAGCTGGCTGATGTGCTGGTTGCTGCCCTCGGGGCCGGACAAGCGCTCAACATCGACGGGATCGGTGGTGGTAACGCGGTGACGACCAAAGTGGCGATGCTATCCGTCAGCGAGGACGAATGGGCGGATATCGACTATTTCTTCGCGCAGGTTTCTGTTGATGAGAAGCTGGTCGATTTTAAACCAACTTGCGGGAACATCCTCTCCGGAGTTGGTCCAGCTGCGATCGAAATGGGATTGCTTCAGCCCAACGGCGATGAGACCGAAATCCGCATTCGCGCTGTAAATACGGGTGCCCGTGTCGTTGCAAAAGTACAGACCCCGGGCGGTGAGTTGGTCTACGAGGGCGATGCGGAAATCGCGGGGGTTCCCGGTCATTCTGCACCCGTGCAACTGAGCTTTATGGGCGTTGTGGGCTCGGCGACAGGTTCATTTCTACCCACAGGAAATTTGCGCGATACAGTGCAGGGGATCGAGCTGACTTGCATGGATGTCGCTATGCCAATGGCCATAGCCCGGGCAGCGGATTTCGGACTGACAGGGTATGAAAGCGTTGAAGAGCTTAATACCAACCGGGCTTTCTTTGACCGGATGGAGGCAGTACGGATCGAAGCCGGGAAACTGATGGGTATGGGGGACGTATCGAAATCTGTAACTCCCAAATTCGGCCTGATGGCACCCGCCAGAGAGGGTGGAACCCTTGCGGTTCGGTATTTCATGCCATGGAAAACCCACCCAACAATGGCCGTTACGGGTGCGCAATGCATGGCATCTTGCGCTTTGACGCCCGGAACCGTCGTAGACGGGTTGCTTGATCGCCCGGGTTCAAGCCCGGCTGAAGTTGTGTTGGAGCACGCCTCGGGCAAGATCGACGTTCTGGTGGACTTCTCGAACGACGGGGAGTTCAACGTAATTTCTGCCGGTCTGGTGAGGACTGCGCGTAAATTGGCGGACGGGCATGTTTATGTGCCGGAATCTGAGTGGAACGGCAGTTGAAATGACAATTCTCATTGGGTATACTATGGTATACATCATGAGGATATCACGATGGACGACTATTCCGAATGCCTTGATATCGCGCGTCAGGAACTCAGGCTGGCGCAGTCGGTTCTGCGGAGGGACATCGCGGACTACCCGACACCGATTGCCGGGTGTGATGAGCAATTCAACCATTTGCTGGATCAACGAGAACGGGTTCGCAATGCGCTTGAAGCACTCGACACATGTCATTTTGTGCCGACGCCAAGAAAACTGAGCACCGAGTAGGGTATAGAAAGTCGATGAAAGTACACATTCTGGATGACTGGTTTGACACACTGCAGGGCCTGCCCTGTTTTGAAAAGCTATCTGACCATAACGTGAAGGTCTGGACAGATCATGTCGAGGATACCAGCGAATTGGCTGAACGCTTGCAGGAGGCTGAGGCGCTGGTGTTGTTTCGCGAACGCACCAAGATCACCCGCGATTTGGTTGAAAAACTCCCAAACCTGAAATTGATCAGTCAGCGCAGTGTATATCCACACGTCGATGTGCAGGCGTGCTCGGACAACGGAGTGCTGCTGTGTTCGAACATGCATGGCGGCACGCCTTCATATGCCGCAGCCGAACTGACATGGGCGCTGATCATGGCGGGGATGCGCGATTTGCCTGCGCAGATGGCCTCGGTCAAAACCGGACATTGGCAGGCCGGAGTTGGCAAGACCCTGAGGGGGAGGAAACTGGGGCTGTATGGATATGGCCGTATCGCCCGCGCTGTTGCTGACTACGCCGAGGCGTTCGGGATGAATGTGGTCTGGTGGTCCTCGGACGATGGCCGGGCACGCGCGCAGGCCGACGGCGTGCAGATTGCCACAAGCCGTGAAGCGTTCTTTGCCAACAGCGATGTTGTCTCGGTCCACGTCCGCCTGAAGCCCAACACGCAAGGTATCATCACAGCGTCAGATTTCTCGCAGATGCAACCGGGCGGGATGTTTGTGAACACCTCCCGGGCCGGGCTGATCGCTCCGGGTGCTTTGTTGGACGCGCTGAAAGCCGGTCGCCCGGGGAAGGCCGCAATTGATGTCTTCGATTCCGAGCCGCTCATTGACCCGAATGATCCGTTGCTATCGCACCCAAACCTGATTGCGACACCACATATAGGTTTTGTGACCGAGGACGAATTTGACCTGCAATTCTCAGACATTTTCGATCAGGTGAACGCTTATGCTGAAGGCGCTCCCATTCACATGATCAACCCCGAGGTTTGGACCAGCGCAGGATAAGGTTGGCTGCTATTGGCGCACCGATGATCACCAGCACAATCCTTGTCAGGTGGTGCGTGATCACAAAGCCCAGGTCCGCGCCCGAAACGATAGCCAGCACTGTCATCTCGGCCTGTCCGCCGGGGGCAAAGGCCAAGAAGGCCTCGACCGGCTGGCCGAGCCCCAACGTGGTGACAACAGCGGTGAAAGCGGCGGCCAAGATGGCAAGGACGATGACATAGGCGAAGCCCGCTGCAACCACCCGGCGGAGTTCAACCCAAGTGACGCCTACGAATTTCACGCCTATCCCGCACCCGATAAAGAACTGCGCTGCAAGGATAGCCTCGCGCGGCGGTCGGGTATGAATGAAATCACCCAGTGACAGAGCCGATGTCAGGATCATTGGGCCGAGGATGGATGCCCCGAACAAGCCGATCCTCTCACCGCCTTTCCAGCCTATAAGGGCGGCCAGTACCATCAGCGCCAACTCATGTATTGGCAGGTCGCGCGCAGGCTCTCCGATTGGGTTGGTGAGCTGGGCATCGTAGAACACTGTCAGAAACAGTGGGGCCAGTGTCACGATGATCAGCACGCGCGTACCGTGGATCAGGGATAGCGTACGCGGGTTGGCGCCTGCTTCGGCGCCAAAGATGATCATGTCCTGCAATCCGCCTGGCATGGCAGCATAAAACGCGGTCGTGGAGTCAAAGCCCCAAATCTTGCGAAAGAATGGCACGCCTACCAGCGCGATCAGCAGGATAAAGAACGGGACCAGTGCTATAGACGCGGCCATCTTCGGCAATTCGACAAAAAGGGCAGGGGTAATCGAAGCCCCAACTGCAACGCCGAGTATGGTGCGCGCTGCAACCGATATCTGACCAAAACCTTCCATAGGGGCATGCGCTAGGGCGGCGATCAGACACGCGCTCATTGGGCCGAATAGAAAGGGCAGCGGCAGGTTCAACGCCCAAAATACTCCGGTGCCCAACAGCGCAAGGACCAGTGTTACGGCCCGCTTTGTCAGGAAAGAGGGTGTTTTGTTTTGGGTGGGCAAGGCACGGCTTTCGATAATATTGACTCACAACGTATCCAAATGTATACAAGTGGACGCAAAAAGACAAGTGAGCGCTCGATGACCATTCAAGACGACCCCTATCAGCCTGGCCCACAAGGCAATTCAGCGTATCAACACCTGCTGGATGAGATTCGGGATGGCACACTTCAGCCTGGCGAACGCCTGCGCGAGATTGAGTTGTCAGAACGATTGGGCGTCAGTCGCACCCCTGTGCGCGAAGCTATCCGGCAGTTGGAGTCCGACGGGCTAGTAACTCATGTGCCACGGCAGGGCGCAACCGTACGTTGTCTCGATTACGCCGAAGTAATGGAACTCTATGAGATGCGCGCGGTGCTCGAGGGAACTGCAGCCCGTTTAGCAGCGCGTGCTGCATCGGATGTCGAGCTAGACGAGCTGAGCGTTTTGAATGTTCGCTTGGCCGAGGCTGGTACCGGTTCGGAAGCGGCTCGGATAAACCGGATTTTCCACGCCACACTTTTGGACGCAGCAAAGAACCGGTTTCTTGCCAAGTCTATGTTGTCTTTGCAAAAAGCGCTGTTGATCCTTGGGCCATCGCAATTGCTGGACGGTGATCGGGCCGAGACAGCAGTGGCAGAGCATAAGCGCGTCATGGCTGCCTTAAAGGCCCGTGATGGCGCAGCGGCTGAAACAGAAATGCGCGCGCATATTCAGGCTGCACAACGGATGCGTATTCGGGCGTTGCAAGAACGCGACCGGACAACCGACAAAAATCAATAGGTAGACAGGATATGGCCACCCAAAAGGAAGCTTATGATATCGCTGTGATCGGCGGTGGGAATGCTGCCCTCTGCGCCGCGATGACTGCTGCCGAGGCAGGCGCCCGTGTTCTGATCCTCGAGACGGCACCAAAAGCCTATCGTGGTGGAAACTCGCGCCATACACGCAATTTTCGTTGTATGCATGGCGCTCCTCTGGGCCCGCTGATCGAAGAATACAGTGAAGATGAGTATCTTGAAGATCTGCTCAAGGTCACTGGCGGCAAAACCGACGAACATCTTGCTCGCCTCGCGATCCGAACCTCCGAGGAATGCCTTCCGTGGATGGAAGAACACGGCGTCAGGTTCCAACCATCCCTGTCCGGGACCCTGTCACTGGCGCGGACCAACGCCTTCTTCATGGGGGGCGGGAAGTCTCTGGTGAACGCCTATTACCGAACTGCGGCGGGTCTGGGTGTCGATGTTCTGTACGAAGCTGCTGTCACGCATCTGGAGTTGAACGGTGATCGGATCGAGTGGGTCGATTACACCTATGAGGGCCAATCTCATCGCATCACGCCCAAAGCTGTCATCGTTGCCTCAGGTGGGTTTCAGGCCGACACCGATTGGCTGACCCGTGCATGGGGTGAGCCTGCCAAGAACTTCTTGATCCGGGGCACACCCTATAACCGTGGTGTGGTTCTGTCCGATCTGTTGGATCAAGGTGTGGACAGCGTCGGCGATCCGACCCAGTGCCACGCCGTCGCCATTGACGGGCGCGCGCCGAAGTTCGATGGCGGTATCGTCACCCGCCTGGACTGTGTGCCGTTTTCAATCGTCGTGAACAAGAATGCCGAGCGGTTTTATGACGAGGGCGAAGACGTTTGGCCCAAGCGCTATGCGATCTGGGGACGTCTGGTGGCGGCCCAACCGGATCAAGTTGGCTATGTGATCATCGATGCTAAGTCGCTGAACCTGTTTATGCCGTCGGTCTTTCCACCACTGAAGGCGGACACCCTGGAAGAACTGGCTGCAATGATGGATCTGCCCGCCGACAAGCTGAAGGCGACCGTTGCAGAATTCAACGAAGCATGCGGCGATACCAGTGGATTCCATCCGACTGAGTTGGACGGGGTCACGACCTCGGGTCTGACGCCGCCCAAGACGAACTGGGCGCGTCCGATCACCGAGCCTCCGTTTTATGGCTATTCGCTGCGCACCGGTGTGACCTTCACCTATCTGGGCCTGAAGGTCGACGACACAGCGCAATGTTCGACCGCCAACGGAAAGATCAAAAGCCTTTGGGCCGCCGGCGAGACCATGGCCGGGTCGATCCTGGGGCAGGGGTATCTGGCCGGTTTCGGCATGACCATCGGAACCGTTTTTGGACGCATCGCAGGACGTGAGGCCGCTGCTTATGCAAACTGAACTTATCCAAGAAGCCCGCCGTCAGGCCGAGATTTGTAACGCTTGCCGCTATTGCGAGGGCTATTGTTCGGTCTTCCCGTCGCTGCACGCGGAACGCGCGTTCTCGGATGGAGACATCACGCAACTGGCCAACCTGTGCCACAACTGCAGAGGGTGTTACTACGCTTGTCAGTATACGGCACCGCACGAGTTTGACCTAAACCTGCCGAAAGCTCTCGCTGAAGTGCGGCGGGACAGTTGGGAAAGCTTTGCTTGGCCGCAGCCTTTGGCGCGGCGGTTCCATACGCATGGTGGCGCGATCGCGCTGGCCCTGGTCATCGGTTTTGCCCTGCTGTTCTGGGCAATTCGCGTTATCGGTTCCAGCGGAGGAGAGGGGTTTTATGCAGTCCTGTCCCACAATGCGATGGTCGCAATCTTTGCGCCGGCATTCTTGTTGCCACTCTTTAGCTTGGCTATCAGCCTGAGGCGCTATTGGGCGGAGGTCGGTGGCAAACCCATCCAAATGTCTGATCTGACAGTTGCGTTCAAACGCGCTGGCAATATGCAAGACTTGGCCGCAGGCCACGGCGAGGGTTGCAATTTCGAGGACGAAGACCGCTTCAGTCAGGCCCGACGCCACATTCACCACGCCATCATGTACGGCTTCCTGCTGTGCTTTGCGTCGACCTCGGTGGCGACGGTTATGCACTACGGGTTCGGGTTGCACGCGCCCTACGGGTTCTGGTCTCTGCCAAAACTCTTCGGCGTTTCCGGTGGTATTTTGCTGACATTAGGTTGTGCAGCCATGGTTCTGCTCAAGCAAAAGTCGGATCGCGAGCTTGGCGACCCGTCTGCATGGGGCGGCGAAATCGGCTTCGTCCTATTGCTCGGCTTTGTCGGGCTGAGCGGGCTGGTCCTTTACGTCCTCGGTTCAACTGCTCTGATGCCCGCGCTGCTTGCCATCCACCTTGGCTCGGTTCTGACGTTCTTCCTGCTCGTACCATACACCAAGATGGCTCATGGCTTCTATCGACTTGCAGCTTTGATCAGAGACGCGCAGCGTAAGAGAGAATTGTCCTTTGGTTGCTAGCAAACATCCACCGCCAAGGGATTAAAAAGTCGCAATTCAAGCGCATTTTGACGCCCTTGCAGTCTTCGTTCCAGCACCCCGGGTTGCGGTCAACGTCTGGAATGGGTCTGTTTGCTGTGATTGACAACATCGACACGAAAGGCAGCTTTGTCCGCGAAGCAGATATTGGAGAGAGTTGCGACGAATGACCACTCTGCGGACAAAGCGGCCTTTGGTTCTCCAAACAAATCGGACATTTTTGGTTTTAGACTAGGCGGTTGTGTAGAGTGACAGGATTACTTGTCTTCTCTTCCGTAAGCACAATATCTCAATTGGCACCCTCATTGGATGCTGAGGAGGCCGCTACCAATCGAATTTCCATCATATCTTTAGGTCCAAGCGCGGCTTCCAAAATGGGCGGAAGAGTTCAATCTTGGGGCATCGGTTCATCACGACTTTAAGGCCCGCCGCTTCTGCGAGTTGCGCTGCTTTGTCGTCATACACACCGATTTGACCCCAAAGAACTTTTGCCCCGATTGCGATAGCCTTCTCGGCAAAGGCATATAACTCTTCCTTCGGGCGGAAAACGTCTACCATATCAACATGTTTGTCGATCTCTTCCAATGAGTGGTAGACTTTGAGCCCTCTAATTTCCGAAACATTCGGGTTAGGATTCACCGGTAGAATATCATAGCCGATTTCACTCAGCTGTCGCAGAACGCCATAGCTGAATTTCGTTTTGTCCGCGCTAGCCCCCACCATTGCAATGGTTTTAACCGACTGCAGGATGTCGGCGAGGTAATTGGGGTCGTAATCGTAGATGTGGTCGATATCTGCTTCGGGCATCGGTTAACCTTCCTTCGGCGTCGCAATGTCAGCCTTGAGTTCGTGGGGTTTGAGAGGGTCGAGAAACGGATTGCGGTACAGCTTGCCATGGCTCTCGACCCCGATCTCAAGCGTGATGTCGGATGTCGGACGTGCCACGCAAAGGATCACATAGCCGTTCGCGATTTGCCGATTATTCAGCGCAACCTGTCGGCGTTGATCGATCGCGCCAGTCTTTAGTTTTGCCGCGCAGGTAATGCAGCCGCCATACTTGCACCCAAAAGGCAAGTCGACGCCCTGTTCTCTCAGCGTTTCCAGAAGTGGGCGCCGCGCATCCACACAGTATTGCGCGCCATCTCTGTTCGCGATCGTCACGGTATACATAGTCATAGCCAGATGTCGCTTGTGCAATCACCGCCCGGATACCGGCTCTCGTGACAGCGCGATGGACCATTCGGTTCTTTGCCAAAGTCCACAATGAAATCCTCGTTGATCTTCATACCACCGTTTTCAGGGTCGCAATCGATCATCACCATAACCCCGCCCTTTTCGCGGATCTCGGGATAGAACTGGTTATCCCAAGTCGAGAACAGCGAGGTCGTGACATAAAGCCTTCGCCCGTCGAGAGAGAGCTGGAACATTTGCGGACCACCCGCGACCTCGACCCCGTTAACGATCGGAGCTTTACCCAAAAGGCCCCCCATAAACACTTGGCCGGTCAGCTTGGGATTATGCGGGTCGGTGATGTCATACTGGCGCATATCTCCATGCAGCCAATTGTTCAGGTACAAGTATTTGTCGTCCATCGAAATCAGGATCGCCGACATAACCCCCGGCAACGGGATCGGCCATTCGGGGTGCATCTCGTTTTCCACGTCGATGATCTTTTCCCACTGCCACTTTTTTGCATCGTCTTGCCACCAATGGATCACATTGGTCGAAAGAGCTGCGCCACAGAACCCATGCGTGCTGTCGGGGTCATGGTGGAACTTGACTTCCAGTGGCAACAGCCCGTCTTCACCCAGATAGAAGCTTTCGACCGGTTCGCGCCTTTCGAAATCCCAAAAATGCAGCTCGCGCCCATATTTCAGATGGCCCACTTCTTCCAGATCGAAGCCCGGCATGAAGGTATTGGGCGCAGCCCATTCGGAACTGACCATCACGTTGTGGCGTGGTTGGTACCAGAAGTCATAGCCGAATTTGATCTCGCCCATCGAGGTTTCCCAGCGACCGACGATGTTGAACTCTTTATCGAGATGCAGATAGCCTCCAGGAGCTTCACCCTTGGCATTTCCAAGGAAGGAAATGATGATTTCCGAGCCCAAACAATGCACCGTATGCGGGCCCGATAAATCTGTCTTGGCCTTGATTTCCGCCCCGTCGATGACCTTATGCAACCGCGGCGCACGCGGGTCAGTGGCTGTATCAACGATATGAAGGTTGTTAGAGCGTACGCCCGGCAGGATCAGGTATTTGCGGGACATCGAGCCGTCGTCGTGACAGGACGAACAGGCGTTCCACCCCATGTGGTGAAGCTCGTCCCCAATCCCCGGCATTTCCAGCCTATGGATTACCTGAGAATAGGTCGAGCTGTTAGGGTCGACATCCACTGTAGCAAGGTAATCAGGTTTCTGAATCCCTGTCCCGGTGTAGATGGCGATCGTGTAGAGTAGCTTTTCTCGGGGGGCTTTGATGGCTTCTTGCGGACTCTTGAAGCCCGGTCCACAGCATTGTCCATCCATCGTATGCTCCTCCCTTGATTCCCTAAATTGTATCGTATATCGAAAACTTAGTTATCATAAAGTGAGAAAAATGCATCTCGAACGATTAGCGCTGATTTTGGAAATCGTGGGTCAAAAAGGACGTGCGTCCGTAGCGGATATCTGTGCCCAGTCCGATATACCTAAACCGACGGCCTACAGGCTGGTTCAAGACCTTGTTTTGTCCGGCCTACTTGAATCACCAACCCGCGGTGAGTTCGCGATTGGGATTAGGCTAAAGCGTATCACGTTGAGCGATCACTCTGATCCCGCTCTTTTGCAGGTGATTGCGCCTGTCCTCTCTGGCGCCGCTAATGACTATGGCGCTGCGTTTTTCTTGTCTCGGCTACGGGGCAATTGGGTTGAGATTATTCATGTGGAGACACCGCAGACGGGCGTGTCTTTTCTTCATCCAGGTATGGGCAAACGACCAATGCACGCTTGCTCTTGCGCCAAGGCAATCGCCGCCGTGTCGCCTGAGCTGCTGTCTCAAGACCGATTGGATGGGCAGCTTAAGCGGTACACAGATCGCACGATTACAGACCCTAAGGATCTGGCCGCGGAACTCGATGTCATTCGAGCCAAAGGGTATGCCATGTGTGTTGAAGAGCTCGAGCGCGGGATCAGTTCTGTCGCAACAACGCTGACTAAGACAGGTGTTGGTGCGACGCTTTCAATCGGCGCCACGGCGTCTCTTCGGGTGTTTACACCTTCGAAGCGAGAAAAGATTGGCCATACACTTACCACAATGTCACACGAACTTGCACGCGCGCTAGGATGGGGTGAAGCAGATAAAGAAAGGATACCCGCTTAGGTTCATGGGTATCGCAGTGCTGTAGGTTAACGCTATCCAGCAGGACAGGTGTGTTTTGCGACCTTCGCCGCTTTTAGGTCAATGAGGGAGACAAATATGGACGATGCAATGTTTGGTGGGTTCTTCGTGATCAACGTAAAACCTGAGTATCGGCAGCCATTTTTGGACGCCAGCATCTTCCAAGCGCAAAATGTTGTCAGTTGTCCGTCGTCAGGGATTTTGGGACAGATGGCGCTCTGATCTAAGAGAGGATGTGGCTCATCTGGTTGGTTTGATT
>NZ_JBXWPD010000029.1:0-18517 GCF_059611225.1 Ruegeria sp. CDSA246 | reverse complement strand
AGGTTCTCGACTGAATACACCGGCTATCATTCATCGTCTGCATTCAAGCGCGTCAATAGTCAAAAGATTGCAACAGAACCCTTCGAAACCGCGTTTCTGCAACGGCAAAACCTGCGCTTCGGCTACCGGGACGCCAAAGGCGCGGAAACGAGTCGCGAAGTGGAACCGCAAGCTATGCTCATCCTGCCGCCGCTTTGGTATCTCGTAGCCTGGGATTCCAGCCGTGAGGATTTCCGGCATTTTCGCATGGATCGGATCAGCCACCCCGAAATCGTCGAGGGAACATCGTTCCGGAGACGGCATGTTCCGTTCGAGGACGATGTTTGTCCATTCAGCGAATTACCGCACTGAATCCCAGGAACGCGTGACGTCCGGGCGGAAGTGCTCCTAATATCTTGACCCGTCAACAGTCCAAAAATGGTGGATCGGGGTCCACGCTCAATCCCTTCACCCTTTGTCAGGATTCTTTTTGGAACGTTTCGCATCAACCTGCTTCTTCGTCAGTGCAACACGGATGAAGCGCTGAAACCGGGGGCAATCCAGATGGTTTTCGGCGGTGCAATTCATGACATGGCGAAGGCCGTCCCGTAAGGCCGTCAGTTCCTTAATTTTTACGTCAATTGCATCGGCCTTTGCTTCCAGAACAGTACGATCCAGATCAGGCCTGCCTTCTGAACCCATCGTCTCTTTGATCTCGCCGAGTGAAAACCCGGCGGTTTGCGCCAGAGAGATGAGGGATATTCGCGTCTTCACCTCATCCTCATAGAGACGTTTCAACCCCCGTCGACCCACCGACCGGATCAGGCCAACCTCTTCATAATAGCGGAGTTTTGACGGAGAAAATCCGCTTTCGCGAGAGAGTTCGGAAATGTCGAGCATAGTCTTGACCTCAAGTGGACTTGAAGTTGCATGTTGCCCTTCCACTGCAAAACATCAACAGAAACTAAGGTCGATACCTCCATGACAACAGAAACTTTCTTCAGCGCGGTTCTTATCGGCATCGGCGCGACAGCCTTCATGGATATGGTTGCCCTTTCCCAGAAGCTGATCTTCTCTCAGCAATCGCTCAACTACGCGATGGTGGGCCGTTGGCTCGGCCATGTCGCGCAGGGGCGGTTTGTTCTTAGGCACATCATGGCCAGCGACCCTGTTCCGGCGGAACGTTTGCTGGGCTGGAGCGCACATTATCTGACGGGCGTGGTGTTCGCGTTGGGTTTTCTTGCCGTGGTTGGTCGGGGCTGGCTTGAAGCGCCGAGCCTGCTGCCTGCAATTGCGTTTGGAATACTAACAGTGCTCGCGCCTTTTCTGATCCTTCAGCCGGGCATGGGAGCGGGGCTGGCGGCGCGGTTGACGCCCGACCCACGAGCTGCGCGGCTCAAGAGCGTCATTGCACATCTCAGCTTTGGAATTGGGCTTTGGATCGCGGCAAACTGCATATCCGTTTCGTTCTAACATTTCGCGAAGAGCGTACCGAAAGCAGTCATAAGCGCCACGGGACGCTTATGACTGTCTTGTTGCGCAGGCTGTGAATTCGGCAGTCACCAAATTTTGCTACTGCAGCGAATGTCTCCTCTGACGGGCCGCACCGCAGCGACGGCAATCATCGTCCAACGGCAGTTCAGGGCCGCAATGGCAGGAACCCTTCCAAGGTCAGGAATGAACGGGGTTCGCCGGGACGTGGTGGGCTCTAGTCAAACCACCATCTAATTGGCAGCCACGTGGGCAAGATCACGCAGAAATTTGGCACTTTGGTCGTCGGCCGGAAAAAACAGCTCAATCTTCAAATCGTCCAGCGTGACATCCGTGACCGTGCTGAATTGCGCAATGGTTCCAAACAGGGAAATGGGCCGTGTGCAAACTTGATACCATCAAGTCTGAATGACAGATGCCATGAGCATGACGATTACCCTCAACCCAACCTGCACCCGTTATGCTGTACAATCCAGGACAAGATTGCTATTTGGCCTATTCCTGCAAATCATTGCAAACTTCAGACTAGAAAGGTGGTGTAAACCACATGCAGGTTAGTGTTCGCGACAACAATGTCGATCAGGCCCTTCGGGTTCTTAAGAAAAAGCTCCAGAAGGAAGGCGTTTTCCGTGAAATGAAGCTCAAGCAACATTTCGAGAAGCCGTCCGAGAAAAACGCACGCCAGAAAGCTGAAGCGATCCGCCGCGCCCGTAAGCTGGCACGTAAGAAGATGGAACGCGAAGGGTGACATAGGTCATTTCCCGACGCTGAAAAACAGCCCCCGTTGTCCGATGGCATCGGGGGTTTTACGTATCAACGGGCTATTTGGATCGAGATCGCTGTCGGTATTCAAGGATGTAGTGTTATCACACGAAAACAACTCCGCTCGCACAAATTTTCTGATGTGGCTCAGTCGAAGTAGCGCACCAGCGGGCTGGCGGCCCGAAAGATCACGACCAGCAGATCGATTACCTCGTCTTCAAGCAGCAGAGCGTCCGGCAAATCTTTGCGGCATCCCAGGCCAGCCATTTTCAAATAGGGTGCGGCGGGGTCGCTACTTGCAAAGCCTTCCGGCACAGTGCCCAACGCCTTTCGCGTGACAATTCCGTCTGGGAAAGTCTTTTTGAACTCAGGGCCAGCCAAGATGGCACTCATGCCGTTCGGATCATCGACCAAACGCATCCGCAAACGAGCGAGCGCGGCCTTGGATGGTTGGAATAATGCTGCACCCGCGTGGCAATTCCCTGGCTCGATGTGGAGGTAGTATCCGAAGTCCTCTGCGGGATTACCAGCATTGGCAAAAACATCCACGTCCGAGCGGTATAGTGCACGCCCGATGCGGTCTCGCGGCTCCTGAAAGAACTTGGTGTAGCTTCGCTTTGGTTTGATCCCCGCCTCAGCGACGAAAGGATCAAAGCGATCAGCATAGTCGTGCAGTGTCATTGCGATACCAGCGAAATTGCGCAAGGCGTCGTCGCGTTCTTCGCGGTGCTCGTCCATCCAGGCTTTGCGGTTGTTCATTCCGAGATCCGCAAGGAACGCAAATGTTTCTGGCTCTACCACCGGCGCAACTCCTGTTTCGCAGTTGCCAAGATGCCCAATGCGGCTATCTCACCAAGTCACTGTAAAATTGCAGTCGGCCTATGCCGATTTATTCTGTGCCTTTTTGCCAGTCTTAGTTGGCCTCTCCCCATGTCGTCCGGCAGTGCCGTTGAGCGCTTGATGCCAAGCAGGCTTCTTGACAGGGTTTGCACCCGGGCGCTTTGCCTTGGGCTTTTTGGATTTAGGCATTGGGTGTCCTCACTTGGTTTCAGGCAGCCATAGAGGGTTTGAGACCGGATTGATACCACCCAGTTCGGGCGTGGACATGACGTTAAGCAACAGAGATCGGCGCAGTTCAATCGTACCTCCATGTTAAAACTCATCAAGGTTTGTTTTGCCCCAGCTACAAAACAGATCATTTAGGAATGCTGCGTCGTGCATGAACGGCAGCAATGTCCGCAAAGCGGACATACATCGCGATTTTGCGAACGTCTGCCTCGAGCCCACAACGGAACTGTCGAATTCTCGTTGCGTACGCTCGCATCATAAGAAATGTCGAAGTAGCACAAACTGGTGCGCTGCGACGCAGCAGGACAACGGGTCATTCATGCGGGCCCCGCCAAATCTGAAACTGCAGACTTACATAGCGGCAAACTATCTGTGAGTTCGTAGCACTTGTGTGAAAGATCTTTGGTTCACTTCGGGTTTAAGCAATACTCAATGCGGACGGGCGATTTGAGAGATACGCTGGAATTTCTTCCTGTATGCCGCCGGCGACAAACCGGTACCGCGTTTGAATACGCGCCGAAAGGATGCCGGATCCTCATATCCAACAGCCGCTCCGACATCGTCATTTGAAAGCTCATCAGTCTCCAGCATTTGTTTGGCTTCTTCGACGCGAAGCGCCTGAACATACTCGATCGGGGCAAAGCCCGTCGCCATGCGAAATCTTCGCGAAAAGGTCCGTGCATTCAACCCCGACCGCTCAACCATCTTCTCAACCGGCTTGGCAGAGGCGTAATGATCCGCGATCCAAACCTGGCAATCAGAGATCGGACCATCGTTTGATTCCATCGGGCGGGTCATCACCGAATAGGGTGACTGACCTTCGGCGTGCCCACTGAACAGGAAGACCTTGGCGGTTTCAATCGCGGTTTGGTAACCACAATATCGTGCAATCAGATAGACCGTGAGGTCATGCCAGGCGGTGACCCCACCTGCGGTTACGATCCGGTCAGCCTCAGCTGCCAGGCAAAGTACTGTTTCATTGCGAAATGTAATCTTGGGAAAATGGCGCTGAAACATATCGCGATAGGCCCAATGTGCAGTCGCCTGATGGCCATTCAGCAACCCGGACTCCGCGAGCAACAAGGAGCCGGAACACACCGATGTCAGTAACGCCCCCTGCTGGTGCATCCGCTTGAGCCAGTCGACTTCGCGTGGATATCGACCTTTGGGCACATCATAAATCGATGTGTACAGGTCGCAGATCACAACAGCGTCGGCATCGTCAATTTCGCCAATGGAGCTTTGTGGCTCCACCGGGATATTGCCGATACAGTGAAAAGGCTTGCCATCTGCGGATACGATGCGGACATCCAGAAGTTCATCACCCGGGGCACCGGTCACCATATCCGGATAAACTGCACCTGCTGACATCAGGACATCGTAGAGCCCATAGAGGACCGATGCGGATGTTTCCGGGGCGGCGAGCAGCACGATGAGCGGTTTTTTGGCGGTGTCCATATAACCCTCCTGTCTGAAATGGCACGGTTTTGGCAAGTTTGCCATATTCGTTTGTCCAGTATGCCGCATCTTTGGCCATCTTGCCACTGATGTGGGTGCCGCCAGTGGCATAGCATCCCAGAAGATCACAAAGGGAATTGCATTATGAACAGTATGGATACAGACCAGAATTTATCACCTGTCGGACTCAAAGCTGAGACATTGATGCCCGGCATGGCAGAGTTTGATGAGACGCGCGCCGTGTGGAACGCGATGATCGACCGGAAGCCTGCAATGATCGTACGCTGCCGGAATGCAGATGACGTTGTCGCCGCTGTTAATCACGCGCGCAACAACGATCTTCCAATCTCTATTCGCGCGGGGGGCCACAATGTTGCGGGCCATGCAGTTTGCGACGAGGGTCTGATGATCGACCTCAGACTGATGCGCAACGTGACTGTGGATGCCGACAATCGCACCGCATCGGTGGAAGGCGGAGCGCTTTGGCGGGACGTGGACGAAGCAAGCCAGGCCCATGGTTTGGCAACACCCGGTGGCCTGATCTCGGATACCGGTGTTGCCGGATTGACCCTGTCAGGTGGGATCGGCTGGCTGAGGGCCAAGCATGGGTTGTCGATTGACAATCTTGTTGCGGCAGATGTGGTGACCGCCGATGGTAAGTTGGTTCACACGAATGCAAAAGAAAACCCTGAACTGCTCTGGGCACTCAAGGGCGGTGGCGGCAACTTTGGAGTGGTTGTCCGGTTTGACTTTGCCCTGCATCCCATCGGCCCCGAAGTCATGTTTGCTGCCCCGATCTATGCTGTTGAGGACGGGCCTGGACCCATCCGGGCATGGCGCGACTTTCTGGCGAAACACGGTGATCTAGTTGGATCACTGTGCGAGTTTTCAACGGCGGGCGGTGAAGACTTCCCAGAGGAAAGCTGGGGAAAACGCGTCTATACTTTGGCTTGTGTCTACAACGGAGATGCCGCCGAGGGAGAGGCGTTGCTGCAACCCCTTAGTGAACTCGGCAATATGGTGACCGACTTCTCGAGCCGAATGAATTATTGTGATGTGCAACAGCTCTTTGACACGCTGATGCCAGCCGGAGAATATCGGTGCTACTGGAAGGCGCGCTACCTGTCGGAATTGTCGGATGAAATGATTGATCTGGCGATGAAGAACGCTTCCGCTGCCCCTTCGGACAACTCGATCTCGTCTTTGTGGAACTTTGGTGGTGCCACGGCAGCAGTCGCGGCAGAGGCAACGGCCTTTGGTGACCGATCCATGGGCTGGATGTATTCCCTGGATGGCGTGTGGTCAGATCCGGGTGACGATGCGGCCAATATTGGCTGGTCACGTCAGGGCTGGGAAAGCGCTGAACCGTACGGTCATCACGGCCGGGCCTATCTGAACTTTCCTGGCCATGGAGAGGACGGGGACGCGTTGACGCGGGCTACGTTTGGCGCGAATTATCAGCGGTTGGTCAAGATCAAGATCAAATATGACCCTGAAAACCGGTTTCGCTTTAACCAGAACATTCAGCCGGAGGTCTAATATGACCGTTCAATCCCCACTTCCACCAATGGGTTCCGGCGAGTTCTTTCTGACCGAAGGCGGTACAGAAACAGAAATCATGTATCGCCATGGGTTTGAATTGCCTGAGTTTTCAATGCTACCGCTTATGGACAATCCTCGGGCTGTTTCCGCAATGCGAGATGTGATTTCTCAGCAGCTTGATGTTGCTGCCGAATTTGGCTTGTCGTTTCTGCTGACCGGCTTTGACTATCGCGCCAGCCCGGACTGGGGTGCAAAACTGGGCTATTCAGCGTCAAGCTTGGCAGATGCAAATATTGCCGCAATTGAGCTTCTCCGCGAAATTTCAAAAGGGTATGAAGGTGATATTCCAAACCTTCTGATTGGCGGAATTCTCGGGCCACGCGGCGATGCCTATAGCCTCAATCAGGAAATCACCGCCGAATCCGCCGAAGAGTATCACGCCGTTCAACTGGAGACATTGAAGCGGGCAGATGTGGATTTCGTCAGCGCACTGACATTCAACAATATCGAGGAATCTGTTGGTGCCCTACGCGCGGCGGAACGGATCGGTCTGCCATTGTCGGTTTCTTTGACGCTCGACAGTACGTGCAGGCTGAAATCAGGCCCCACGCTTGCCGAGGCCATAGTTGAAATCGACATGCAGGCCGGAGAGGCGGCGCCGGAGTACTACATTGTCAATTGTTCCCACCCGCTTGAATACGAACCGGCCCTTGAGAACGGAAACTGGATCAAACGGCTGCGCGGCGTGCGCCCGAATGCGTCGAAGATGGAGAAGCTGGCCCTGTGCAAATTGCACCACATTGAGGATGGCGATCCTGTCGAACTTGGCTCACAACTGTTCAGCCTGACGGAACGCTACCCGCATATGGACATTTTCGGCGGTTGCTGTGGAACAGGTCACAGACACCTGCGAGAGATTGCGAAAGCGCTGGTAAGACATTGACGGTCAAGTTCAGCTGATGCACCGATTTCCTCAGTTCTGTCTGCAGAAATGAGCATTGAGGGCTCAGTCACTCGTGTCAGCCAGCAGCCAAACCATGCGGTCCAGAAACCAGAGCTTTGCACCTATAGCCAGCGTCGAGCCTACGAATACCCAACCCAATTCGAGCCGCCAAAGCCCGACTGCGAGAATGACGACCCCGAGCGCGGCGGCATATGTCAAACGACTTATGACTTGTGCATGATGGATGGGGATCGACGCCGTTTTGCGATTAAGCCAAATACGCTCACCCAGCACACCTTTGGTCATCCAGGCGTCGTGATGCTGCGGCGGGCCAAACAAGCGTGGATTGAGCCAGGTCCAAATGACAACGGCCAGAACGAACCAAAGTGCGCCCCAGCCCAGCCAGACTCGGCTCCAGATAGCCAGGCAAAAGAGCGGAAGGATTGTCATGCGCGACCAACCACTCCACGGGTTCGCATGTCGTTGCCAGGTGGCGTCATCCATACCCATCAGGCGGGCCGATAGTTCCGCGATATCCATGGTTCATTTCTCTTGTGTAGCAAAAACCTTGCGAGAACAGACTCCGCGTCATCTGATATCAGAGGCAAGCGCATCCTGAACGTAGGTTAGCGTTTCGATCCGATTTGCGTGGGCTCGTATGGCAGGCCAATCACGGGTGCAAAGCCCAGAGTCGCATATCCAGCGAGACATAACATACATGTAATAATCTGCACCATTGGGAGTGTCTGCACACAAATATTGCCGCCCCGTCAATTGTGTCTCAATGACGGACAACCGGTTTTTCAGGTGATGTTGACCGGGCACAAGGAACTCTCGCGGGGTGTTCGGGCGAAATAGCGGGCTGAAGCTTTTGTGGATTTCTGTCGCAACAAAAACAAGCCAAGTCATGGCCTCTTGTCGCCAAGTGGTCCCTTGCAGGCCCAGCAGCGCGGCCTTTGGTGCTTTGAAGTCGATCCAGTCCAGAATGGCAATCACCTCTGTCAGGCAACTCCCATCATCCAGCACCAATGCCGGGACATAGGCCTTTGCGTTGATTTTGGAAAAGTCGGAACCATCCCGCAATTGACGAGAAGCGTAGTCAACTTCGATCAAATCAAACGGAATGTTTGCCGCCCGCAGGGCAATATTGACGACAAGCGAACAGGCGTCTGGGTAGTAATACAGCTTCATTGGAAACAATCGACCGCGACGGGTGCTTGTGTGAGTACAACAAGAGCCAGATCATAAGGTCCTTCATTCACCTCAAACATGCGATGACCTTTCCCCTGAAGATCACGCGCCAGAAACTGATCCCCAACCTGCAAAATCCGCGTATCCAGATTGCTGGTTTCTATGCGCACGGTCCCGCGCAGGACCGTCCCAAGAACCACGGCTGGCGCGGTGTGCCATGCATCCACATAACCTGCGGGATGATGCATCATCAGAATTCTCTCGGCGTCCAACGGTGGCGAGATGCGGTATCCCGATGGAGAGGGCGGCGTGAAACTGCCTTCTTCCAGAACCCAGGCATGATCCAAAAATCGTGAGCCTCCGGTTTCATCCTGGTCAATGCAAATGATCTTCATGGCTGGGCTCCTTGTTGGGGCGGTTCTTGCGGGTGAAGTCATGTCTTGGCCTCGTAGCATAGCTTGCCCAGACGGGAGGTGGTTTGCACAACCGGCAACCAGTCCGGCAAGCCTCGGACATCTATCGTTGCGTCTCACATCTGTTGAGCGGGGCAAGACGTGGAAGCGGTGTGTTGTATTACATGACAATTTGCACCTGCTTCCAATGATCGGAGCGGGCACAAAACCCGCTCCAATACGCAGCCTCAGAGACCGGTGCGTTCAGGCAGCGCGACATACATCTGAACATGCGTGACGGTCGAAAATTCGCCCGGCAGCGGACCATAGGTCTTGCCATCGGAGTGCCACGCCAGACCCAGGTCGGCAGCAAGATGTTCGCCGCTGAGCTGAAGACAGGGTGTGATCGTGCGCTCAAAATCAGCGGACCCGTCGGCATTGGCGATAAAAGTATTTTCAGATCCATCGCGGGCGCCAAATGGCAGATCATAGGTGCCGATGAACGGGTCAGTTGGTGGCCAGACCATGAAGTCATGCCATATCGTGTAAACTCCGTTCGGGATCAGGTTTTCAAAGGCCAAATCGACGGTGCCGACACCATTTTCACAGGTGTATGTGCCGCTGCCTTTGGCCGCGAACCATTCGCCAAGGGTTAGTCCCAGCGGACGGCCCTTGGGGTATGGACCTGTATCACTGGTGTCAAGAAAGTTGTGTTTTACTTCGACCCCCGGCGCATAGAGCGGCGCGTCCATATCGCGGGTCGCCGCTGTGGGACGGAACACCTCTCCTGAGCCCGGGACTTCTTCATAGAACACATCCTGTTCGGCCATGCCGTCGTCAATGTGAAAGACAAAGGTCAGCGACATGCTTTCCGGCGGATCATAGCTGGTCTTGGTGGCGTCCTCTGCGCCAGATTGGGTCGCAGTGGTAAGGGTAAGCGCGGCAGCGCTGATAAGAAAGATGGGTTTCATTTTAGGGTCCTTTTGGTTGGTGGGAGGCAAATCTGCCTGGTGAACCGGCGGGTACGGGTGCCGGAGCTCTGGTGAAATTGCAGATGGGGCTGGGAGGTCGCGGAGTGGGCCTTTAGCCGTCCGGCAATTTCGGCGTCGGCTGCGGAGTAAGTCCTGAGGGAACGCTTCGCGGAATAAGATCAGAACGATCTTTGGCAGAGGGATCCGTCAATGCTTCGAGGAAGGCCATAATTCTGGCCACTTCGCGATCACTCAGCGTCACAGGTGCCAGGGTATTTGCCTGTGCAATCCTTCCACGCAACGCATCAGATTTCTGCACCCATGTGTCACGCAGATCAAAGGCCGTACGCCGTTTCGGATTCACAGGGCGAAAGATCAAAGACGATCCATTGCCGGTCTGTTCAATGAACTGGTCAATGACCGGTAATTCGGTGGCATCGGCATCATATGCCTCCAGCGAGGCCACGCTGTCGAGATGATGGCGCACCATCATTTCCAGATCAGCAAAAACTCCGTCATGCCCCCATGGTCCCGTGAGCGTGACATTCCGCAGGGACGGCGTGCGGAACGCAAAGAGGTCAGTCGGGTCGAATGATACACGATAACGGCCCTCATCCTCTGTGGCACGGGCAAACCCGGATGCCCGCCAAAGGCTCTTGTCCTCACCGTGGCCTTTGCCCGGCCCGATTTGCGGCACGGCAATGGCGTGAAATTCGTGATCAGTCAGCAATTTGCCCATGTGGCAGGCCGCACATTTTGCCTTGTCATAAAACAAATCAGCCCCGGCGCGAGCGTCCTCGGACAAAGCCGTAAGATCGCCGCGCAAGAAGGCATCAAACGGGCTGTTGTCTGAGCGGAAAGCACGGGACTGAAATGCGGCCAGCGCATTGGCCGCTGCCACCATGGTAATCGCGTCCAGATCGGGAAAGGCGGCGCGGGCCAAATCCTGGTATTTTGGTGTGGCCTGCAGACGTGCTGCCAGCAAATCCCAAGCGTCGGTGACCCTGTCTTCGGCCACTGCGGTTGCCACGGGGTTTTCGCCTTTTTGTCCTGCCATCTCAGACGCGGAAAGTACTGGGAACATGGCCTGCGCCGCCAATAGGTTATCCAACCCTTGTGGCAGATGTTCGCGTGCGGGTGTCCAGAACCCGCTTTGAAAGGTGTGCGCCGGATCAGGCTCCACCCGCCCGTCATGAAACATCGACAGGTACTCCTTAGCGCCGATGTTCCATAACGCCTGTGCATTGCGCGGAATACGTTCGGTGATGCCATCTTTGGTCCGCCGTTCCGGGCCAAACCCGGTCCCTCCTTCGCCTATAGACAAGGCGACGCCATCGCCGCTGCCGCGCGCCGGATCATGGCAGGTCCCGCAGGAAATATTGCGATTGCCCGAAAGGATCGGGTCGAAGAACAGATTGCGCCCGAGCTCAACGAGGGCTTCGTCTGGTGCGCCTTCAAAAAGGAAATCACTGTCCCGAAGGCTATCCGGCCATTGCGCTCGCATCAGGTTTTCCGCCCGAGTAGATCCTGGCGCCAGCAGCAAGACCAGCGCCAGCGAAGTACCCGCTACAGCAATGTATCCCGTCAGCGTCGCTGCGGTAAGCGAACCGATTGATCCAGGGGCGGTGGCCAATTTACAAGTCTTGTAGATAGACATTTGGTTTCCTTTGGGACTTGGGGCGATTGAGACTTGCGTTGCTAAAGTATGCGATGCGGGAATTTTGGATCGGTTTTGAGATCACTGAGATGTTCAAGCCCGACATCCCGAAACAGACCGAGAGGCAGCTCTGCGAATCTGCGGCCCCTATGGGCAAGCCGTCGCCGATCCCTCCACATGCAAAAACGTGCCATAACGTTGTAGAAGATTGTTGGTTTGGAATAGGGCACATGGGTGCTGTTTGTGATGCTCATTGTTCTGCTCCTTTTGCGAAGCGGGGCTGCATCTGGGGACGATGGGCAACCTGCCGCTGGTGCGGCGCATTGGGTGCCCTTTCCGTGCGGGCGGCCACCTGCGAAGCGATGCGAACCGCGCTTACCCCGGCGGCATGGAAAAACCCCTGAAACACGGGAGCATAGCCTGTGAACCACAGGCCGGGATTGTTGACGTCTTCCTGCCCCATCGGCTGCCGCGGATAGCCCTTGGCATCCAGTGCACCAAGTTCACCAAAAAGCCGCTCAAGATCAGGCCTGTAGCCTGTTGCACAGATCACAACGTCTGGGCGAAGTTTACGGCCATTGGCCAGTTCGACGGTGTAGTCGCCAAAACCAACGACCTGAGGCACGGCCTCAAAGCGCCCCGCTTTCAGCGCAGCCACAAACCCGTCATCCAGCGCAAATGTCACGCCATCCTTGAGCATGCGAGAGCCGCCGCCAAGCTTATGGCGCGGCAAGCCATGGCGCCGCAGATTGCCAAAAAACGTCCATTGCATGAAGCCAAATACCGGATCGAGCGACCACTTTGGGAAACGCGCAAACAGGTTCGCCATGCGTTGCAGTGAAAAGCCCAGAATTTTGGACGGCAGGATCGAAGGTCCATGACGAACGGCGACCCAGACCCGGCCGGGGTTGCTGCGCGAGAGGTGGTTCAGCACATCGGAACCAGAGTTTCCGGCCCCGACAACAACGATATTCCTGCCGTCATAGTCCGACGGATCGCCAAATTCTGCAGCATGGATCACCTTGCCGCCAAAGTCCTCCAGTCCCGGCCAAACGGGCATTTCGGGCACTTTTTCGCGACCTGTGGCCACGACAACATCAGTGCACGTATATCTGTCGTTGTTGGTGTTGACTTGCCAATGATCGCCATCACGACGCACGGACAAGACAGACGTATTAAACACAATGTGTTCTTTCAGCCCGTCCGCGTAGTCGCCCAGATAGTCAACCACAGCGTCACGAGGCAAAAACCTGTCCATTGCGCGTGGCTCATGGTGCCCCGGCAGGCGGGTAAAATTGCGATGGATGTTCAGTCGAAGCCTAGGATGACGCGCGCGCCAAGGGTCAGCGACGCGATCGGATGCCTCAAGGATGGTGACAGGGACGCTGCGTTTGAGCAGTTCCGTGGCCGCAGCCATGCCGGACAATCCGGCACCGATAACGATGGCATGTGCGTTAGGGGGAATAGTCATTTTGTGTCTCCGTTGATGCTTTGAGGCTAAGGGCGCGCAAGAAAATAGGCGTTGAGCGGGTCGTGAGGCAGGCGATGGGTTTCAACCCGATCAAACCCCGCGCGGGCGAGGTATTCTTGCGCGGTTTCAACCCCCCACATCGCCCCAAGACCGGGGCCGCCCTGACCAATTGAAACCGGCGTGCAATGCATCAAAGACAGGCTGTACAGCAGCGGTGCAAAAGGGTTCTCGATGTTCTTTTCCAGATCACGTGACCCGCCGATGTCTTGCATCAGGAACAGCCCGTCATCGGCCAGAGAGTTTTTCACAAGATCCAGTAGGCCTTGCGGGTCCTTTTGGTCATGGACCGCGTCAAAAGCAGTGATCAGATCGTAGCTGCCCATTGTTGTGACGCCTGACAGATCCTGTCCACGAAAGGATAGGTTGGAAAGCCCGTTCCGATGTGCCGTGACCTGCGTTACCGCGAAGGCATCGGGGCAAAGATCGACACCGACAAACCGGCTGTTTGGAAAGGCTTTGGCCAATTCCATCATCGCCCGGCCTGCGCCGCACCCGACGTCAAGCACGTCAATGCCGCTTTCCAGCCGTGCAATCAGCCCGGGGTCTAGAGGCAGAATGTGTTCAATCAGCGCGGATACCACAAGCTGCGCACTGTCTTCGGCCATGACTTCGTGAAAGCGACAGTAATCGTGATACTGCGTCCCACCGCCATCGCGGAACCGGGCAACCATCTCTTCTTCGACCGACGCCATCACGCCGATAAACTGGCAGGTGACCGCCATATTGTCGGGCGCCGCCGCAGTGGTGAGAAGGGCTGCGTGTTCAGGGGGCAGAAAATAGGTTCCTGCCTTCGCGTCATATTCCACAACCCCGGATGTCACCATCACGCCCATCCATTCGCGAACGTAGCGCTCTGCCAGGGCCGCGCCGTCAGACAACGCGCGCGAGGTTGAATTGGGCAATGCTGCCAATGCGTCAAACAGGCCGGAGCGATGGCCGATCGAAGACATAAGCGCCAGCGAGGCTGCGTTCAGCGCGCCACCCATGAGTTCGGCAAATCCTTCAGCCTTGGCCGTATCAAATGTGATTGCGGGTTGCTTGTTCATTGGAATTCTCCGGTCTGACAGGGTTTTGGCTTAAATGCTGGAGACTGTTTGGCAGCCGCGGCCGAGTCGCGATATGCTCAGATATGCCAATAACGGTGAATTTCAGACACCCTCACCCTTGTGCTACGGACCAGCGCCCTCCCTTGGAGGCACTCAATCGTGCGCGTTTTGGTCAGGAACGAGGCGTTGCGTAACGAGGTTTTTTGATGTAACGCCCAATAAACTCCAAAATAGGTGAATATCGGACACTCTGATGCTGCAAGAGAAATCCACCTGCCGAACTGCAGTTCTGACCATGCCCTGTGTCGGCACCTCAACCGCTTATTGCATTCTTGACGCGCTGGCGTCCGTCGGACGTGACTGGGAAATGTTGCATGGTACGGCCCCTAAACCGCCTGTTTTTGATGCGGCTCTGATATCGTGTGACGGCGCCGCCTATCAGGACATCAACGGACGGCGCATCACACCGGATGGATCGCTGGACAGTTTTGTAAAGCCCGATCTCGTCATCGTCCCAGACTTTCACTTCGCACCGGGAACTGGTGTCCCGGATGAATTCGCCCCGATGATTACCTGGCTTAAGAAAGCACGCGATGACGGAGCCTTGATCACCTCGGTCTGTTCCGGCGCTTATCTGCTCGCCGAGGCCGGGATGCTGGACGGTCTTGATGCGACAAGCCACTGGAGTTTCTGTGATGTGATTGCGCGGCAGTATCCCGACATAAAAGTGCGTCGCGAACGAATTCTGGTTCCGGCGGGAGAAGGGCACCGGATCGTGACAGCGGGTGGCGCATCATCCTGGGGCGATCTCGTGCTCTATCTGATCGGGCGCATCGCAGGCCCTGACGAGGCCCGTCGCATTGCCAAGATCTATCTGTTGCAGCCCCATACAGAAGGACAGTTGCACTATGCCTCGCTGACGGCTGGCACACAGCACGATGATGCACTAGTTGCAGACGCGCAGGTTTGGGCCGCTGATAACTACGCATTACCGAAGCCGGTCGCCGCCATGGCAGCAAGAAGCGGTTTGACTGAACGTAGCCTTTTACGCCGTTTTCGAAAAGCCACAGGGCAAACCCCGGTTGATTACGTTCAAACACTGCGGATCGAAGAAGCTAAACAGATGCTGGAAACTACGGATCTGCCAATTGACGAAATCGCCGGAGAGGTTGGGTACACAGAAACGTCGAGTTTTCGAAATGCTTTCCGGCGATATGTTGGAATGCCAGCGTCGACATACAGAAAGAAGCGGCTTCTACTCACGCAGGTCGGTTCCGAAGACGGCTGAGCATTAGGCTTTGCTCCCGCATGTTAGAGCTTTATCCAGCCCCGCGCGGTCGGGCTACCTAGTTGGCGTTTCTCGATATGGATTTCCGACAAAGGTGGACGCATGTTGAGCGCCTGATGCGGACCAGAGTCTGGCCACGGTGGCTCGAACCACGGCAGAACGCATTCCTTGGACCCCCCACGCGATCATCGGTCAAACAGTGCTTACGATCGTGCAGACTGCGCACCTGTGACTCGGTGCGACTGGTTATTAACGATCTGGTCAGGGAAGACCGGTCTGGCGACTTCAGCTGCTCTGCAGCGATGAACGTGCCGCACAGGCGAGCGAATGCTGCGTCAGCAAACATTCGGAAGAGCAACGGCGGCAAAGTCCGCACATTACCAGTTCATGCGACGCGCGGCGAACGTCGACCCATCCCAGACCGATCCTTGGTGCAAATCGCGGCGAAAAGGTTGGAAGAGCCCACAGCAGACGTCATAACGCAATTGTCGGGAGGGTGTCGTTCGGCGCCAAGAGTGCTTCCATTAGCTTCAGAAAACTGTTGGTGCTACGTTGACTTGATTTGGAGGATGCATGACCGACCTCAATGATTTTGAAAAGATGGAGCGCGAAGGCTGGGCCAATCCAGCTATCGCCAAGGGTTATGCAGATGGGTTCGACCGAGCTACGCTCGTTGTTGCGCAAAGGCTTTCGGATGCGGTTTCGGCTGGATCTAAGTCAACGGTTCTTGATCTATGCACCGGGCATGGTGTTGTCGCTTCGGAACTTTCGGCAAGAGGCGCTTCTGTAACTGGACTCGACTTTTCTGCGGCTATGATATCCCTTGCTCAATCTGCTGTGCCGGGCGCTTCCTTTGTCCAAGGAGATGCGATGTCAATGGACTTTGCCGATAACAGTTTTGACGCTGTCACTATTGGTTTTGGCGTACCGCACTTTCCCGATCCTGAACGTGGTTTGGCGGAAGCGGCAAGAGTATTGAGACCGGGCGGGCGTATCGCGTTTTCAATCTGGAGAGGGAAAGGATCAGATGGTGCATTCGGTTGGTTGTTCGATGCGGTTGGACGCCTGGGCGACCCCTCGGTCACATTGCCCTTCGGACCTGATGCCCATATGCTTGTGGACCGCTCAGCTGCTGAACCTATGGTCGCCAAAGCGGGATTTGCAGAGGTTCAGTTGATCGACGTGCCCTCAGAACTGTATCTGCAGCAACCTGAAGGCTTGTTTGATGCCTTTGATCAGGGTGCCGTTCGCGCAGCATCACTTTTGGGAGCGCAGCCAGTCACAAAACGAGATGCAATTCGCTCTGATTTGGCGGCACGTACTCGCTCACAAGGTATTAAACACAATGGCGGTTTTCTGGTCCCGGCTCCGTCCGTCATCATTTCGGCCGTTCGCCGCTGATTTTTGCAAACTCTTCGTGATTATGCGCGTGCTGCGACTGGCAATTTTGTCCCGTTTTCCGGACCTTGGTGCCGCCTAAACCGACCCTATGACCTGCTGAAACCGTCAGATGAACAGTTCGAGCCGAAATCGGCTGAGGCTGCAATTCGCGCCTTTGGCTGGTTATCGATACGCTTTGCTGGCCGCAAGACAGCTTCGAGTTTCTTGGGCTATATCTCTCTAAGACACATGGGAGATTTGTATGCGCAATTTTAGAAATGCCCAAACCGCTGATGCGGATCGCTGCTTTGAAATCGAGATCTCCGCCTACGAAGGTGAAGAGGCTGCGACACACGCCAAAATCTGCAAACGGATTGAGACCTACCCCGATGGCTTTCTGATCCTCGAAGTGGATGGAGCGGTTGTGGGCTTCATCAACTGCGGATGCGCTCATGAGGTTGAGATGTCTGACGAGGACTTCAAGGAGCTTATCGGCCACGACCCTGACGCTCCCAATGTGGTCATCATGTCCGTCGTCGTAGACCCGACCGAACAAGGCAAGGGCCATTCAAGGTCTCTGATGGATGAGTTTGTTAGGCGGATGCAGCAGATGAACAAGGAGACGATCCATCTGATGTGCAAAGAGCATCATGTGCCACTCTATGAAAAGCTCGGCTATGGATATCTGAGGCGGTCTGCCTCCGACCACGGAGGAATGGCATGGCATGAGATGAGTATGCGACTTTGAAATAAAACTTGTTGTCCCTCAGCCAAGCGGGCACATGGCCTTCCAAAGGGAACGTCTGCAAAGCCCTGCAGATCGTGAGTTCGATCTTGCCCTGATGTTGCGTATGCAGCGAATGACCGCAAAGCGGGCTGCGACTACAGCATCAAGAACGCCTGCTGGGTGTCCGCTTAGGGCCGCCCGCGAGAGCGGCCCGTTGATTTTAGATCTCTATCGCTTCGGCGATTGCTAGGGCATCCTCGAGTTCGACGCCGAGATACCGGACTGTACTGTCCATCTTAGTATGGCCAAGCAGAAGCTGAACAGCGCGTAGGTTTCCGGTCTTCTTGTAGATCTGAGTGACCTTGGTTCTCCTCATGGAATGGGTGCCGTAGGCGCTTGCTTCGAGGCCGATCGACGTGACCCAATCGCGGACAATCCGTGCATATTGGCGTGTCGAGATGTACAGGCGTTCATGAAATCGGCCGGGCCAAAGGTACTCCGAACCGACCATCAGCTCATCTTCCATCCACTTCTCAACAGAGGCACGTGTGCCCTCTGATATCTCAAAGCGCACGGGTTTCTGCGTCTTGCTTTGAAGGACCGAAGCCCGTTCCTTAATCTGACCCGATGACATGACATCGGCGACCTTCATCTTCACCAGATCGCAGCCGCGAAGCTTACTGTCGATTGCCATGTTGAAGAGCGCAAGATCGCGATGATTTTCGGCAAGCTCGAGGCGAACTCGGATTGCCCAGACATGTTTTGGTTTCAGCGGTCGCTTCTGGCCGACGATGCGTCCTTTGTTCCAGGCTGGGCGAAGAGCACGAATGGCAGGTAAGTTTGGTGTTTCCATGGTTGATCCTCCGATCCGCCATGCCCGCCCACAACGACAACCCGACGTTGACTGGAAAATTTTATCACAGCATGCCGCGCTGCCTCCAAGGTCCGCGATGAGCCCAAAGCGGAATTGCTTTGCCACGAACATTGGCAGCTAAAGAAACGCAAGTAACTAACTCCGCGGATATGAAGGTGACCGTTTGCTGAATGCGCGACAGGTATTTGAGCATTACCTTTTTAGTTGTGCGTGTATG
>NZ_JBXWPD010000028.1:0-20109 GCF_059611225.1 Ruegeria sp. CDSA246 | reverse complement strand
TCTCATCCAAGCATTCGGAGCAAATAGTGACGCTGGTACGCGCCACTTTATCTCCCACGGTAACACCGAAGGAAGAATACAGACGTTTGACGGCCTGGAATACATCGCCTCGCACAATGATCTCATCCAAACTTTCAAAGCCGATGCCGAAGCAGGTGCAAATCACTTTATTTTCCACGGTCGCGCAGAGGGTCGCGAAACCGCATTCGATGGTCTGGAGTATATTGCTTCGCACGTCGATTTGATCAATGCGTTTGGGGCTGATTCAGATGCAGGCGCGACACATTTTATTGCACATGGTGTTCAGGAGGGGCGAAGCAAAGACACCTTTGACGCTGAAACTTACCTGGCAAACTATGCGGACCTACAGGCTGCATTCGGAAATGACCATCAAGCAGCGACCGAGCATTTCATAAACCATGGCTACTTTGAAGGCCGATCGGACGATTTTCTATTCTAGCCCGCGACAAAATACTGACGCAAATAAGTACCGGAACTAAGACAACAGAGCCAATTGAGAATTGCGAAACAAATTACTTTATTGAAATCTGTTTAACCTTGTAAGCCAGCCTTAGTTTACGCCCGAAAGAAAAGCGCGACAGGGGTTTATCCCTGTCGCGGCAGCTTCGCATATGTTGTCGGTTTATTCCAAAAAGAGCGTCAGCGTAGGACTTGGCTTCAAGTAACGGATTGTTCAGAAACAACCTCGCCAAACCGGGTAAAAAATTTGCCCGACAGCTTTTTTGCCGTTCCAGCGATCAGGCGGCTGCCCAATTGGGCGATTTTTCCACCAACATCGACCTTGGCAGTATAAGCCAAAACAGTTTCGTCCCCGTCTTCGGTTAGCGTCACGTCGGCACCGCCCTTGGCAAATCCGGCAGCGCCACCCTTGCCTTCCCCGGTCAAAGAAAACCCGTCTGGAGCATTACTGTTGTCCAGAGTCACAGCGCCCGCAAACCGGGCTTTGACGGGTCCGATCTTCAGGACCACCTTGGCTTCCAGATCTTCGGGTGAATTCTGGATCAGCTCTTCGCATCCCGGGATGCATTCCTGCAGGATTTCGGGGTTATTCAGAGCCTTGTAAACCACATCCCGCGGTGCAGAGATGCGGACTTCGTCACTCAGTTCCATTCAATTTTCCTTTGTTCAACAGCATCTTGGATAAACCAGAAGTGCGGTCTCTGTCGCCTCTTCCGGAGTTTGTTCGGGACGCGCGGGCCACAGGGACCTCAGGCGCTTAAGCACGTTTCTCATCATGGGACTCCGTTTTGGATTTGTCACTGTTTCGCCAAAGCACAATTTCAGCCAGGATCGACACGGCGATCTCATGCGGGTCGATCGCGTGGATGTTCAGACCTGCCGGTGACTTCAGCCGCGCAGCTCGTATCGGGTCCAAACCTTGCGATATCAGCTTGGCCACCAGCGTTTCGGCCTTGCGATGGCTGGCCACCATCGAAACCCGCTTGGCGTCCGTTTGCAGAGCGGCGGCCAGGGCCGCGGCATCCCCTTGTCCTTGCGAAGCCACGACAACGAAATCCCGCGGCTCGACCCCCAGGTTTTGGACGGAATCCAGAGTGAACCGTTGAAAGTCACCTTTAGTCTCTGACCCATCACTAAGGCACACGCGAAACCCAGCCAGTGCCCCATGGGCGGCCAGTGCCACTGCAATCAGAGACTCGCCGAAAATCACTAATCGAGGTGCGTGCTGATACGGCTCGACAAGCAGATCGACAGTGCCGCCGGACGGGCAACCGCTTTTGAACGTCTGAATGCCATCAGGATCGGCCATGTTCACCACCTTTTCCGAAGGTTTGACCCGGATCATTTGCGGTGAACCACTGGCCAACGCCTGCTGGGCCGAGGATCGAACCGCACGTTGAACGCAGCCCCCGCCCAAATGGCCCAGGATCCGTCCATCTTTTGTAATCGCAGCCTTGCCCCCGGCTTTCGCCGAAGTTGCATCCGCAGTCCGCAACACCGTGGCCACGCAAAAGGCTTCATCAGTTTTGCGCAGCTGCTCAATCGTGTCGAATATGTCGAAGCTTGCCATTTGGGCTCCTTTCACAGCTTACGGAATTGCGGCTCTAGCGCCGCCAGCGCCTCAAGCGTGTTTGCGGGCAGGTGCGCGTCCAGATACGGCTCAGCTGCCTGCATTGCGGCGGCAATGGGCTGGTAGTCACGCCAGCCTTTCAACGGGTTCAGCCAGACGATCCGCCGGGCCTTGCGTCGAATCCGGGCCAATACATCGCCCAGCGCTTGCGGGTCCGAGCTGCAATACCCGTCAGACAGGATCAGTACGATGGTCCGACCGTTCAGTGCGCGCGCGCCATATCCATTTAGAAAATGCTCAAGACTGCCTGAGATATCCGTGCCTCCGCCAAACCCTTCGGCCATCAGCGACAACCGCCCTGCTGCGCGCAGCGAATCGTGGTCGCGCAACGCATCCGTGACGCGCATCAAGCGCGTATGGAACAGATATGCGTCAGCTTCGGTTCCTGTGCCAATCAAGCCTTTCAGGAAAGCCAGAAAGACGCGCGAGTATACAGTCATTGACCCGCTTACATCGCACAGTGCAACGATCCGCATCGGACGCGGTGGGCGGGCGCGACGATACAGTTCCATCGGCTCACCGCCCCGTGCAAGGCTGGCGCGCTGTATCCGGCGCATGTCCAGAGCAGGCCCCTTTAGCGCTTTTTTCCGCCGGCGCGAGCGGCGGTCGCGGATGGCGCGCGCCAGCGCTGTCGCCGCTTGTTCGGCCTGCTTCAGTGCGTCTTGATCCATCAGTTCACGCAAATCCCGACGCGACAGGTTGGCCGTACGGGTCGCAATCAGCTTACCGTCTCTCCCCACGGCCTCCCCGTCGCCGGCATCAGGGGTTGCGTCCTGATCCGAATCGGAACTGGTCTCCTGGATGTCTTGGCTTTCTTGCTGCCAGATCATCGGCTTGGCGGATTGCACCCGAACATGCGCAGTTTGCGCCACTCCGGTCCGTTGTTTCCCTGCATTTAGCCAATATGCATCGAAAAGATCGTCAAACCGTCGCCAGTCTTCCGCGTCACCGGCCAGCAAGACACACAGCGCTTGTCTGGCCTGCGGCAGATCCGTCGCCTCTACTTCCGCCAGCACCGCCAAGGCATCCCCGGTCTCTGCCGGTCCGACGCGCATCCCGTTCATGCGCAAATGTGCAATGAAACCAGACATGCGGTCCGCCAGACCAGAGGCACGAGAAGGGAACCGGGTGACCTGCATCACGCCACCTTTCCAATCAGGCGATCCATCACTTCAGGCGGGGCCGCGTCATAATCGGCTGCTGTTTTCAGAAGACAGACAAGAGTCGCCTGAACCTCTTCGCGGGACTGCGCCATGTCGTTAACACCCAATCCTGAAAGGGCTGCCGCCCAGTCCAGCATCTCGGCAATGCCGGGAGTCTTCTCCAAGTCTTCATTGCGCAAAGCCTGCACGACGCCAACAATCTGGCGTGCCAACTGCCCTTCAACCTGGGGCATGCGGGCTGTCAAGATTGCTATTTCGGTTTCACGCGACGGGTAGTCAAGGAAACTGTACAGGCACCGGCGGCGCAGTGCATCGGACAAGTCCCGCGTGCCATTCGCCGTCAGAATAACGGTCGGCTTTGTACGCGCCGGGATCGTGCCCAGTTCGGGAATTGTGATTTGGAAGTCCGAGAGGATTTCCAACAAATACGCCTCGAACTCTTCGTCGGCCCGGTCAATTTCATCAATTAGCAAAACCGGAGGGGCATCTTGCGAGATGGCCTCTAACAAGGGACGTTTCAGCAGATATTCATCTGAGAAAAGCTGTGCTTCGCTCGTTCCACCCTGCGCCTCGCTCGCTCGGATCGCCAGAAGCTGACGCTGATAGTTCCATTCATAAATGGCATGACTGGCATCGAGCCCCTCATAACATTGCAGCCGGATCAGCCGGGCGTCCTGCCACGCAGCGAGGGCCTTGGCCACTTCGGTCTTTCCAACGCCAGCAGGACCTTCCAACAACAATGGCCGCCCAAGTTGCTGTGCCAAATGCAGCGCCATCGCCAACCGGTCATCGGAAACATAGCCCTGCGCGGCCAATCCATTCTGAACATCACTCAAAGTCAAAACCAGGATCCAATCTTCATCTGGCCAAAAATATCCCGGGGGAGGTTCGGAGGGGGTAAAACCCCCTCCGTTCGGTCGGACCGGCAACAGCCGGTTCGAAACCGTTTACCCGTGCATCCCCAACCCATTGGCGATCTTCCAGATCCGCCAATGATCATGCGGCATATGGCTTTGCACCAACCCAAAGGGCCGGAACGCATCATGCACCGCGTTCGAGAACGCAGGTACACCGCCGACGTTCGGGCTCTCACCCACGCCCTTGGCACCGATCGGATGATGCGGGGACGGCGTCACCGTGTGATCAGTGGTGTAGTTGGGCGTCTCCCATGCCGTGGGCAGGAAGAAGTCCATCAGGGTTCCGGTCTTCACGTTGCCCATCTCATCATAGGCAATCTCCTGACCCATCGCGATGGCCAGCGCCTCGGTCACGCCACCATGGACCTGCCCTTCGATGATCATCGGGTTGATCCGGGTTCCACAGTCGTCCAGTGCGTAGAACTGCCGAACGTCCCATTCGCCGGTATCCACGTCGATCTCCATAACGCAGACATAGGCGCCGAACGGGTAGGTCATGTTTGGCGGGTCATAGTAGCTGACGGCCTCCAAACCGGGTTCCAGCCCTGGGATCGCCTGATTGTAAGCGGCGAAAGCGATTTCCTTCATCGTCTTGAATCGCTCTGGCGCACCTTTGACCGAGAACCGGTCTACGTCCCACTCGACATCGTCGTCATGGACCTCAAGCAGGTAAGCCGCGATCATCTGCGCCTTGGCGCGGATTTTACGCGCTGCCATCGCTGTTGCAGCACCCGCCACAGGCGTGGAACGAGAGCCGTACGTCCCAAGGCCGTAAGGCGCGGTGTCCGTGTCACCTTCCTCCAGCGTGATGTCGTCGGCAGGCAAGCCGATCTCACTAGCGATGATCTGGGCAAAAGTCGTGGCGTGACCCTGACCCTGGCTGATGGTCCCCAACCTTGCAATGGCGGAACCGGTTGGGTGAATCCGGATTTCGCATGAGTCGAACATACCCAACCCAAGGATATCGCAGTTCTTAACCGGTCCGGCCCCGACGATTTCGGTGAAATGCGTCAGGCCGATGCCCAGCAGTTTGCGGGTCTTTCCGGCTTTGAAGTCCTCAATCCGTTGAGCCTGTTCTGCGCGCAAGCCGTCATAATCGACGGCCTTCAGTGCCTTGTCCCAAGCGGTGTGATAGTCGCCCGAGTCATATTCCCAACCCAGCGCCGATTGATACGGGAACTGATCTTTGCGGATAAAGTTGATCCGGCGCAGCTCGGCCGCGTCCATGTTCAGCTTGATGGCCAGAACCTCGATCATCCGTTCGATGAAATAGGCCGCCTCGGTCACGCGGAAGGAACAACGATAGGCAACACCGCCCGGTGCCTTGTTGGTGTAAACCCCATCCACAGCCAGATAGGCAGTTGGGATGTCATATGACCCAGTGCAGATGTTCATGAAACCAGCCGGGAATTTGGTCGGGTCGGCACAGGCGTCAAATCCACCATGATCCGCCGTGGTATGACACCAAAGGCCAGTGATTTTGCCATCCTTGGTCGCAGCGATCTTGCCCTGCATCCAGTAATCGCGGGCAAAGGCGGTGGACATCAGGTTTTCCATCCGGTTCTCAACCCATTTCACTGGTTGGCCGGTGACAATCGAGGCGACGACCGAGCAGACATAGCCGGCATAGGCACCAACCTTGTTACCAAAGCCACCACCGATATCAGGGCTGATGACTCGGATATTGTGCTCGGCCAGACCCGAGATCAGCGACACAACAGTCCGGATCGCATGGGGGGCTTGGAAGGTGCCATAGAGCGTCAGCTTGCCGGTGACTTTATCCATTGAAGCGACGCAGCCGCAGGTCTCCAGCGGGCATGGGTGGGTCCGATGGTAGTAAACCATCTCTTCGGCCACGACATCGGCCTCACCCAGAACTGCTTCGGTGGCGTCCTTGTCGCCCTGTTCCCACGTGAAGATGTGGTTGTGATGCTTGCGCGGGCCATGGGCACCCTCGGTCTGACCCGCAAGGTCTTCACGCAGGACAACGTCCGAATTCAGCGCCTCGAAAGGATCGGTCAGAACAGGCAGTTCTTCGTAGTCAACCTCGACCAGCTCTGCCGCATCTGCTGCGATGTACCGATTTTCGGCGACGACATAGGCGACTTCCTGACCCTGGAACAGAACTTTGCCATCGGCCAACACCATCTGCTTGTCACCTGCCAGCGTCGGCATCCAGTGCAAACCCAGCGGAGCCAGGTCCTCGGCCGTCAACACAGCAACAACGCCAGGCACGGCCAGTGCGGCGTCTTTGTTCACACTGACAACGCGGGCGTGGGCATAAGGCGAACGGACAAAGGCACCGAACAGCATCCCGTCCATCTTGATGTCATCGACGTAGTTGCCCTTGCCTTGGGTAAAGCGCACATCTTCGACGCGCTTGCGCGAACTGCCCATCCCTTTGAGGTTGGCGACGCGTTCTTCGGGGGTCAGAGTCTGGTCGTTCATTCCGCAGCCTCCTTCTGAGCGTTTAGCATGTCGGCAGATGCCGCGATCGCCTTGACGATGTTCTGATATCCGGTGCAGCGGCACAGGTTGCCGGACATGCCAAAGCGGATGTCTTCCTCGGACGGGTTCGGGTTTTCTTGCAGAAGACGATGCGCGCGGGTGATCATGCCCGGCGTGCAAAAGCCGCATTGCAGCCCGTGATGTTCGCGGAACATCTCTTGCAGAACCCCGAGGCTGCCGTCGTCATTGGTCAGCCCTTCGACAGTAGTGATATCGGCCCCGTTCACCTGTGCCACAAAGGTCGTACAGGACTTGACGGACTTGCCGTCGATATCCACGGTACAGGCCCCGCAATGGCTGGTTTCGCATCCGATATGCGGGCCTGTGATTTTCAAATCTTCCCGCAGGAAATGGATCAACAGCGTGCGCGGCTCGGCCAGACCTTCGACCTGCTTGCCGTTCACGGTGAGTTTTACGTGCATTTTTGACATCGTTGTTCCTCCCCTCAATCCGCGCGGCTTTGCGCGCGTTCGATGGCGCGGCGCAGCATCACAGCGGCCACGTGTTTCTTGAATTCGACGGGGCCACGATTGTCGGCCACCGGGTCGATGGCTTCGAGCATCGCGGCGACGCAGCCGCTGACGTCTCCGTCGGCCAGCGCATTGCTTGCGCTTTCAGACCAGACGGGTGTGTCCGCCAGATTGGTCATCGCGACGGAAGCCTGACCATTGCCGACCACCACCGCAGCTGCGGCCGTCGCGTAATCGCCGATCTTGCGTTTTTGCTTCTCATAGGCCTGGCCCACACCCGCGCCTGGAACCGGGATCGAAATACGGGTCAGGATTTCCTCATCGTCACGCGCAGTGAAATACGCAGCCTCATAAAACTCACGTGCGGCGATACTGCGGCGGCCATCCGGGCCAGACAGTTCGAACGTCGCGTTCAGGCATTGCATCAACCCCGGCATATCATTGCCCGGATCACCATTGGCGACGTTACCACCGACAGTTCCCACATAGCGCACCTGAGGGTCCGCAATCTGCAGCGCGGCCTCTCGGATCAACGGAATGGCTGTAGCCAAGCCGTCATGAGTGATCAGCTCATGCTGGGTCACCATTGCGCCAAGCGAAACCGTGTCGGCACCAACCTCGATGCCTTTGAGCTCTTCGATCGCTTGCAGATCAACCAGATGGCCCATCTCGGCCATGCGCAACTTCATCATCGGAATCAGGCTGTGCCCGCCTGCGATCACGCGCGCCTCGTCTCCATGTTCCTGCAAAATGCCAATGGCCGAGGCGATATCGCCTGGCCGGTGATACTCAAAACCGGCTGGTATCATGTTTTTCCTCCCTGGGTCCGGACGTTGTGCCTTGGGGGACCTGCGGTAAGAAAAGTACGGTAAGCTTGGCCATTCCAGCCAGTGAAAACGGGGCGCGCAGCTTGTTTCACCAAATGCGAATGGGCTGCACGAACTGCGACTACAGGCCCAGCGCTTCGCGTATGTCTGTCAGACGTGATCTGCTGACCGGCACCTTGGTCAACGCATCGACCCCGTCGAAGTAACAAGTGCCGTTGTCCTTGTGTCTTTCAAACCGCGAGACATGTTTAGGGTTCACCAGATAACTGCGATGAGCCCGCAAAAACCCGTCAGGCACCAGGCGCGATTCAGCTTCGGTAATAGACCACGGGCAGAACAGTTTCTCGGCGTTCATGTAGAGAACGGTATAGTGTCCTTCGGCCCGGATGGCGGCGATATTGGAAGGCTGGGCGAAAAAGGTTTGTCCTTCCCGCTCAAACGGAACCCCGGCCCGCAACGTGGGCTCTGGTTCCGGGGCAGGTGCTGGCGCGCTGGGCGATACGTCTGCTGCCGCAGGTTCGATGAAGGTGATGCCCGTTAGCAGGAATGCACCACAGATCAGGAACACGGAAACCGTGACCCCCATCGCCAGCACCTGATTGTTTAGCGCAGGTCCGGCGCGACCGGCGGTATCGCTTGCGACAAAATCAGTCAGGCCGGTGGCGACGAAGTGCATGGTGAATACCGCCAACCCGAAACACACCGTTCCCAGCAGAATATTGCGTTGCGTTCGGTTGTCATAGGCCGCCCAGATTGCCAGCACCGACAGAACGACCGAGGCTAGGGTCGAAATCACGACATCCCAAGCGTTGTAGACTGGGCGGCACAGCTCCATCCCGGCCATGCCGACATAGTGCATAACGACAATTCCAAGCCCCACGATCACTCCCGCACCGACAATCGTTCCCATCGTACGGGGACGGAAATGCAGGATCAGCAGTGCCAAACCAACCATCAGGATCGCAACCAGTGCGGAAATCAGGGTGATCAGGGCGTCATAATAAAACAGGATCGGCAACTGTAGCCCCAGCATGGCCACAAAATGCATCGACCATATTCCACCGCCCAGAATGATCGCGGCCAACGCCACGACCAGCTTGCGTTTTTGGTCGTCCAGTTTTGAGGCCCCATGCGTCAGATAAAGCCCGGTGAACCCGGCCATCATCGCAACGGCCAAAGACGCCGCCACAAGCCACGTGTTATGAGAGTAGTCCAACATTTGGATTTACACGCCCTCCCCGACGCGTGGGTGACGTTAGCAAACGGATTTAATTGGGACAATTACATGTTGGAAAGGAATTCCAACAGCATCGGTGCCGGTTTCGGTTTTTACCGACCCGTCGGCCTCAGGTTGCGGTGTTACTCCTGAATAACGGCATCTTCCCACGCAGAAAGGAACTTTGTTCGTTTCAACCCGTCAAGAAAGGTCAGTAACGCGGGATCAAGACCGATTGTCTCGCGCCCGTCTGAGCTATCACTCGGCTGCAAAAGAGGAAGCGGGCTGGCCCCTTCGACCACGGCTGGTCGCTCAGTTACGAGGTAACGTAACAGCATCTCCGCAGCTTTGGGTTCTGGGGTGGCATTCGAAACCATTGCCGTGCGCATCATAATTGTTTGAAAATCAGACGGTAACACGACCTCAAGTGCGTCTTTGCCCTCGGTGCGGACGGCGGCGTAACTGCCCAGAACATTGTAAGCAACCAGGATCGAGCCATCCGCTAGGTCATTGATCATTTCGCCCGAACAGCAATAAAGCCGCACATCCAGGCCGCCCATAACCTCCATCAAGCGCCAATACGTCTCAGACGCGCGCGCATCCTGGGTTGCAAACAGATATCCCAAACCAGACTGGCGCACGTCATAGGTGCCGACCTTGCCGCGAAATTCTTCGGGTCGTTTGCGCAAGGCCTCGATCAGACCTTGCCGGGTCTGGGGGATAGGCTGTCCTTCAAACGCGGTTCGGTTGATCACGATTGTCGCGGGTTCCGAGGTGAATGCGAAAAGGCTGTGGTGCCATTGTGCCCAGTGTGGCACCTGTACATCGTCAATAGGCAGGGCAAAGCCGTCATTTGCCAATTTCAATTGCAGGTCCATGGCACTGGAAATGATCACGTCGAAGGCATCGGGCGTTGCGCGGACTCGCCTGTTTATGTCAGCGGTTCCGGAGACGAGGTATTCGACACTAACCATAGGGTTTTCAGCGACAAAACCCTCGATCACCGGAGCGAACAAAACAGTATCGGTGCTGGAAATCACACGAAGGCGTGGTCCTTCGGCGCTTTCATTAAAGACCAGACGGTCTTCCCAATCGTCGGCCCATCCGAAGCAGGGAACAGCCAACAATATTAAAGCGATAAGATAACGCATGCGCCCCCCTTTGATCGGTTTTTGAGGATCAACGAACCTCCATGCGCCGTTGCCACATCCTGCGCGATCGTCAACCCCAGCCCGGACCCGATGGTCCCAACCGCGTTTTGTCCGCGTTCGAACCGGCGCGTCAGCGTAGCGATTTCATCGGGCGGAAAGCCAGGACCCGAGTCGCGCACCTGTATCTGGGGTTCGGGATGCGCGATGATCGTGATCTCAACAGCGCTGTCAGATGGCGCGTATTTCATCGCGTTATCAACCATATTTCGCACAGCATTCTGGATCAGGATCGAGTCGCCCGAGTAAGGAACCGACGGCTCACCCGACAGGGAAAGCGTCAACTCTTTCATTTCGGCAATCGGGATCAGACGCTGCACCAGATCGCGGATCAGAACGACCAGATCAATCTCTTCACGTTCCAAATGATCCGCCCGAAAGGTGATCATGGCGTGATCCAGCAACTGCCCCGCTGCACGTGAGCTTTCGTCGATGGCCCGCACCATGGCCTTCAAGGCCTCGCGGTTATCTTCGCGATCAACACGATGAAGGGTTGCCTCGGCATATGACCTGACGGTCGCAAGCGGCGTTCGCACCCGGTGCGCGGCTTCGGCGATAAAGTCCTCGGATTGGCTAAGCGATTGGTCCAGACGACCCATGAGCGAGTTCAGCGACGTCACTAGCGGCGCCATCTCTTTCGGTACGGGTTTTTTGAACGGACTTAGATCCTGCGGACCTCTGCGTGTGACCGAGGTCGTCAGTTTGTTCAACTGGCCGATCGTTGAGGATGTCACCCAGAACGATAGCGCGGCGGTCAACAGAAAGAACCCGATCCCCAAATATGCCGCGTTGCGTGAAATCTGGTCCAGCGTATCCGACAACGCGTCTTGTGTTTGCCCCAACGCGACCTCAATCTCAGTCTGGCGGCCCAAGCCGACAAGCGTTCGGCTGGCGCTGACCTGGCGGACACGTTCGCCGCGCACCTCGCCGGTTTGAAAGGCCCATCTACCTTCAATCGGGCCATCTGTTAGGCTCAGATCATCGTAGCCGGACAGGAATTCTCCATCCTGATAAATGGCATAGAACACCCGGTCATCCGACGGCGTGCTGAGCATAGAAAACGCGGCATAGGGGATATCCACCTCAAGCTGACCATCCCTGAGTGCGGCAGCATCAAGGATTGAAGAGACGGACGCCCCCAATATATCGTCCTGACCCTGCTGGGCGACCTTTGCAGCATAGCTGCGCACCGTCAGGAACAAGAGAATCGCCAGGACCGCTGCTCCGCCGATCAGCGTCAACACCAGTCGGTTTCTTAATGATCCCGAAACGGTTGGACTAGTCGTCATGATCCAACCTGTATCCCAGCCCGCGCAACGTAGTGATTTTCATGCCGGATTTTTCAAGATGCTTTCGTAGGCGTCCGACATAGACCTCAATCGCATTGTCCGACACGTTGTCATCATACGAAAACAGCCTGTCTGCGAGTTTTTGCTTGGAAAACACCTGACCCGGCGCGTTGATGAACAGTTCGATCATTCTCAGCTCGCGATTGCGAAGCGACAGTGTTGCACCGTCGACGATCAAATGACCAGCAACCGGGTCAAAAACGATACCGCCGATTTCAATCGTCGATTTCGCGCTTCCGGACTTCCGACGCAGAACGGCGCGGCAGCGGGCTTCTAGCTCGGCATGGTCGAAGGGTTTGGTCACATAGTCATCCGCCCCCAGATCAAGCGAACCGATTCGATCCGAAACCTGACTGCGCGCGGTCAGAACGATCACCGGAGTATCCAAACGGCTGGCGCGATGTTGTCTGAGGAACTCGCGCCCGTCCCCATCGGGCAGCATAATGTCCAGAAGGATCAGATCGTATTCCTCAGTCGAAACAAAGGCCCGGGCGTCCTCTAAATTCGCTGCGTGATCAACGACATGGCCATCCAGCTGCATACGGGACCTGATCGCATTCGCGAGGTCGAGATTGTCTTCGACAAGCAGAAATTTCATGGGCTGCGGACAGTTTCTTTTTACATGACAGGTTGATGTCAGGTTGACGTGTTTAGGTGCAGGATAATCTGTGCCGCTGAGCGGCCAGTTGTCAAATGGGAGGACATAATGACAACATTTAACCTGGGCCGTCGGGCCCTGATCGCAGCTGTTGCAGCAATTGGTCTGGTTGGACCTGCCGCATCCGAAGAAGTCGTCGACAGCATCCACTTTCTGATCCCCGGCGGCGCCGGCGGTGGCTGGGACGGAACCGCCCGGGGAACCGGCGAGGCCCTGACCAATGCAGGTCTGGTCGGAACCGCGTCCTACGAGAACATGTCGGGCGGCGGCGGCGGTAAAGCCATCGGTTTCCTGATCGAAAACGCCGACAGCAACCACGGCACACTGATGGTCAACTCGACCCCCATCGTGATCCGCTCGCTGACTGGCGTGTTCCCACATAACTTCCGTGACCTGACGCTGGTTTCAGGCACAATCGGCGACTACGCGGCGATTGTTGTGGGCAAAGACAGCCCGATCAACTCGATGGCCGATCTGCTGGCCGCCTATGACGCTGATCCGGGTGCGACCGCAATCGGTGGCGGCTCGGTTCCGGGCGGCATGGACCATCTGGTCGCTGCAATGGTTATGGAAGCCGCTGGCAAGGACGCACTGGGCGTTAAATACATCCCTTATGACGCGGGCGGAAAAGCTATGGCTGCCTTGCTGTCGGGTGAGATCGCCGCACTGTCGACCGGTTTCTCGGAAGCCGTCGATCTGGCCAACGCGGGTGAGGTTAAAATCATCGGTGTGACCGCGGAGGAACGCGTTGATGCAGCACCTGACGCACAGACCATGAAAGAACAGGGCATCGACACCACTTTCGTGAACTGGCGTGGATTCTTTGCTGCCCCCGGCCTGCCCGAGGACAAGCTGGCCGCCTATCAGCAAGCCATCGCCAAGATGTACGATACGCCCGAATGGGAAGAGGTTCGTGCCCGTAACGGCTGGGTCAACATCCACAACTCGGGTGCCGATTTCGAAGCGTTTCTGGAAGGTCAGGAACAGCAGATCAGCGACCTGATGAAGAAGCTGGGCTTCCTCTAAAGCAATCTACGGCAGAGCGTTCGGTCGCTCTGCCGTCCCAAAGAACCAAGATACACGGGAGGGGACGTTATGGCGCTGGATCGTTGGATCGCGCTTATTTTGCTAGGTGTTTGCCTAACATATGGGTACACCGCCTGGTTCACGATGGACGGAAGTCTTCCTCCTTTCATGCAGAGAAATCCGATTTGGCCCAGCACGTTTCCAAAGGTGCTGTCTATTCTGGGCGTGGTCGCGTGTTCAATCATCCTGCTTGGCTTGGAAAAGAGCGAAGTCAAAGAGGCCGATATCGATTACCGCAGACTTGGGGAGTATCACCTGGGTCAGGCAATTTCTCTTCTTGTGCTGATGGTTGTCTATGCCCTGTGCCTGCGCCCGGTCGGTTTTCTGATCGCGACATCCAGTTTCCTGATCCTCGGGTCCTTCATTCTGGGCGAACGCAAGTGGCACATCATGCTGCCTGTCGCGTTCGTGGCAACCGGATCCGTCTGGTATCTGGTTCAGGAAGTTCTTGGAATTTATATGCGCCCCCTGCCGGGCGTGTTTGGAGGCTGACATGCTAGAAGGACTTCTGATCGGCCTGCAAACGGCATTCTCAATTCAAAACCTGCTGATGGTCGTAGCCGGATGCCTGATCGGCACGTTTATCGGCATGCTTCCGGGTCTGGGCCCAATGTCGATCATCGCAATCATGATCCCGGTTGCTATTTCGATGGGCGATCCATCCGCCGCACTGATCCTGTTGGCAGGCGTTTACTATGGCGCGATCTTCGGCGGCTCGACGTCGTCCATTCTGCTGAATGCGCCGGGGGTCGCGGGCACCGTGGCCTCAAGCTTTGACGGTTACCCAATGGCCCGGCAGGGGAAGGCGGGCAAGGCCCTGACCATCGCAGCAATCGCCAGTTTCGCAGGCGGCACGATCGGTGCCATTTTGCTGATGGTCTTTGCTCCGGCACTGTCTTCGGTCGCTCTGCTGTTCCATTCAGCCGAATACTTCGCGCTGATGGTGGTAGGTCTTTCGGCCATCGCAGCCTTTGCCGGTTCGGGGCAAGTGGCCAAGGCCATCATCATGACGACCATGGGATTGATCATGGCCACTGTCGGAGAAGGTGCCCTGTTCAATCTTCCGCGTTTCACAATGGGTATCATGGACCTGCAATCCGGGTTTGGCTTCATCACTCTGGCCATGGCGATGTTCGCCCTGCCCGAGGCGTTGTTCCTGGTGCTTAAACCCAAGGACCTGAAAGGTGATGACGGTAAGATCAAGGATCTGCGCATAACCAAGGCCGAGGCAAAGGCCATCACCCCGGTCATCGGCCGTCAATCGGTGCAGGGCTTCTTTATTGGCGTCCTGCCCGGCGCGGGCGCGACAATTGCAAGTTTCCTCGGCTATGCGGTGGAACGGAACATTGCCCCCAAGGATGAGCAGGAGGAATTCGGCAAAGGCTCGATCAAAGGTCTGGCCGCGCCTGAATCGGCGAATAATGCGGCTTGCACCGGATCTTTCGTGCCGTTGCTGACATTGGGCATTCCCGGTTCCGGAACGACCGCGATCCTGCTGGGTGCCTTGATTGCCCTGAACGTCACCCCGGGTCCGCGTCTTATGCTGGATGAACCTCAGATCTTTTGGGCGGTGATCATGTCGATGTTCATTGGCAACCTCGTCCTGCTGATCCTGAACCTGCCGCTGATCCCCTACATTGCCAAAGTGCTGGCAGTTCCGCGCAACTATTTGATCCCGTTCATTTTGTTCTTCACGCTGATGGGGGCCTATATTGGGCAGAACAATGCCACCGAATTGCTGATCTTGGTGGGTTTCGGCGTATGCGCAACGGCGTTGAAATTCGCAGACTATCCGCTGGCCCCCTTGCTAATCGGGTTCATCCTTGGCGGCATGATGGAGGATAACTTTTCGCGTTCGATGCAGCTCTATGATGGCATCGCGTTTATCTGGGAACGTCCGATGACCCTGGGACTGCTTGCCATTGCCGTCCTGCTGGTTCTGCTGCCCAGCTACCGCGCACGTCGTGCACGGGCACGGGCCGCTGGTGTGGCTGATGGGGACTGAACCGCTTAGGGGTGTTCGGATCCTTGATCTGACAAACGTGCTTGCTGGCCCGTATTGTTGTTACCAACTGGCTCTGATGGGGGCCGAGGTGATCAAGGTCGAACGCCCCAATAGCGGTGATCTGGCGCGTGTGCTTGGGGCTGATCCTGACCGGAACAAAGCCGGTATGGGGGTCAGCTTTCTGGCGCAGAACGCGCAGAAAAAATCGGTCACGCTGGATATGAAATCCATTCGGGGCAAGGCTCTGCTAAAGCAGCTTGTTAAAACGGCGGATGTTCTGGTTGAAAACTTCCGGCCCGGCGTGATGGATCGGTTGGGTCTGGGGTATGACGTTCTTCGTACCGAAAACCCTGCCTTGATCTATTGTGCAATCAGCGGGTTCGGGCAGGACGGTCCGCGCCGCGACGACCCGGCCTATGACCAGATCGTTCAGGGCATCAGCGGGGTCATGTCGATCACCGGCGCACCAGACACCGCGCCCTACCGCGTTGGCTATCCGCTGGCTGATACGGTCGGGGGGCTGACGGCCGCCTTTGCGGTGAGTGCCGCATTGAACGCAATTCCCCGTGGCGCGTTTCTGGATATTGCCATGTCCGAGGCCGTGATCTCGACCATGGGATGGGTTGTGTCCAACTACCTTGTCGGCGGTGTGATGCCCGGCGCGCATGGCAATGAAAACACAACCTCGGCACCGTCCGGTACCTTCGCCACATCCGACAGCCCGATCAACATCGCCGCCAATCGCGATGAACAATGGCAGGCGCTTGCCCGGCATCTTGGCCGCGAGGACCTGTTTGATGACCCTGACTATGCAACACGCGAAGATCGCAAACGAAACCGCCACGCTTTGCGGGATGAGCTGGAGAAATCGCTGAAATTGCGTCCCGCGAGCGAGTGGGTCAGCGAATTGAATGGCTTGGGCGTTCCCACGGGGCAAGTGCTGACAGTCCCCGAGGCGTTGGCGGACGAACAACTCTCTAACCGGGGGCTGATTGGATCTCTGCACGTGCACGGAGAGGACATGCAGCTGGCAGGCAGCCCCGTGGTGATGGACGGGCAGCGAAATATGCCGAAAGTCTCACCGCCGGAATTGGGCGCGGACAACGATTCAATCTGGTCCGAACTTAGCTTGTCACCGAATGAGATCAAGGAACTGGCTAAGGATGGTGTGATATGAGCGATGTTTCCGACTGGTGGAGCACATCTATCATTGACATGGAACCCGGACGCATCGCCCTGCGCGGTGAACCCATCGAGGACCTGATCGGCAACCTCAGTTTCGCTGAAATGATCTGGTTTCTGGTTCGCGGCAACCGCCCGTTACCCGCACAGGCAGATCTGTTCGAAGCGGCCCTGGTTGCCGCCGTGGATCATGGACCACAGGCACCTTCTATTGCGACGGCTCGGATGGCAGTGACCTGCGGTTTGCCTTTGAACAACGCAATGGCCAGCGCGGTGAACATGCTGGGCGACATCCACGGCGGCGCCGGTGAGCAGGCGGTTGAGCTGTATCACTTTGTCGGGTCCCACTCGGGCGGGATCGGTGCAGCGATTGACAACTGGATCGACGACCACGGAAAGATACTGCCGGGTTTCGGCCACCGGTTTCACACACCGACCGATCCACGCGCACCGCGACTGATGGCTCTGGTCGCTGAGGCCGTAGAACGCGGCGCCTGTGACGGACGTTTCCGGAAAATCGCGTTGGATATCGAAGCAGAGCTTGCACGTCGCAAAGGCAAACCCGTCCCGATGAACATCGACGGGGCCACGGCTGTCATCTACGCAGAGCTTGGGTTCGAACCACCGCTTGCGCGTGGTTTGTTTTGCCTCTCCCGGTCAGTCGGCATACTGGCACATGCGTGGGAGCAAATGCAGCAAGGTGGCCGCAACAAAGGCCCCACACCTCCGACGTACCGCTGGACTTATGTCAGGAACTCGCCTGAGGAATAGCGCGTCAGGCCTGTTTCTCGACCACGGGTTCGACGTCGGGGCGGACTGGTTCCACATCCAATTCGATGATCTCGGGATCAACCGGTTCCTCGACGTCTTCCACTTCAACCTCGACCTCAGCTTCCGGCTCGCTGCTGTCTTCCAACGCACCAACAATCAGAGGCAGCATATGGACACCCGTCGCGCTTGCGATTTCCGGCGTTTGCGGTGTTTGCCAGCTTAGCGTGTCAAAGCTGCTGCAGTTCTGACAGACCGGAGCCCACTCGGGCTGAATGTCATGACAATTGTCGCAGACCCATTGTGGCCCGCGCGGAGCAGTCAGCGCCTTGGCCAGCCAACCCTGTACCACTGCGTCCGAGGACCCCTCGCCCCGTTCAATAGCGGCCATCAACGTGTAACCGCGCGCATCCGCCTGCTTTTCGACCACATCGCCCAGCGCGCGGCGCGCCTCGGGGAAGTCTTCGGCCACGATGTTCAGCTCCGCCAAAATCAGACGGGTTTCCATATTCTCAGGGTGAATGCGGGTTAGCGCGGTAAAGCGTTTGATCCGTTCATGTGGCGTTTCATCCGGCGCAATCTCGGCAAAGACATGGGCCAGATCGGGGTGCGGCTGCACCTCCCACGCTTTTTTCAGGATCTTGGTCGCATTGCGCGGTTTGCCTTTCTCGATATAGGCGCGCGCTGCCATTGCAGCCGCCGGCACCAGATCAGGAGACAGGCGGTTCGCCTCAATCGCGCGCTCTTGCTGTTCAACCGTGGCGTTCTCGTCCAGAATTCCCTTGGCCTCGGACAGGGCCAGCACAGCATCACGGCGCTTGAACACGTCACGCGGCAGGTGGCCGGATTTCAACTTGGCTGTCAGTGTCGACCGCGCGCCTGCCCAATCTTGCGCCTTGGTCTGCAGACCCAGCAGAATGTCCTGTGTTTCCAGATGACGCGGTTTCATCGCCAACGCTTTTTCGGCCAGTTTGCGGGCGGTTTCGTCATCCCCTTCGGCCAGTTTCTGCTTCATGATCCCGCGCACACCGACAAAGCGAGTTGCATTATCCGTCACCAGTTTCTTGTAGGTGTCAGCCGCCTTTTGGGTATCGCCGTTCATCTCGGCAGCCTGGGCCACCAGCAGGTTGGTCAGCTCGGGTTTGTTCAAAAGCCGCTCCGCCTTGGTGGCCTTGTTCAAAGCCACACGACCTTCGCCCGAGGCCAGCGCCATCAGCCCATCAGACAACGCTTGATAACCGCGCTGCTCGCGGCTGCGGTCGAAATAGCGCGACAGGGCGGTTTCGTCCCCGTTGAGGAACTTCAGCGTGGCGATCAACAGGGTCAGCAGCTTGAACAAAAGCCAAACTGCAAAAACCAGAACGCCCAGCGCGATGACCGATTGCAACGGCCCCAGAGTGTACTCCGTCCCGCCAGCTGTGATCTGTACACCACCGCTGGTTTCCATGAGGAGCCCGGCACCCACGGCCAGAAGACCGATAATCGCAACAAAAACTAGAATCTTAAACAGTGACCACAGCATGGCAGGTCCTTCAGTTCGAGTTCACGCTAGGCTGAAGCGCATTGGCAGCATCCACCGCGGAAACCCGCGCCTGTGCTGCCTGCTCCCAATCAGCCATAGCTGCCTGCGCCGCTTCGGGCAGGGATTTAAGTTCGGTCAGGGCCGTTGAGACGTCGCCACTGGACAGAGCCGACTCAGCACGAGACAGGATCGCATCCGGGCCATCGCCATCTTGTGGGGTGACCGAACGCGCCCCGGTCTGTCGCTGCAGGAATGCCACCAGACCGGTGGCTTTGTCCGCATCCCGTGCCTCCGCCAACGCGGTTCGCGCAGCAGGTGAGAACGATGCCCGCAAGGTCGATACGCTTGCAACGCCCTTATCGGCAGGGCCCGATAGCGCCTCAGGCACATCAACGCCGCCTGCCTTCAGTTCGGCGACAAGGTCTGCGTAAGGCTGACCAGCATCCAGTTGACCATGCAGGCGCGACAGGATCGCCGCGTTGGTCGCTGCCAGAGCCTCTGCCGAGGCTTTCGCCTCAAGCGTTTGTGCGTCCGACACCATTTTTTCCACTTCGGCCCGCTGCGCCGCCAGTGAGTCCTGTAATTTCTTCAGTTCGGCCTCAAAGGCTGCCGACGCTTCGGGGGACGCGCCTTGGGTCAGCGCGTCGCTTTCAATTTTACTTAGGCGGCTGGCCAAAGGATCAATCTTGCCCGCCAACTCATCGACACTGGATTTGAGCGTATCCAGATCGGAGGTGATCGGTGTCACCTGATCGGTCAGCGCTGCAATCTTGCTGTCGACGCCAGATGTGTCGGACAGGGACTTGGTTAGTGCCTCGATCTGTGTGGACTGATCGTTGAGCTTCGCCTCAAGCGTGGTAAGCGCATCTGTATCGCTAGATCCAAACAAGCCCGCGCTGCCAGCTGCAAATCCAATTCCCGCCGCGATCACACCACCGAGCAAAGCGGGGACAAATCCACTGCGTTTTTCTTCCTGCTGCGGCTCTTCACGATGCGCTTCTTCCGGCGGAGCGGAGTTCTCTTCCTGGGTCAATTCCACAGCGGCTTCTGCTTCTGCTTCTGCTTCTGCTTCTGCTTCTGCTTCTGCTTCTGCTTCTGCTTCTGCTTCTGCTTCTGCTTC
>NZ_JBXWPD010000027.1:0-24341 GCF_059611225.1 Ruegeria sp. CDSA246 | reverse complement strand
CGACCCGTCAGCACCGCCTCAGCAGCGCCGGTGAAGGGGGTTCTAAGTATAACCGCATAAGTCCGCAAGCAGAAAATGACGTCCTGGGCGATTTTTTTCCATCTTTCCGCTTAACCTTTATTTATCAATATCTTAAGGCGCACAGCCCGCTCCCTCGAACGGCAATCTCGCCAGTTGAAATACAAGTCGGACCCACACCTGTCCGCGTCGCCAGTAAGCGCACCCCTATATATAGACAGGGCACCCAACCACACCACAAGCCTCAAACGAGTCGGAAGCGATTCAATGAGTCGGAATCGGCCCAAAAAACCGTGCCAGCACTAAATTCAGGTATAGATTCCGCGCGTCTCCACCCACGCCGGGCTTGCGCATTGGCCCGGGATGCTGTGTGGTCGCCTCTGTAAGATGCCCGGGTTAGCCGTGAAATGACCACCAATACAGCCGACATGTTTCCACGCATAAATACCGTAGGCTATGACGGCCTTCTTGTTTCCTTTGCCGATGCCATGGCCGAACCCTCGAACCGGGCGGCGCTGGCCTTTAGGGGCGCAATAGACGCCGCATCCTGGAACGGTGTTGTCGAAACCTCTGCATCGCTTGCATCGGCCTACCTGAGGTTCGATCCCGACAAATTACCTCGCGCTGAAGTCCAAGATAGAGTGCGACACCTACTTGCACAGCAAAATTGGTTTGAGGCACCACTGCCTGCCGGTCGAAAATTGTGGCGGGTCCCGACAGTTTATGGGGGCGAGCTTGCTCCGCAACTGGACGAGGCAGCGGCGGCGGCGGGGCTGGATTCCATGGAAGCCGTTCGACGGCTGAGCGACACAAAGGTACGCGTATTGACCATCGGCTTTGCACCGGGGCAACCGTACCTTGGTCCGCTTGGTCCTGAATTCAATATTCCGCGCCTGAAGGAACTGACGCCCATGGTCCCAGAGGGGGCCTTGGTATTGGCAATTTCCCAATTCGTACTGTTCTCGGGCCCCACTCCGACTGGCTGGCGGCATGTGGGCCAAACCGCATTTCGCTGCTTTCGCCCTGACGCACCGCAGAGCTTTGCGTTGAAGCCAGGGGATGAAATGCAGTTCCTGTCCGTTTCGCGCGACGAACTGGAAACCATCCGCGCCAACAACTCGGACGGCTCAGGCGGGGCCACCTGCGAGGAGATCGCGGGATGGGTCTGATTGTTCATCGCATTGGCCCGGCCTGCACCATACAAGACCAGGGCCGTGTCGGGTATCTGGATCAGGGGCTGTCCCGATCCGGCGCCGCCGACCAACTGGCCCTGCACGAGGGCGCAGCGTTGCTGCGTCAAAGCCCGGGACTTGCCGCTTTGGAAATGGCGGGAATGGGTGGCGAGTTCGAGGCAACGCAATCTCTCGGCATCGCTCTGACAGGTGCTCCGATGCAGGCCAGCATTGATGGCGCACCTGTGGTCTGGAATGCGTCGCACCAGATGGTAACCGGGCAGCGGCTGGTGATTGGTGCTGCGACGCGCGGGACCTATGGCTACCTGCATGTCAGCGGTGGGATCGCGTCCGAAGCCTTTCTGGGATCACGCTCAGCGCATTTGACCGCCAAGATCGGAAGCACCATTCAGACCGGAGATACATTGCCTGTCGCCGACGGATCAGGCGTGACGGGCATGAAGCTTAACCCGGATGATCGCTTCTCGGGTGGCGTTCTACGCGTGATCGCCAGCTTTCAGACCCCCCTGTTCGATCAGGAAACGTTGGACCGCTTTGTGCAAACCGAGTTTCGGCGTGGCAGTCGGGCCAACCGAATGGGGATGCAGTTGGATAGCGAGGGCGAAGGTTTCGCGGCTCAGGGTCAGCTGAACATTCTGTCCGAGGTCATTACCCCCGGTGACATACAGATGACCGGAACAGGCAGCCCCTTTATCCTGTTGCCTGAATGTCAGACCACTGGAGGTTATCCCCGTATCGCGACGGTTCTGCCTTGTGACCTTCCGCGCGCGGCACAAACCCCGGCGGGCGGGCGGATCAAGTTCGAATTCGTGTCACTGGACGAGGCCACAGCCCTGCAAACCGCCCACAATGCCGAACTTGCCCGGCTACCTATGCGAGTCGAACCGCTGGTCCGCGATCCGCATGACATCCCGAACCTCTTGTCCTACCAATTGATCGGCGGAATGATCTCCGCCACCGACTAGGGAGTACCACGTATGCCAAGCGTCGATCTGAATGCCGATATGGGCGAAAGCTTTGGCCCCTGGAATATGGGCGATGATGAAAATCTGCTTAAGATTATCACCTCTGCCAATATCGCTTGTGGCTTTCACGCCGGCGACCCGGATGTGATGGCCAAAACGATGACACTGGCTGCGGAAAACGGCGTCGGGATCGGCGCGCACCCGGGCTTTCCTGACCTGCAGGGATTTGGCCGGCGGAATATGAAAGTTCCCCATGATTCCTTGCGCAATCTGGTTCGTTACCAACTGGGCGCTGCGATCGGCATGGCCAAGGCCGTTGGCACCGAAGTGCGGCACCTGAAACTGCACGGGGCGCTGGCCAACATGTGCTCGGTCGATATCGACATGGCCCGAGCCTGTTATCAGGGCGCGCTGGATGTCGATCCGGACATCATCATCATGGTTTTGGCCGTTACCAAACAAGAAGAAGCCGTGCGCGAACTGGGGTGCAAGTGGGTCGGCGAGATCTTTGCGGACCGGGCCTATAACGACGACGGAACTCTTGTCGACCGCGGCCTGCCCGGCGCGGTTATTCATGACCCCGAAATTGCCGGACCGCGCATCCTGAACATGGTGCGCGAAGGTGCCATCATCACCGAAAGCGGCCAGCGGCTTGAGACATCCATCGACACGATCTGCCTGCATGGCGACGGTCCAACCGCGGTACAAATCGCCCGTTCGGTTCGCACATCCCTGATCGACGGCGGGGTCGATGTGACAAAATTCATGCGGTAGAAAGAAGGGCGTAATCCTGACGATCTATCCTCTGACTGTTGCCTGTATGGAATACAGACCCTAGCATGCCCGACAAGTGCATGTTCTGAATACCACAATTCCAAGCAACGCCATGCCAAACCGGTATAGGCAAGGAGGTTGGCCAATGTCTTTTGATCTGATGAATTACGAACCACGCGGCGACAAAAAGAACTCTGAGTTCTTCCACCAATATCTGCCGATGATCTACGAACGCCGCCAAAGCTCGGGCGTGGCTGATCAGGTCGGGGCGATGCAGGCGATCGTCATTCAGGTCGAACCGGACGCGATGTTCGACACGCTGATCGAGCTTTATGTCATGACACCCTACCGACATACGGCCAGCTATCTGGGTCAGACGCACAAATTTGCGGTCATGCACTCACACACCGATTATCCTGCGATTATCGTCATGGCGCCACTAAGCCCGACCTTCGAAGACTATATCCCGCGCATCAACCGTATGTACCCGCTGGCCCGCAACACCCCCCAGACCCGCTATGTCGGAGAGATTTATGGCGCCACGGACCTCAAGACCCTGACCAAAACGCTTGAAGATCAGAACATCAGGTTTGAGTACAAGGGAGACACCGAAAACCCGTTCTACACTTCGGACGGGTTCAGATTTACGTCTCCGTCCGATTTCACCTGTAACAGAGTTGGCTACTCATCCCTGGATTTCAACGACACCGACAGCCTCGGTTTGGGTGATCGGATATTGCTGAGCAATGACGAACAGGTGCGACTGGATCAGGCGGCGGCGTTCGGGGCAGACAGCAAAATCGCGCCTTTGATGCTGGGGGTCGACCACCTTGCAACACGCATTCTAGCCGGCGAGCGTGAGGACGCCATCCTCGAGTTTCTGACCATGGTGCCCTATTACTTTTGGGGCGCGTACAACATCTTTGAGATGAACTCGTCTACCAATGTGAACCGAAACGCGAATGTGGATGATGACAAGAAATCCCCCGCCAAGGTCTTCACCGCGAACAACACGCCCTCCTTCGTCAATTCCTTTGAACAGCTGCCGATGCCGACTGAGGATTTCGTGCGGAACTTTGGCCGTCGCCTGCACCACATGGCAATCGAGATCCAGGACGGCGACCACGGCGCGGGTGAAAAGAACGTCGATTTTGTGGTCAACACACTCAAGGATGAAGGGGTGCCGTTCCTGGCCCATGTGGTGGGCGAGTGTAAGGATGATCCGAACCTCAAACAGATCTTCTCAAAGCATTCGAAGTATACGCTGTTGATCACTGAGTATATCGAGCGCTGTCACCACTATGACGGGTTCTTTACCAAGGATAACGTTGCCGCCCTGACCGCGGCGGCAGGTCAGGATGAACAATACGAACACGGCCACGTCTTCGACTGACAAAAAAAGGCTGCGAGTTTCCTCGCAGCCCAGATCCATTCAGGAGAGTATGCCGAGCCTTATGACGGCCCGATCATGAAACAAGTGACATTCCGGGCCTGCAACCGGCGACAAGCCAGATCGGCCTGTTCGCGGGTCATGCCCTGGAATGTCGCGTCGAAGCCGCGCGAGCTTTGGTTTACCTTGCGCAGCGTGCCTTCCAGAGTGGTCATTTCCGACAGAGCGGTTTTCAGTAAGATCTTTTCCGCCTCATATCGGGTGGTATAGCGGCCTACGTTCACACCCCATAGCCGCCCGCCCGATGTGGACAGGCGGGTGACGATCTCTTGCTCGGGTTCGGGCTGGGCTGCCGGATCAGTCGAGGCCAGAACCAAATCAGCCGGCCGTGCCGCGGGACGGGTTGAGTCCCCGTCACCAGACGGTTGGATGTCGGCCGCCGCAATCGCCGCGGCGATACCATCCTTGATGCGCGTGCCATTTTTGGCAGCCGTCTCAGCCACGGCGCCAGCAACCTGAACTGCAGCACCCGGTCCGGGGCGCAGAACGGGGCGCAGACTGGATTTTGGCGCGATAGTCAGGGCCGCGACTGTCGCTCCCAATCCTGCGTTTCCGGCATAGGTGGGGCGGGCCGGCTTGCGGATCGGGGCACGCGAGGGGGCTCGGCGGAATCCCATGTCCAGCAACTCAGCCACTTTTGCATTCCGCGATGCGCCGGATTTGCCACCAAAGACAGTTGCGATAATGCGTTCGTCCTTGCGTTTGGCCGATGCAACCAAGTTAAAGCCAGCAGCCCGCGTGTATCCAGTCTTGATCCCATCCGCACCTTTATAGGCCGCCAATAGGCGACGGTTCGTGTTTGGAACTGTCTTGACCCCGGCATGCGTGGATTGGCGCGAGAACAGGTTGTAATACTGCGGATAGTCATAAAGCAGGTGGCGACCCAACGTGGTCATATCCCGCGCGGTCGACAAGTGACCTGATTCCGTCAGGCCATGTGCGTTCTTGAACGTCGTCCTGCTCATACCCATGGCCTTGGCCGTGCGCGTCATGCGACGGGCGAATGCGGCTTCGGATCCACTGATCGCGATGCCAATCGCCGTGGCCGCATCATTGGCGGACTTCACGGCAGCCGCCCTGATCAGATATCGGAACGCTATGGTTTGCCCAGTGCGAAGGCCCAGCTTCGAGGGGGGTTCAGAAGAGGCCTTTTTTGTAATCCGAACGGGCGTGTCCAAGGTTATCTCACCATTCCGCACCGCCTCGAATGCAATGTAGAGTGTCATCATCTTGGTCAGAGAGGCCGGATGCAGTCGGGTGTCAGCATTGCGCGAATGCAAAACCTCGCCTGTCCGGGCGTCGATGACCATCGCCGCATATGGTGCCGCAAATCCCTGCAACGGCGCGAAGGAGAGCAGCCACAAGAATGCTATAAGAAATAAGCCCATCCGGGCCGGAACTGTCCGCCGAACCTGCACGATCTTTGCCTCTGTCTACCTCAGGCCGCCGGGTTTTCCCGGTCAGCGTTAATTATTTTTTATTGCCTACAAGGCTAACACAGAGACCCAATGAAATAAACCGAAAGCGTGCAAATTCGCTGTTTTGTTAAGCGTCCAAACCGGCACTACATGTAGATGCGCGCAGCCCGCAACCTACCACATCCACGCAAATTGAACCCCTTTACGTAATTCCCACCTCGTTTTTTGAAAACTGAGGCCAATTGGCAACATCAACTTAGGCGCTGAACCAGATCAGCAAGTTCGCCCAAGTCCCGCAGTTCGCTATAGCGCGGATTGTCCGCAGGGGTTTCGGCCTTTTCAATCTCCCAGACCAACCCATGGGGCACATAGACGCCCCAACACCCGGCCTGAATTGGGGCGACGACATCGGATCGCATCGAATTGCCCACCATCATTGCAGAATCACAACCCTCACCATGTCGCCCAAAGATTTCACGGTAGGTTTGAGCCGATTTTTCGGACACGATCTCGACCTCGTCGAACAACTCTCCCAGACCGGATTGCGCCAGCTTTCTCTCTTGATCGATCAGATCGCCCTTGGTGATCAGAATCACCCGATGCGTTTCAGACACCGCTTCGATAGCCTCCCGCGCGTGAGGTAACAGCTCGATCGGGTGGGCCAGCATGTCCTGCCCCGCTTCGACCAACTGGCGGATAACCGAGGCTGGAACACGATCCTCGGTCACCTCAATAGCGGTTTCGATCATCGAAAGGGTGAAGCCTTTGATTCCGTAGCCGTAGTGACGGATATTGCGTTTTTCCGCAGCAAGAAGTCGATCCAACAGGTGATCGCGATCAGCGTGATCGGCCAGCAATTCCGTGAAATGCGTCTGCGTCAGTTTAAAAAACCGCTCGTTGTGCCAAAGCGTGTCGTCGGCGTCGAACCCGATTGTGGTCAGCGCTTTTTCCATTTCGATTACGTCCTGCTGGCTCTTTTCTCTGGCCCCATGCACGTTATATAACCGATCAGACAAACCGAAGCCTGAATCGGACAAAGGCGCAATGACTGAACGCAAATGGATGATGTCTGACCAACCGGACAACGACGATGATCCGTCGCTGTTGGTGCAGACGCGCCCAAAGACCAAGCGCCCGCCGTTGTACAAGGTACTGCTGCTGAACGACGACTACACCCCGATGGAATTCGTGGTGCATGTGCTGGAGCGTTTCTTTGGCATGACCCATGCCGAGGCGTTTGAAATCATGTTGATCGTCCACAAAAAAGGCGTCGCCGTGGTTGGCGTGTTCAGCCATGAGATCGCCGAAACCAAAGTGGGCCAGGTCATGGACTTTGCCCGCAGGCACCAGCACCCCCTGCAATGCACAATGGAACGGGAAGAGTAAGGCCGCCTTAGCCTTCTCTCTCATATTTGCCGATGTCCCCTCGTCTTGATCTTGCCCTGCAAAGCGGCCTTGAGCTGTCGCAACCACTCAGTGTGCTTGGACCGACATCCGACAGCGATCTGTCGGCCTTGCCGCGTGAAACGCAGGTGGTGCAGCCATTCAAACCGTTTCACGACCACTTTGCCGGCCAAGGCTTTGCCGCCGTGCCGGAAACCCACGACCCTTGTCAGGATGCCATCGTGATCCTGCCCCGCGCCAAGGCGCTGGCGCGCAGCATGGTGCATCAGGCCTGTCAGCGTGCTAGCGGACTGATTGTCATAGACGGTGCCAAAACCGGCGGTGTCGACAGCCTGCTGAAAGACATCCGCAAACGCGTCGACGTCGAGGGGCCCATCGCCAAGGCACATGGCAAGATATTCTGGTTCCAATCCGCGCCCGAGGCTTTTGCCGACTGGGCCGCCCCGGACAACCAGACAGTCGATGGCTTTCAGACCGCGCCCGGCGTGTTCTCTGCTGATGGGATAGATCCTGCCTCGGCCCTGCTGCTGAATGCATTGCCCGAAAAGCTAGGCGCAAGGATCGCTGATTTGGGCGCTGGCTGGGGGTATCTGTCGGCCGGTGTGCTAAAGACCGCCAATCCGCGCGCGTTACATCTTGTCGAGGCAGACCAGATCGCCCTTACCTGCGCACGCGTCAATTTGGCCAAGACCTGCGCGCAGTTCCACTGGGCCGACGCCGTCACGTGGAACGCGCCGGAACCGTTGGACACGGTGATCATGAACCCTCCGTTCCACACATCGCGCGCCGCCGACCCTGAGCTGGGTCAGGGCTTTATCAAATCCGCAGCTCGAAACCTGACCCGGAGCGGCAATCTGTGGATGGTCGCAAATCGCCACCTGCCCTACGAGGTCACGCTGGCCGAGAATTTCGTACAGGTTCAACAGGTGTCCGGCGACAATCGGTTCAAGGTGTTTCACGCCTCTCGCCCTCGACGGTGATCCCGGTTAACCTCTGCCGCAAATCAGGAGACAACGCATGTCCTTTTCCATAGCCGGCAAGACCGCCATTGTCACAGGCAGCGCCAATGGTGTCGGACTGGCCATCGGGCGCCACTTTGCGGATGCCGGGGCCAATGTCATGTTCGCCGACATGGACGAAAAACGGCTGTCCGACGAACTTGGCGAACAGGCCGATGACAGCAACATCCGTTTTTTCGCCGGCGACCTGCGGGAAAAGCTGACCATCGCGAACCTGCTGTCTGCCACGCTTGATGCGTTTGATCAGGTGGACATTCTGATTAATGGCGCGCGGCAGGTAATCCCGTCTGATCCGCTGGATGCGGACGACGATTCCGTGCGCATGCTGCTCAATCAGAACCTGATGCCTGCGCTGCGCCTAAGCCAGTCGGTCGCCAAACGCATGATAAAACAGGCTGGCGACACTGACGAAGGCCCCGCCGGGTCGATCATCAACCTGTCTTCAATCGCCGCTCGGCGCACCCACCCCGATCTGATGGCCTATTCTGTATCCACCGCCGCGCTGGATCAGATGACACGTTCGCTGGCCGTTGCCCTGGCCCCGAAACGGATCCGCGTTAATTCCATCGCCCTGGGGTCGGTCATGAGCGCCTCGCTCCAGTCCACGCTCAAGGAAAACCGGGATTTTCGCAACGATATCGAGAAACATACGCCCCTGGCCCGGATCGCGGCCCCGAATGAACTGACCGAGACGGCACAGTTCCTGGCCTCGGACGCGGCCGGTTTCATCACCGGACAAATTCTGACAATTGATGGCGGTCGCACCTTGCTGGACCCCGTCGCAGCCCCGGCCCATTAATCCTTATGTTAGATACAGAAAAATCAACCGCCGCTGCGTGGTTTCGTCAATTGCGCGATGACATCGTCGCCGCGTTTGAGGCACTTGAAGACACCCACAGCTCTGGCCCTTTTGCAGACGAAGCACCAGGCCGGTTCGAGGTCAAGGAAACCAAACGCCAATCCGAGGACGGCAGCGATGCGGGCGGCGGGTTGATGTCCGTGATGCGTGGCGGGCGGGTCTTTGAAAAGGTCGGTGTCAATGTCTCGACCGTATACGGCACTTTGGGTGCGCGGGCGCAACAGGCCATGGCGGCGCGCAAGGGAATTCCGGGCATGACCGAAGATCCGCGTTTCTGGGCGTCGGGCATCTCTCTGGTCGCGCATATGCAAAACCCGCATGTACCGGCCGTTCATATGAACACCCGCATGTTCTGGACCCCACACGCATGGTGGTTCGGCGGCGGTTCAGACTTGAATCCCTGCATCGAATACGATGAGGACACAGCGCATTTTCACGCCACCCAAAAAGCGCATCTGGATCCGCATAGCCCCAGCCATTACCCCCGCCTGAAAGACTGGGCGGATGAGTATTTCTATATCCCTCACCGCAAGCGCGCCCGCGGCGTGGGTGGGATATTCATGGATGACTATTGCACCGGAGACTGGGCCGCCGATTTCGCGTTGACCCAGGATATCGGTCGCGCGTTCCTGCCAGCTTTCCTGCCGTTGGTGGAAAAGCGCCGAGTCCAGGGGTTTGATGAGACAGCCAAAGACACGCAACTGGTGCATCGGGGCCTTTATGCCGAATACAACCTCGTCTACGACCGGGGCACAAAATTCGGGCTGGAAACCGGCCATGACCCGGATGCGGTGCTGATGAGCCTTCCGCCAATGGCAAAATGGACCTGATAGATTAGCGGAACCCAAAATCCAGGAAGTTGTCAAAGCAATAGCCCTGCGCGGACCCCGCCGACATGTTCTCACCCACACGTTTTACGGTAATCGAATATCCCGGCGTGGTATCGACCCCATCGGGTGGGGTAAGTGAAAACTGCACCGTGCGCACGCCCTTTTCGTAGGCGCGGACAATGTAGATACGCTGAGTTGCTTTGGTTCTCAGGCTGCGAATAGCAAAGTCGCCTATCCCGCACCAATACGCGACCGGGGCGGAAGACCCGCTGACGGCGACCTCATATACACCGTTGTTCATAGGCGTGACTGTGGTTTTGAAACCTGGGTAAGCGCCGATTCCGATCCCAATTCCCTGTGCAAATAAAGGCGACACCGCAAATGTTGCCAGGGCCGCTATTTTCAAAACTCGCATAATGGCAATTCCTGTTTCGAAACAATTATTCAAGATCATACCGGACACGTGGTCCGAGTAAAGCGGCGCCATTTTCGGGATTTTGTCCGACAGGATCCCGACACGGCACATACAGGCAAAACAGTATCATTTTGGATCTTAAGCAAATAGGATCAAGGCATATATTGTCTGGGGTTAGTTTTGAGCAAAGCGTTTCCAAATGACTGGTTTGATATCCCGTCCGAAAAATACGCGGATTTCGGCGCCATGTTCTATCTTGCATCGCTGACCAATACACACAGACCGCGCACCCTTGGACAGGTGCTTTATGCCTTTGAAACGCCTTTTCGGTTGAACCAGTACCACATTTTCCGGCAGAACGGTTTCCCGCGCGGGTTTGTGACTTTCGCAGGCCTCAGCCGCGAAGCCGAGCGTCGGTATGCCATTCAGGAAAAGCCACTGAAGGATACGGATTTTGCCAGCGGCACGCCCTTCTGGATCGTCGACCTCGTGGCCCCATTTGGACAGACCAACCAGATCGTCGACATTTTGAAGAAGGAAATCCCCCACCCCCGGGTCCGAACCAATCGGATGGACAGCGACCTGACCCGAAATCGCATCGTGGAATGGACCCGAGACGACGCGGGGGAGGTACACATGAAGCTTTACCGGAAGAAAGAATTTCGTGAGGTCCTGAAAATGGAGAGGTCTTGAAATGGTATCGATCGTAGGGACAACAACTGGCTTTGTGACCGGAGATCCCCCTAATCAGGCCAGTGGCGATCTTGGCTTGACCGGCTTTCCCCGGACGCAATCCAGGTCGATCTCTGATCAGCCATCACTGGGCGTGGCCTCCATTAACCCAAATACCGGCGAATGGACCTACACGGTCAATCAAAGCGATTTTGACGATATCCCGTTCGGGACTACGGTCACTGATACCTTCACGGTACGGGTCACCGGATTGGACTTTTTCTTCCAGCCATATGACCTGACCCAAGAGATCACCATCACCCTTGAAGGCGTGTGCTTTACTGCAGGCACCTTGATCCTGGCTGAAAAAGGCAATCAACAGATAGAAACCCTGAGTGTTGGCGACAAGGTGATGACCGTAGATCGCGGGCTGCGACCGATCCGGTGGGTGGAAAGCAGCGCCTTATCGCCGGACCGATTACGTGACAATCCGGCCATGCGCCCGGTTCGGATCAAGGCCGGCAGCCTTGGCGCAGGACAGCCCGAACGCGATCTGCTGGTATCACAGCAGCACCGCATTCTGGTCAGCGGACCAAAGGTCGAGCTTTTGTTTGGCACGCCCGACGCGCTGGTTGCGGCCAAGCACCTTTGTTCCTGGCCAGGTATCGCGATTGACACCTCGGATGACCCGGTCGAATATTTTCACATCCTGCTGGATAACCACGAAATACTGACAGCCGAGGGCGCACTGGCTGAAAGCCTCTATCTCGGCGAGGAATCCCTGTACACACTGTCCTCGGACGCATTGCAGGAGCTCGCTGCCATTTTCCCCGACACAGCCACGCCGAATAGGATGGGCTTCGGCCGGGCAGCCCGCCTGATCCTGCGAGAATTCGAAGCCCGCGCGCTGGCTTAGACCCCGCGCAAGTGCCCGCCCACGTCCTGCGGTGCCAGTGCGACCGTTTTGATGACCGCAAAACAGGGTTTGCCCGGTTCCAGCCCCAACGCTTCGACTGAGCGGCGGGTGACGCGGGCCAATACAGAACCCGCGGGCGTTTTTACGGACACAATCGCACCCGGCCCCTCGCCCGCGCGGATCGTGTCGACTGCTCCTTCCAGAACATTTAAGGCCGAAAGACCCTCGGGGCGTTTGCTGGACAGAATAACCTCTTGCGCGGGAATGCGGATGCGCAGTTCTTCCGCAATTTGCAGGGGTATCCGGGGCAGAAACAAGGGCGACCCGCCTGCGTCCAACTCGGTCAGCCCGTCCGAATGATGTTTGACGACCCGAACCTGCAACACTGCACCGACGGCCCGCACACCAGCCGGTGCGACTGACGGATCGGCCAATACTTCGGAGGCGGGTCCATGCCGTAAGACCTTACCCTCTTGCAGAGCGACAACCGATGTCGCCAAGCGCGCAACTTCTGCAGCCGAGTGTGTGACGTACAGAATCGGCACCGAAACCTCATCCCGCAGCCGTTCGAAGTAAGGCAGGATCTCGGCCTTTCGTGCGTCGTCGAGAGCCGCTAGAGGTTCATCTGCCAGGATCAGGCGCGGACTGGCCAGAAGGGCGCGCCCAATGGCAACACGCTGTTTTTCCCCACCGGACAACCCCGCAGGGCGCCGGTTCAACAGGTGCCCGATCCCCAGCATTTCGATCACTTTGTCCGGGCTTTCGCGGCGCGCGCTCTTGGGTGCAAACCATTTCCCATAGAATAGATTCTGGCGCACGGTGAGATGTGGAAAAAGACGGCCTTCCTGAAAAATGTACCCCAGCCGTCTTTTGTGCGGCGGCAACCAGAGGCCTTGCGCGGTGTCGAACAACTCCCACTCGTCTACAGCAACCCGACCGGCCATGGGTTTCACCAAACCGGCGACTGCATTTACAATGGTTGTCTTTCCAGACCCGGACCGCCCAAACAGAACCGTCACACCGGGTGGCGCATCAAAACTCAGATCCAGCTTGAGGTCGGGTAGATCGTGCTGCAGGCGAACAGACAGGCTCATGATCCGGCCACCCGTGCAGCGACACGCCGCCCAATGAACTCGGACAACAGCAGCGCGCTCATGGCAACCACGATCGAAATAACCACCAAACGGGTGGCCGCTGCTTCGCCGCCCGGGACTTGCAGAAAGGCATAGACCGCCGACGGCAGGGTTTGCGTCTGGCCGGGGATATTCGACACAAAGGTAATCGTGGCCCCGAACTCTCCCATCGCTTTGGCAAAGGCCAGTATTGCCCCGGCGATTACGCCGGGCAGGATCATCGGAAGGGTCACCGTTACAAATACAAACAGGCGCGATGCACCTAGTGTCGCCCCGGCCTGTTCCAGTTTGGGGTCCACAGCTTCGATCGACAGGCGTATGGCCCGCACCATCAGCGGAAATGCCATAATACCCGCGGCAAGGGCAGCCCCGGTCCAACGAAACGCCACGACAATTCCGATCTCTGCCAGCAACTTGCCCAGCGGCCCCTGAATTCCAAAGGCCAGAAGAAGCAGATAGCCGGTCACCACCGGTGGCAAGATCAAGGGTAGATGCACCAGCCCATTCAAGACCTGCCGACCCGGAAACCGCCAACGGGCCAGCGCGTAGGCAACGAATATGCCCAACGGCAATGTCACCAACGTTGCCCAAAACGAAACGCGCAGCGACAGTTTCAGTGCCTCAAGCTCTGCAGGTCCCAACCACCCCATGCCGCTATCCGTTCGGCAGGGTGAAACCCTGCTTTTCAAACACGGCCCGCGCGGCCTGAGATTGCAGGTACTTCAGAAACACCTGCGCGCCGTCTGCACCTGCTGTCGTCACTGCTGCAGGGTAGATGATGGGCGGATGCAGGCCAGGCGAAAACTCGGCGATGACCCGAACTCGTCCCTCGACCTGCGCATCGGATCGGTAGACGATCCCCATAGGGGCCGCACCAGTGGCAACCAGTGCAAGGGCTGCACGCACATTATCCGTTTGCGCGACCTGAGCCTGAACACCCTGCCACAGCCCCAAGCTCTCCAACGCCGCCTTTCCGTAGATCCCTGCCGGCACGGCATCAACCAGCGCCATGGCCAGGTATCCACCATCCAGTGCGGAGGCCAAAGCGACTCCGGGCCGCATTTCGCCAATGTCAGCCCCTTCGTCCCCAGCGACCAGAACCAGGCCATTGCCCAGCAGATCTACACGCGTAGTGGGGTCAATCAGGCCCTGTTCTTGCAGCACATTCATCCAGTCCACATTAGCGGAAATGAACAGATCTGCCGGGGCACCCAATTGAATTTGGCGCGCAAGAACGGACGACGCCGCGTAAGAGACGGTTACGCCCTGCCCAGTTTCTTGCTCAAAATCAGATGCCACCTCATCAAGCGCAGTTTTGAGGCTGGCCGCTGCAAACACCAAAATCCCCTCGGCCCCTGCGCGGAGCGGGGCCAGCGTCAAAGCGCCCAGAACCAGGGCCGCGATCAGAACTCGGCGCGCGTGGGACAGGATCGGTTTTCTCCCGCCTGGAAAGTTGCAGTTCCTTTGGGGATATCTGAGGCGGCAGGTGACACGCAAGCGCCTTTGCAATCACCCACGAGGCAGAACGCAAAACGACAGGCCCCACACAATCGAAACGACCCCACAACAAAAGGCACGGCGAATTTCCCGCCGGATTGAATTACCAGTGGCGAACAAATCAGATTATGGGAAAGAAAAACTGCCGGACCCTCTTGCACCCGGGCGCAGGCTTGGCTACATGCACCGTCACGGGTGATTAGCTCAGTTGGTAGAGCGCTTCGTTTACACCGAAGATGTCGGGAGTTCGAGTCTCTCATCACCCACCAATTCATCCGTGCAATGCATCAAGGACTTATGCGACTAGCGCTTATTGCTGTGCCGCCCGTGGAACTGTGTTCGCTGCGCATCGTCTCTGCATTCTGGTAGGTAGTTTGCTCTGTGTTTCTCTATTAGCTCGAGTTTATTGCCCCCCAGCTTTAGACAACATAGCCTTCGCATAATCACGTTTTGCTGTTGCGCGGTCCTCGAAGCGAGCATGCACGACGCAAAAGAATAAGTTGCTGTCATCTAGACCGTTGCGAGGTGTAAACCAATCAAAGGGGTTGGTCGGCTCGACCGACGCAAACTGATTAGTCGGTGGCGCGACAGGTGTTAAATTGGCTTCACTGTTCGTGATATCTTCGAGCAATGTTGGACGTGCAGTGCCGGTATCCGGTGTGAGAATACCCATGATCTGCTCGCGACCAGCCGGAACGAAACGCCCGCTCTCCTCGACTGGAAACCGGATCGGCTGTCCGGCATAAACATCCCGTTGAACTTCACTTTTCTTAACAACAATAGTTCCGTTAACGAGCACGTAAGGAATACCCTCTGACGGAAGACCTTGCTGACCGAGCGTATAATTCGCCTTTTCGGTCACTGATACCGGATCGAAAATCGTGATGTCCGCGACCATGCCTTCTTGCATACGCCCACGCACCTGCATTGCGCGCAACCCTGTGTCACCCAATCGTTTCGCATGGATGTAACTTAACTGAGTGAGTGTGAGCATTAGCGGCACATTCGCTTCACGTGCCAGTCTCAAAACAAGCGCGTGGCTGCCTGCTGACCGAGGATGCCCAGCATAGTCTTCGTAGGGGGCATCCCAACTCATCAGATTGCCATCGATATCTAGCCCGGCCATACCGTCGCCCGAAATGCCATAGCCCGCGATAGTGATCCAATCGTTTAGCCATTGCTCTCTTGGAGGGCTAAAAACAATGGCCGTCCGTCCCGGCTCATTCTCAGCGAAACTCAAGAATTCGTCTTTTGTCACAAAGCGATCAAGTTGGGGGTCAAAGATGGTGTCTTCGTATTTGTACCCCATCGAGCCTTCCCAGTTTTCGGGGGCGATAATCGAGGCTCCGTAGTTTCCCGACCCGGCTGTCCAAGGATAGTAACTAGACCAGACGTTGTAGCCTTGGTCGCGGGCCATCTGGAGCTTTTCCTGATTTTCCCACCAGCCATAGTCATTGTCATGGTGTATATGGAGCGGTGCGCCAAGCACCATCGCGTTGACCAAGATTTCATTTACACCCGTCTGTGTTTCTGTCGGCGTCGAAGCACTCGGATGAAATCGGTGATGGACGGAGGTCAATCTACCGTAACGCGCCGCAGCCCGCTGCGCTTCGAACATCTCATAGGTTGTAATACCTTCGCGGGCGTAGCCGATGGTCGACCCCACTCCGAGGGCCCCTAGACGTAGTCCCTCATCCAGCTGGGCAGTGATTTCGTTCATCTGCTCACGGTTGCTTGGAACAGAAGACCACCCCTCGACGCCATCTTCCACGGATTGTGCCCTCAGTGCGAAGAAGTTCCGGAAGTCTATATCCCCACCTTCAAGCACGAGGCCGTCATGAACCCGCATCCGTGCGAATTCTTGCCCAACGACCGTACCATAGTTTGCCTGTGTTGCGCCTTCGCGCGCACTATACCATTCGTCGATGTTCGCTGCCCCAACCTCAAAATCCATTTGAGTCGTAACGCCATCACGAAGGTTTACCTTGATACCCCAAGGGTCCAGCCCATGCTGCTCGAGATCGATAAACCCGGGGGCAACAACGTGCCCTGTCGCGTCGATGGACTCGCTACCATTAATTTCTTCGTCAGTAATTGCAGTGATCCAGCCGTTGCTTATTCCCACGTTAGCGATCTGATCGAACCCGGTTTCCGGGTCCACTACCCGTCCGTTAAGAATGACAAGGTCGTAAGTTTGCGCGACGCACAATGTCGAACACACAGACAACGTACCAGCCAGAAACAAGGTACGCATGGATAGATCCTCCCTTTTATTTACAAAACTGAATGTATCGTTGTTATTGGCGTCTGCTTTCGACCCAAATTAGAATACGATCCGGGTTCTTAGGCCGAACAGCGTAATGCTGTCCTGAGTGGGGTTTTGCAGCGGGTTAGAAATGAACTGCAGTGACGGCGTCATTTGCAATCCGGGTGAGATTGAAAAACGGTAGAACGCTTCCAGAGTGAACTGATCGCCATCTATGCCTCTTGCCTCGGCCCAGTTCAGGCCCAGCCCGGCCAAATCGGTATTGCGACCGTAGTAACCGAGACCGGCAGAAACGGACCGATCATAGAGTGCTGCTGTCCCTTTTGAGGCCCCTGCCCGGAAGAACGGCATCCATTTATTGCCAACAAACCATGCCGCCGAAAACGCAGCGCCGTAGTCTTCTGGACGGCTACCATCGTCAGCCGCATCCGCATGCCAAAGGGTCAGATGAATATTGTCGAAGTAGATGCGATCAAAGCCGGAGGTGTAACCAAGTTCAAGTGATTTGAAGAGATTGCCATCGCTAAATACATCAAAGTTTGGATCAGACGGGTCGGCGTTTGCGTCCGAGACGCTCGCAACAGCATAAATATTTTCGCTAAGTTTTACGCCACCAGCAATGCCAAGGCCTTGATTGGGCGTGTTAATTGTCGGATTGGTATTGAAAGACAGGTTTTGGAAACCGCTGTAGGGGCTTACCAACCCATAGATATCCACAAAGTCCGTTACATCAATCTGCCCGACTTGCAGCGTCCACGAGCCGTTCGCGGCCCTTTGGGTCCAAAACAGGTTGGTCAGCAGCAAACCATTATCGTTGAAGGCTGTCCCTGTGATCGAAAGGGCTCCACCATCCAGACCAAGAAACTGCGGGGCAACATCAGTATAGCCGTGCCGGTCTTCGATCTTGAATGTCAGGGAACCGCGTTCAGTTGCCTGCCAACTACCGTAAAGGCGCGCAATTCCGCTGGCCGCTTCGCTGGCACCCAGATCAGCATTCGTAGTTTGGCCCAATGCCAAGTAATCAATGTTGAAACGAAACCCACCTTCAGCCAGCCGGTCTTTCCACTGAAACCAACCCGGTGCGATGTTGCGTGGAAAATCCGAACGATACTGCGGATCGGTCAGCCCATCTCCGGGGTCGAGGTCAGCTTCGACCGAAGATGGCCCGGATAGTCCCTGAGCCGACGCTGCGCCAGCAAAAGCAATGCTCAATGCGGCAACCAGAAGACTTATCATTTTGACGCCTGTGCCCCACCGGTCTTGCGATTTCCTGCCGCGCGGATGCGATCAGCAGCACGCTGCTTCCATTCCAACCTGTCTGCCTCGGTTTCCAGAGTTTCGACACGTTCCGCCTCTAGCTGGAAAGTCGCATTCATAGGCATGAGGCCATCCACAACCATCATATTATGAACGGAAGGATCGATAGTCAGCGTGCCTGTCAGCCGAACGGGTTCGTGGAAATAGCTAGGCGCCCAGTCCCCGTTCAACCGCACACGGATCATCTGGTTAGGCGGAGGTGGAGGCATGTGGCTGCACATCCCTCTTTCTGGCACCAAATACGCCACAGGCCGGCCGTCCGGATCGCTTGGAGCAGGAATGGCAAAGCCCGCGAGTGTGATTGTTCTGCCGTCGAATTGCGGGTTTCCGCTCGTTCCAGCCTTTCTTCGACGTTCAGTCACAACCTCGCGCTGATCGAGTAACCAGTCGACGTCAATTCCGTCTGACACCAAGGCGTCTTCGGTCTCTGCTAAAAGCAATTGCCATTTCTGCCGTTCTTCGGCGCTGCCAACCTCCTGCTGCAACCTGCCGCGTATACGCACAACGAAAAGAACATCGTCGAACTGTTCGGGGCTGAGTTCACGATAGGGGTCATCAAAGACCTGCGCAGACGGATCTGGCAGATCTGCCCAGTCCAACGCGGTTCCTGGCGTCGCCATGACAGGATGACCACACCAGACCAACCCTGCGAATACTAAGGAGCGGAACCAATGGTGCATAAATACTCTCCGGCTGTTGAGACAGGTCAATCCAGTGTGTTTTTGTAGATGACGCCGTCCTTCATGATCAGTCGGATCGTATCTGGGCTTTCAGGCCTCGGGTCGGCACCGAACCACTGATCACCCGTGCCAACAACCGAGAAGTCTTCAAGTGGGTTACCGTCGATCAGCAGGATGTCCGCATAGGCTCCTTCCTCAATCACACCCAGATTGCCCTCGGGATAGGGGTTCATGAATGGTCCGGACAAAGCGGCGATTTCACCGCCAGTAGATGTCATTGCGACCAACGAGGCGTGAGAGCCAAAGAACTCATTATTGAGATGTTTTTCATAGGCAATTTGAATATTGCAGGCGGCTACAGAACCTACGCAATCCGTGTGAAACCCTCTTTTAGCTGGGCACTCATTCATGTTTTTTATGTAGTCGCCAAAAGCCTGCGTAGCTGACTGTGCCTTTCGTAAGCTGGCTGGGACATCTCGAATGGCAGGAATATCGAAGAGATTTGGATCAAATGCGGTGAGATTGGTCGTGATGTAGGCTCCTTTCTCTTCCATCAGCGCTGATATTTCACAATCAAACATGAACCCGTGTTCAATTGATCGCACACCAGCATTCAGTGCCGCCATGATCGTTTCCTTGCGGTAGGAATGGGCCATGACGTAGCTTTCGTATTCGTTGGCAACCTGCACGGCCGCTTCTAACTCTGCCGTCGATCCTGCCAATAACTGCCACGGGTCAAACACTGAAACTACACCGCCTGATTGCATGTACTTCAGTTGTGTTGCTCCCATCCGGAAGTTGTTACGAGCAAACTTGTACATGTCAGAGACGCTGTCGACTTCTTGGGCCATATTCAGACGGCTGAAGTTCGAAGACTGGCCAACAGGCGCCGTAAAGTTGGCGAAATCAGCATGGCCACCACGCGTACTTAGAAAAGCAGCCGCAGGGTAGAAACGCGGCCCGGCAATGGTCCCGGTGTCGATTGCGCGGCGAAGACCTCCATTAGCGCCACCTGCATCTCTTACGGTGGTAAAGCCTTGCATTAAGTACATCTCAGCCATTTGAGTGCCGTGAATCGCGAGGTCTTCCCAAGTGCTGTTGGCTTCCATTGCGGGCAACGTGGGTCCTGGCAGCATCAGGTGTGCGTGATTTTCGATGAAGCCGGGGGTCAGTGTCCTCCCTTCTCCGTCAATGACCGTAGCGTCGGGGGCATCGATTGCGTCGGTTGATACGGCCTTAATCAGATTGCCCTCGACCAATACGCTGGCATTCTCGATGCGCTGTTCACTCACTCCATCGAAGATGTGCACGTTGGTAAACAACGTTTGGGGTTCTTCTTGATCCTGAGCCTGCGCGGACGCTGAAAAAGCAAGTCCTGCCGCGACAATTGCCGTCGAGCAAAGAGACATTCGTAAGCCGGACATAAGTACTCCCTTCATATTCATGTTTTGCCAACTATAGTCTGGAATTCATTGGCTCGGTTGCCCCTTTTGAATTAGGATGTACGAATGTGACTGCAAAAATGGCCACTTCTTAAAGCTAATCCAACAAGGGTTATGAGCTTGCCTTTCAACTCCACCTCCCGAGAGCATAGCGAGGGCTTTGTTCGCCTCTCTTTAGCCGCTCCCTTTCTGCAATATCTCACCGAACGTAAGATCAATCCGCAACCAGCATTGGATCAGGTCGGCTTGAAAGCTGAACTGATGACTAACCCATCCGTGTTCGTTCACTCCGAGTTGGTTTACGGCTTGGTAAATGCTTTCTCAGAAGTATCAGGGGATCGATACCTAGGACTGAATGTAGGGGAAGCGTTTGACCTACAAGGATGGCCGCCCTTCGCTCAAGCCTTGCAATCTACAAAAACGCTGTTCGAGTTTTTTACCCGCTTTGTTGAGCTCGTGCCGCAGGAGTCCAATTCTGTGCGGCACAGCCTTGTCATCGAAGCAGACAAAGCGACTTATCGTATCGAGAGGCAACAGGAGCCAACTGTCCCACCCATTCAGGTGACCGGTTTTGGTGCCGCAATCTATGTACGCCTATTGCAGACCGTCGTCGGAGAGTCCTGGGACTCTTCCCGTGTGCGATGGGAAAGCAGATACATCAATGGGCTGCCTATCGACTACAAAGGGATCGAGGTTGGCCTTGGGACTGATCCCGGAATGCAAATTAGTTTTCCTGTGGAATGGTTGTTTTTGCACCACGTCTCTGAGGGTTCTGCCAAGCCCATAGCATCACTTCGACAAGATGAAGAAGTAACCGTGGTGGCAGCTTTGCGATCTGTCTTACACGACAAACTGGATGAAACCGATTTGGGACCAGAGATGGTGGCTGGAATGCTGGGGCTACAACCGGAACGGTTTCTGAAGGCGCTTCAGCAACAAGGCACAACGTTACCCCGCGAAATCAAACGGTTGCGTGTCGATGTCGCCAAAGAGCACCTCAAAGAAGGCCAGATGACAATTGCGGAGATTGGTCTGATGCTCGGCTATTCCGACAAGTCCCATTTCACTCGCTTTTTCCGAGGTCAGACCGGAATGACACCGACCAAGTTCCGCCTCGGTGTATAGTCACGTTGCAAATACTTGGGCTGCTTTTTCACTACATAACAAGTGCAAGCCGACAAGAATTTGCAACACACTTTTTGGAGCCAGTATCTAAGGATAACAGAGGGACAATTGCCCCCATAGCCCTGCCGCGGTGCATGCCGCGCTGCGCCTCCGCTGCACCAACTCTTTGTTTTAGTTCGATCAGCGACAAACCTGATCTCAACAAGTTGTCATATGATCTTGATGTGCCCAGAAGACCGTGTGACCATCAAGCCACTGACAACACGAAACATCTCTCGAAGATAGCGCTGTTTGCGGCAGTGAAATACAGCACCATGTTGCACGTGCGGAATAGGGTAACCGCTGAGAAGTGGACGATGAGAAAGACAACGTTCCAACGGAATATATTGAGGACAGCACCATGAAAAAGATCATAACGTTCGCACTTGTCGCTGCTCTTCCCAGCGGCGTACTGGCGCATTCCAAGGTCGAAGAAACAACCCCTGCCGACGGAGCCACAATAACCGCTGTGCCCGCTGAAATTGGCCTCAACTTCTCTAAGGACATCCGGCTGACACGGATAGAATTGGCACATCAAGAACATTCCGCGGCAAGCCTAGAATTGGGCGACCAGAAAAGTTTTGGTCAGGAGTTCAAGATCCCACTGCCGAGCAATGGAACGGGCACCTATGTCATTGAATGGCGCGGTCTTGGTGAAGACGGTCATGCGATGCAGGGCGAGTTCTCCTTTACCGTGGAATGAGCATGCCAGACATTTGGGGCATTGCGGCAATCCTCGCAAAGCTAGGGCTCTACATCGGCTTTGCGGGCTCCACCGGGCTTATGATAGTTAGCTGCCTCTATTCCGGCTTTGTCGCACCGATAAACCTTGTGATGAAACGCCAAGCAAGGGCCTTAGCTTGCCTTGCTCTCGCCGCAACTGTAGTTGTCTTCATGCTTCGTGGGGCCGCCTTAACGGGCGGAGTTGACGGCATGGTCGACCCGGAAATGCTTGGATTACTTTGGCAGACCCCCGTGGGCGACGTACTAGTTTACCGGCTTGTCGGTGCAGCATTGATCCTTGTGGGATTGTCTATTCCTCGATTTGGCCACTGGATCGTACTCGTGGGTGGTACATTGGCTTTGTGGTCCTTTGCGCAGATAGGGCACGTGCCGGAACTAAAGAGTGTCGGTGTTCAACTCTTGCTCCTATTGCACCTGCTTTGTGTGGCCTTCTGGGTGGGCATCTTTAGCCCGCTAAGGAATATGGCCCTAATGCCTGAACACCTGACCAATGCTGCTGAATTAGGGCATAGGTTTGGGCAAGCTGCTACATTGGTTGTACCGGTATTAATCGTGGCAGGTTTCTGGATGGCTTGGTTGCTTGTTGGCAATCTCCAAGGGCTCTTGCTCACCGGCCACGGGCAGGCATTGTTGTTCAAGGTGTTCCTTGTGGCGCTGCTGATGATCCTCGCCGCTGCAAACAAGCTCCGATTTGTTCCGGCTATGCAGGGTGGAGAGGCAAAGGCAGCGCAACGCCTAGCCCGATCCATCGAAGTCGAGGCAATAATCGTATTAGTTGTGCTGGCGACAACGACGACACTCACGAGCGTGCTAACGCTTCCGAGTTAAGGTAGGGAGAGATGAACAAACACCTGTGCGCGCTGGCTGTATACAGCATTGGCACCAACGTCGCTACAGATCATGAGTTGACAGACAGAGACCTAACGAATGGGCTGGAACTCTACGCAGTGCACTGTGCTTCATGCCATGAAGTTAATCTAGAAGGCTACGACACTGCCGCGAGGTGTTCCTAATGCTCGACAACTTCGAAACACCAGCCAACGCAGCCGAGGGTGCTCAGGACGATGCACAGTCTGAAGACTTCCTATGCAGCGCGACACAGGTAATGACTGCTAACAAATCACTAGACCTGACCTACTACTATCACACGATGTACGACCGCACTGTGCACATGGTTGATCTCAAACAAATTGACTTCTAAGCGGTGGGTGACGCGATGATAGTCTTGCCTATAAGTGGCAATCGCGAACCCCCAATCGTCGACATGACATCGACCAATTAATCAGATGCGCACTTGAGCCACGGAAACAATAGAGTGGAAACGTGGCCCTAGACCTCAGCCCAAATGTACTAGTTGCTCATATGCAAGTGTGACACACTATAAACCGCCACACTACAATCATGTTCACTATCAGTGCATCAGTCGCTCGACGGTGATTCCTCTAGGCTCCACCAAATCCTGACGGATAATCCGCTACCCGTAGTTCTTCCTTTTTCGCAGAAGAAATATCCTTTGTGGCCGAACCGGACCTTAGTTCAAAATACGGATAAGGTCAGCTGCGCCCATGTTAGTCAATGCTACGCGTTCGACGGACAACCGCTTTGCCGATCCTACTGCAATTCGCTGTAGGGGCAGACATCTTCTTCAAACGGAACGTAGCGGCGGGAAAAATTGCTACCTTCTACGGCTGCCGGACGGCTAATCCTATCCATCCGGAAATGCCGAAAGTCCTCCCGCTGTGGGTCCCAGCCAACGAGGTACCACAAAGGGGGCAGAATCAGCATTGCCTGTGGCTCCACTTTACGGTGGGTCTGCCGTCCTTTTGCATCGCGATACGCAAAGGAGATGAGCTGGCGCCCAAGGAATGCCGTTTCAAAAGCAGGTAGCAACTCAGCATCCATTTTGCCCATGCCCGAAAGGTCTTGCTGCGGGGACAATTGACCAATGTGTAAGCAGTCCAAGAAAGCGCGCAGGTCGCGCACTTTGTCTGCGGGCAGGGCCTTTTCGATCTTGGCTAGTCCGGCATCTGCCAGTTCCGAGAAAGGAAGGTTTCCCGCCGCCCGCATGGCTGCCACGCTGATGAGCAGTGCAAAGACCTCTGGCACCGATAGCTTGGCTGTTGTCTGCATGGATTGCGGATCAAGCTGCAAGCCGCCACCGCGCC
>NZ_JBXWPD010000026.1:0-25393 GCF_059611225.1 Ruegeria sp. CDSA246 | reverse complement strand
AAACCGCATGCAAGATTACGTCCTTGGGAAGTGCACACCTTTGAATGAAACCATCTTTTCTGCACTCCCAAGTTGAAACTCAGATCCCCGGAATCACAAAAGTTTCAATTCAAACAGAGTGCTTAAGGAACTTGCGACAGAACCCTTCCAAATCGAGAAATGACATACAGTAACGGGCATGTAGGAAGACGGCGAAGAGGATCACATCCTTCGGATACTGTGCGCCTTTGAAAGAGACCCTGAACAGTCATTCGACATCAAAATTTTGATGGCCATTCACTCGAGGCACTTAGGAGCGCAAACAGTAAAAAGTTCGCAATAGATCCGTTCCGGAGGGCCCGGATTTGAACGGCTCGAGTGCTCCGTTGCTCACGGTTTCATCACGTTAATGTAAGTTCGGATGTCCTGGGCTTGAGGCATATTTTGGCGTCACCTAGGACTTATTAACCAGCAGGTTTGAATCAACTTCAAGGCAAAATGGAACTGAATCAGGTCAAATACTATCTTGCGGTTTGTGAAACCTTCAATTTCACAAAGGCAGCAAAAAAATGCGATGTTTCGCAACCCTCGCTAACCCGTGGAATAAAGCGCCTTGAGGAACAGCTTGGTGGTGATCTGTTTCGGAGAGAGCGCGCACGGACACATCTGACCGAACTGGGTCAGATGATGTATCCAGTGCTCCAAAAATGCTATGAGGGCGCATTGCAGGCAATGCGATTGGCGGAAGATTTTTCTCAGGGAGATCGAGCATCAATTCGCATTGGTATGACGCGCGCCGTCGAAGCGGATAGGATCGTCGGAGCTATTCAAACCCTAGTGTCAGATATTGCGGCAGCAGAGCTGACTATCGTGCGTGACAGTCGCGACGCTGTGTTTAGTGCGCTTGAGTATGGCGACCTAGATTTTGCTGTTGCGACAGGTCGTGACGGACATTGGGAGCGTTTCGAAACACTCAGCCGGGTTGAGGAACGAATTTTCGCGTTTATGTCTGTAAAGAGCCGGTTTTCTGATTTGAACCGGTTTTCTCTCAACATGTTGGGGAACGAGGCTCTTTTGCTGGAACCTTTCAGCGACTACGACAAAAAGCTGCTGACGCGGTTCCATGAGGCGGATGTTTCGCCGGGAAAGGTCCACACCATGACTTCGAGATGCGATACCATGAGCTTTCTCAGTGCAAACCTTGGCGTGGCTTTCTTACCCGAAGGCGCACCTTGTCCACCTGAGGTTTGCTCTATGCCCGTGGCGGATCTGGACGTCACTTGCCTTACATCCGTGCTTGCCGTGTCTGGTCGGCGGCACTCTCCGGCAGGGGCGGCTTTTGTAAAAGTTCTCAGGGAAAACGGGTCATGTCAGTCACCGGCTTCGCTATAGATTGCCATTGGCGATAGGCTATGTGTATCGAAACCATGCATGTTGATTTATTGACCAAAAGTTTAAGGGTCCGATAGTCGCTCTTCGAAAGAAAGAGAATCTGGGTGTTGATTGAGAATGGTTTTGGGGCGGCATAAGTGGGGCCTTATGTCGACCTGGTTAGGCAAGCAAACTGGGATGAGTATGTAAATGGTTGGGTAACTTTTAAAGTTATCACGGTATTGAAGGCTCCGTGCAGCGCACGAACAGTTCAAGCAGCACCAATTTCTTGGGCGCTGAGGGTGAGCTGGTATCTGCAATAGATGGTCTTTCAAACACATCAAAGTAGATGACGCCAAAACCGACCCAATCAAAGGTTGGCTTCAATTGTCATCGATCCGGTCAGGTCCTGATAAGGCTGACCAACAGCAAAAAAGTAGAGAAATAATGGTCGGTAACCGTAAGGCTCGTCGCCGTGCAATCGCACTTCGCCGCAAAATTGTCAAAATAGACAGAAAAATTATCAAATCGGCGCTGATCGGTTCAGCCGCTGGTGTTGCATCGCTGGCAATGCCTGCTGACGTTCAGGCCCAGGTTGTTCCCGGCGACCCTCAATGTACGACCAGCGGATCAACCGTAAATTGTAGCGGAGACCTAGAGGCAGGAATCTCGGTCGCAGAACCGGTTGAAACGTTGAATGTGAATAATGTTGACCCAGAGGGAATAACTCCGGCGACCGGAGTTGTCGGAATTTCTTTCGTTTCCGAAGCCGGGGATCTTACATTGAACGCGGAAACGACCGGGTCGCGCGGGATCATTACATCTGGTCTTAACACCCCCGGGATTATCGTGGAACACCAAGGTCCCAACGGCAATATTAGCGTTTCCTCAACCGGCGACGTCAATGCGAACGGGGACAGTATCAGACTTAGTACAGACGCAGGCAACGTAACACTAACCTCTCGGGGTGATGTTGCATCCGTGCGAGACGAAGCGATCGACATTGACGTTGAGGATGGGAATGTAACGGTCGACTCGGTCGGGAATCTGTCAACCCAGACTGGTGCGGGTGAAGAAGCCATCAGGATTGACGTCGACGGGGACGGCGATATCACCGTCAGGTCCACAGGCAATATCGCTTCAAATCAGGATGGTATTGAGGTGGACGTCGATGGGACTGGAGACATCGTCATTGAATCAACAGGCGATGTTACGACCAATACAAATGACGGATTGGATGCCACCACCGAAGACGGCAGCATCTCCATCACTTCGACTGGGACAATACGTGCGAATGATAACGGAATCGAAGCTGACGCGGCCGGCAACATTACGATCTCATCGACCGGAGACATCAGCGCAAGAGGAAGCGGAATCGAAACCAATGTTTCTGGCGACAGCGACGTTGATGGCAATGTTGGGATAAATACCAACGGCAACATTGATGCAATCAATCATGCTTTGAACGTCAATCTGAATGGCACGGGCGATGTCGAGATTGCAAACAATGGCAACCTGAGTTCGCGCGCTGAGACAATTTTTGTTCTGTCCAACGGTGACAATGTCACCCTTCAATCCACAGGTGATGTTACGTCAGAACGGGCCAGGGGTATTGTCGTGTTTCGCTCCGATGGTGACGGCAAAATTGACATCACCCAAACCGGCAACATTGCGGCTGCAGGAACAGGCATTGATGCCCAGCTTAATCCGGGTGCTGTCGGTAATATTTTGATCACTTTGCAAGGAAATATCACAACCCAGCAAGACCTTGCGAGCGGCATTCGTGCTGTCCAAAGTGAACTCGGGGCAATCGAAATTAACTCAACCGGTAACTTGTCGACGGCCGGCTCAGAGGCACATGCGATCCGTGCAGAGAATTTCGGAGATGCCGACGGAGATATCAGCATCTCTTCGACCAGCAATATCAACACGACTGGCGACGCCTCCGCTGGTATTTTCGCGAATTCTGAGACCGCAACGTCGCGCAACAATGTGCAGATCACATCTGTAGGGAACATTACCACACAGGGCACGGACTCCGACGGGATCCTCGTTAACGAAGACGGAAGCGGCACTGTTGCCGTAACCTCGACCGGGGATATCACCACCCGCAGCGAAGGCGCAGATGCGATCGTAGTCAGAGCCAACGGTGAAGGCAACGTAACGATTGCCTCGGAAGGGAATATCGATGCGTACGCGAATGGCGTTCTCATTGGCGCCGACGCCAGCGATGTGTCTGTAACATCACAGGGCGATATTGCGTCCCAGAACGGCCACGCGATTGAAATTGATGTTGAGGACGGGAATGTAACGGTCGCCTCGGTCGGGAATCTCTCAACCCAGACCGGCGCGGGTGAAGAAGCCATCGGAATTGACGTCGATGGGGATGGCGATATCACAGTAAGGTCCACCGGCAACATCACTTCAAATCAGGATGGGATTGAGGTGGACATCGATGGTGCAGGAGACATCACGATTGAATCAACGGGCGATGTTACGACCAACAGGAATGACGGATTGGATGGCACCACCGAAGACGGCAGCATCTCCATCACTTCAACCGGACAGATACGCGCAAGCGGCGGAGGAATTGAAGCTGCCGCAACTGACAATATCACAATCACATCGACCGGAAACGTCACCGCTGGAGATAACGGGATCGACGCTGAAACAACCGGTGATATTACAATCTCATCGAACGGCACAATCACTGCCGAAGGGGACGGAATCAGTGCGCTCGTTCCCGACGAAGGCGAGGGCGACGGCAACGTCACGATAACAAACACCGGTGATATCTCCGCAAGAAGTAATGCCGTGTTCGTCGACTTGTATTCAACGGGAGACATTGAGATTGTCAGTACTGGCGACCTGACTTCCCGTCAGGAAGCAATTTCTGTTTTGACCGACGGTGACAGTGTTACCATCCAATCCAATGGCGATATTACATCGGAGTCAAACAGCGGCATTTCTGTTACTCGCTACGATGGCAACGGCGACATCAACATTACTCAAACCGGCAACATCGTGGCTGCGAACCAAGGCATAGAGGCCCAAATGTTGCGGAACGTTGATGGTAACATTTTGGTCACGTCACAAGGAAACATCACAACCCGGAATAACTCCGGTGTTGGTATTCTTGCGACCCGCTCCGGAAACGGAGAAATCGAAATTACCTCGACCGGAACCATTTCGACATCAGGGGCAGACGCGAACGAAATCCGTGCCCAACAGCAGGGAGGCTCGGGCGACATTGCGATCCGCGCGTTGGGTGAAATCAGTACTTCAGGCAACAATGGCGACGGGATCATGGCCGAGCGCACGCAAGGTGTCGGGGACATTTCTGTCGATGTGGCTGCAAATATCGATACGCAGGGCGATGCGGCGAGCGGAATCGACATCAATTCGTTTAGCCCCGATGCCGACAATAATGTCGGAGTCATTGCAACCGGCAACATCACGACGGCCGGTTCCAACGCGTCAGGAATTCTCGTCCGTAAATCGGGCACTGGGAACGTCGAGATCAATACCAGCGGGAATATCACAACAAGAGGTGAATCTTCTTCCGGCGTCACGGTTTTGAACGTTGAGGGGGGCGATACGGTCATAACTTCGGACAGCGTTATCGCCACACAGGCAGAGGCATCCAATGGCATTGTCGGGTTTAGTTTGAACGGCGATGGGGAAGTGAAAATCCAGTCCAATGGTGCGATCACTACTGCAGGAAGGTCTGCGAATGGGATCGGAGCGGGCAAGGAAGCTGTTGTCGGGAATGTTACTGTTAACAATACGGGCAGGATTGAAACCGCTGGGGTCGACGCCAACGGGATTGAAGTTCAAAACCCTGGCCGGGGCAACACTGCGATCCGAGTCGGCGACAACATTTCGGCAGAGGGCGCACGCGCCAGCGGTATCCGTGTCACAGGCTCAGCTATGAATACGTCCACTGTCTCCATCAATGGTGCAACTGTCCAAGGTGGCTCAGGTGATGGTTCGGCCGTACGTTTCGACTCGGCCGCGGGTGCAACGAATGTTTTAAATACGGCGGGTGAGGTTGTCCTGTCGTCGCTGGGTGGATCTGATGTGATCGGAGGCGCTGGTAACACTACGATCAACAATTTCGGAACACTGACCGCAACAGCCAACGGTGCTATTATGCTGGGCGAAGGCACAAATGCTTTCAACAACCAGGCTGGCAGTACTTTCAACACTGGTGGCGTTGTCAATCTGGGTGCAGGAAACGCTCTGACCAATGACGGGGTGCTATCTCCGGGTGGGCGGGGAACGATCGCAACCACGAGTGTGACAGGCAGACTGGTGCAGGGGGAAAGTGGCCGCTTCGCCGTCGATCTCGACTTGGATAGCGGCGCGGCGGACCGCTTGAACGTTTCAGAAACCGCAGCCTTGAACGGTACCGTGGACGTCAACGTATTGAACGGGTCGGCCCGGTCCCAGCAATTCACAATTTTGACTGCGGAAGGTGGCACGGCGAACGAAGGTGTGACTCTGAATGGTTTCACCATCAGCCCAATCCTGCAGGCTGAACTGCAGTTCCCCAATGCAAATGACGTGGTCCTGGCGACCAACGTAAACTTCGCCGCTCCCGGCGCTGGGCTAAACGCCAATCAGCGCAACACCGCCAATGCAATTGATGCGGCCTTTGAAGACGGGGATGAGAACATTGCCCCGGTAACCAACGCCTTGCTTAACGAAGTGTCCAACGCCAATGAATTGAAAGAAGCGTATGACCAACTTGGCGCGGCGGGTATTCTCAGCAGTGAAAGCACCGCACTGGTCAACGCCCAGAACTTCACCAATCAGCTGTTTTCGTGCCAAGTGACCGGCGTGGAATACGCCGCCATCTCGGAAGGCAGCTGCCTCTGGGCACGGCCTCAGACCCAGCATTTCGATCAGGATGGAACGTCGGATTCTGTCGGCTACGACAGCCGGTCCTACGGGATCAGCGTGGGTGGCCAGCTTGAGTTCCGGTCCGATTGGTTTGCCGGGTTTGCCCTGGCGTATGAATCTGGCGATATCTTCTCAACGTCCGGCGTCGATAGTGATTTTGACTCTTATTCGGTCGGCCTGAGTTTGAAGCGCACGTTCGGGCGGTTTGCCTTGTCCGGGGCAATCGCTGGCGGTGTGGGCGATTTCGACACGACGCGTTCCGTCACGTTCGGCGGCCTCAACGCATCGAACACATCGAACTACGACGTCGATTATCTGTCGGCACAGGTACGAGCGGCATATCTGATTGAACGCAGCTCGGGTTATCTCAAACCTATGCTGGATTTGAACCTGACGCGCGTTAAGCGTGACGGATTCACGGAATCCGGGACGTCAGCAACTGGCCTGTCCGTTGACGCCAACAGCGAGACCTATTTCTCGGTCAGCCCGTCACTGGAGTTCGGTCAGGACCGGCAGATCCGCGAAAATCTGGCGCTGCGTGCATACGGGAAAATCGGGGCGACGTATTTCAACAATACGGATACAACCGTAACGGCACGTCTTGGCGATGGACCTGATTTCACCAACTCGACAGATGCCGACAACCTGTTTGCCGATGTCGAAGCGGGGGTGACGTTCTTTACCCAAGGCGAAAAATCCATTCAGCTTGGATATCGGGGCCGGTTCTCGGACAATACACGCATCAACAGCGCCTTTATCAAGGGCAGCATCAAATTTTAATCGAATGAGATGGTTGATCTGAACCAACCGCGACAAGGGGAAGAAGCCTTCTCCTTGACGCACGGGATGTATCGCCAAATTTGGCGCCCGATTAGAAAGTGTTGTGGACAGTGCGGAATTGCTCGGATGTGCGGATCGCACCGTTGCAAAAAATCGCCGCTATCCTGTGGATATACGAGAATTAAAGGCACAAAATCGGACCAAATGTCCGGCAATGTTTCTGCGTCCAGTAATTAAGGGCACAGTGACATCGATCGGTTTTGTCGCCAAGGTTTGAGCCCGTTGAGTTGTTTGAGCAATCGCTTGTGAGTCAGGTGGCGAGCTCAGCGAACTGCTGAAATGGACAAAGTTCGGGCGTAAGTTGGCCCTTTCGGATCATGTGCGACACTTCGATTCCGTCGAGCGTTGCGGCCGCTGAAGCGAACGACTTGAACCCGCACATGTGGCATATGCGACGCTTGATGAACCTGTGATCCTGCTCGATCAGGTTGTTATCCGGCATGAATGATCGCGACGCTTCAATCGGAGGTTTTGAAGGCCTCGATTTGGGTTAGAGTTGATCTACCGGGATCCGGTTGTCAGAGGCAGTTGGGAAGGCTTCTGTATCGAGAGCCTAATCGCCGCTGCGGCACGCGGAACTGAAGCAAGCTTCTATCGCTCTTCCGCAGGCGCTGAGGTTGATTTGATGTTGGAGCTTCCCCGAGGCGCCCTCTGGGCCATAGAGATCAAGCGGACGACATCTGCCAAGGTGACGCGCGGGTTTCACATCGCGACAGAAGATTTGGACGTCTCAGAACGCATACTTGTCTATGCGGACGGGAAGGAGGTGCCGGGGCAGGAGGGAGTACGGGCAATGCCCCTCAAAAGTGCTATGGAACGGCTGGCGTCCGCAAAGGCTAAATAGCGACCGGGCCGGAAGTAGCGGGTTCGGAATTGAACGTTGTAGCCCACCTCTGGCCGAACCTTGTTGCAATTGAAAATACTGCCACGAGCGGCCCAAATCTGATGGGGTGGTTGGCTTCTGCTCCAACCGGCGTCGCAATGCGCCATAATGCGGGTTTCAAAATCTGCTTATGAGAGGAGCCACCCCATGCAAGTCGCCACAATTGGCGTTGATCTGGCCAAGAACGTTTCCAAGTCCACGGGATCACCGCTACCGCAGAAGTCGTGTTCACCAAGCCATTGCGACGAGCGCAATTTCTGTCGTTCTTTGCAAAACTGGGCCCCTGCTTAATCGGCATGGAGTCGTGCAGTAGTGCTCATCATTGGGCCCGCGAACTTACTGCAATGGGTTACGAGGTTCGACTGATCCCGCCGATGTATGTAAAGCCATACGTCAAACGTGGAAAGTCGGATGCCATCGATGCCGAGGCCATCTGCGAGGCTGTGACCCGACCGACCATGCGCTTTGTGGCCACCAAAACGGTCGAACAACAATCTCTGCTGTCACTCCATCGTGCCCGCGATCTTCTGGTGCGCCAGAGAACGCAACTCATCAACAATCTGCGTGGCTTGGTTGCTGAGTTTGGCATCTTCATTCCAAGAGGTCTCGCCCGGGTGATTGGCTTTGCTGAGGATATCACACTTGGTGAGGTTCTCGATTTGCCCGACATCGCCAACGAAGTGATCCACAATCTGTGCGAACAACTCATGGCTTTGCATAAAAGGGTCCGCTGGTACGAAGGACGCCTGAAGCAAGTGGCCAAAGAAGATGAACGGGTGCGCTTGTTGCGCACAATCCCGGGCATCGGTGCGGTAACGGCCTCTGCGATTATCGCCAGCATCGGCGATGGGCATCAGTTCCGAAACGGCAGGGAATTTGCTGCCTGGTTGGGTTTGACCCCCGCAAACAAATCCAGCGGCGGCAAGGAGAAGCTGGGGCGGATCACCAAGGTGGGCGATCAGTATCTGCGATCTTTGCTTGTCGTCGGCATGACATCATTAGTCCGACAGACACGGTCACACCCTGAACGCGCCAGCAAGTGGCTGACATCACAACTCGAACGCATACCTGCGCTGGTCGCAACTGTCGCAATGGCTAATAAGACTGCCCGGATCGTCCGGGCAGTGCTCACCCGCAACGAACTTTACAGCCCACGCGCTGTAGCCTGAGACGAAAGGAACATCGAGTTAGCAAGACCCGCGAGATGATGGTGCATAAGTCTGCCGCCAAAGCCAAGAAACTCCGCCGAATGGCGCGAGCATAATAGTCCGTAAAGCTGATAGGAACTTGGTTTGCGGAACCCATCAGGGCTAGCGGTCAAAACCGCGCAAACAGGCAGGACACATGACTGCTTCTGACAAATGCACAAATCAGATCAAAAAGGACTTGCTATGCAGGAGCCATCCACACAAGATATTCGCTTCGCTCTCTTGTTTCATATGTGTGTCATGTGAAAGCCGACATTCGATGCGACCAATAAGTTTGTCACAGCGTACCTCCTGATCCGAGTTTTGACCCAAAGTAATGGTAAACGCTGTAAGAAACGAAGTTGACTTTCATCTAGAATTTCAAGGATGGGTGTAACAAAACCAAAACTATATTGATTTAGCCTCCAATTGTCGGCCGTAATATATGACAACGCGAAAAGACCGATGTGGTAGGTAGGTTGTTAGAACATCTGGTGATTTGTTCCACCGGGACTCAACAAGTCTTCTAAATTAGAAGCGGCTGTCAGCGTCACAGGAAGGAATCAGGCTCTGACGCGCATGAACACTAGCAATACGAGTGTCCTGCACGCATCCTCAGGCCTAAGATGAAATACCGTCCACTTGTAGTTCATGAATTGCAAAAAAGTTAAAAAATTCAATTGTTTCCAGGGGCCTCATTTAATTACTAAAAATTTAGTTTGACAGGTGCGCAAAAAATCGCTGATGCTGTCTGCTATCCGGTTTGCGCCGGAAAACCATAATTTTTTGGGAGGAAAGAGATGCGGAGACATCTACTTTCCGCAGTGGCGGCTGCTGCCGTCATTGCGGGGCACGGTCCCGTTTGGGCCGACGAAGCCGCAGCACAACGTTGGATCGACGACGAATTCCAGCCATCGACCTTGTCGAAAGACGAACAGATGTCGGAAATGCAGTGGTTCATTGAAGCTGCACAGCCTTATGCTGGCATGGAAATCAACGTCCTGTCCGAAGGCATCCCGACACATTCCTACGAATCCGAGGTTCTGACCAAGGCGTTCGAGGAAATCACCGGTATCAAGGTCAATCACCAGATCCTCGGTGAGGGCGAAGTGGTTCAGGCTGTTCAGACTCAGCTTCAGACAGGTCGGAACCTGTATGATGGCTATGTCAATGACAGCGACCTGATCGGCACGCACTCGCGTCTTCAACTGGCCTATCCGCTGACCGACATGATGGGCGGTGATTGGGCGGCGTCGACTTCGCCGACGCTGGATCTGGATGACTTCATGGGCATTCAGTTCACCACCGGTCCGGACGGCAAGCTGTATCAGCTGCCCGACCAGCAGTTCGCCAACCTCTACTGGTTCCGCAAGGACTGGTTCGATGATGAGGCCAACAAAGCCGCCTTCAAGGAAAAGTACGGCTATGATCTGGGTGTTCCAGTCAACTGGTCTGCTTACGAAGACATCGCCGATTTCTTCACCAACGACGTGAAAGAAGTCGACGGCACCACGATCTATGGCCACATGGATTACGGCAAGCGCGCGCCTGACCTGGGCTGGCGTATGACCGACGCCTGGCTGTCGATGGCTGGTGCTGGCGATGTGGGCGAACCCAATGGTATCCCGGTCGACGAATGGGGCATCCGTATGGAAGCTGGCACCTGTAACCCGGTCGGTGCTTCGGTATCGCGCGGCGGTGCTGCTAACGGCCCGGCTGCGGTCTATGCGATCCGTAAGTGGGACGAATGGCTGCGGAACTACGCTCCTCCGGGTGCGGCGTCTTATGACTTTTACCAGTCTCTGCCTGCGCTGAGCCAGGGCAACGTGGCCCAGCAGATCTTCTGGTACACCGCCTTTACCGCCGACATGGTGAAGCCGAAATCCGAAGGCAACAACACCGTGGATGACGAAGGTACGCCACTGTGGCGGATGGCGCCCAGCCCGCACGGCCCCTACTGGGAAGACGGCCAGAAGGTTGGGTATCAGGACGTGGGTTCCTGGACCTTCCTGAAGTCGACCCCTGCGGATCGTGCTCAGGCGGCTTGGCTCTATGCCCAGTTCGTGACGTCCAAAACTGTCGATGTGAAGAAGTCCCATGTGGGTCTGACCTTCATTCGCGACAGCTCGGTCAACCACGAGTCGTTCACCGAACGCGCACCCAAGCTGGGTGGTCTGGTCGAGTTCTACCGCTCGCCTGATCGTGTGGCATGGTCGCCGACCGGCATCAACGTGCCGGACTATCCGAAGCTGGCCCAGATCTGGTGGCAGCAGATCGGTGACGTGAACTCGGGCGCATTCACCCCGCAAGAGGCGATGGACCGTCTGGCTGAAGAGATGGACATCACCATGGCCCGCATGCAGGCCGCGGATGAAAGCGCCGGTGTCTACGGTGGCTGTGGTCCCCGCTTGAACGAGCCGCAGGATGCGTCGTTCTGGTTGGAAAAAGCAGGCTCGCCCAAAGCCAAGCTCGAGAACGAAAAGCCGCAGGGTCAAACCGTCAACTATGACGAACTGGTTCAGCGCTGGCAGTCTCAATAAGCCATTGAAACCCGGGGATGCCGCTTTAGGCATCCCCACCTCAAGGCCAGTGCGACGCACTGAAGAACCGGAACCCACGGACATGATCGAACTACAAGATGCCACCAAACGCGTTGGCAACGTTATCCATATCAAGCCCACGACCCTGACGCTGCAAACCGGCCATTTCAATGTACTGCTGGGCGCGACGGGATCGGGCAAAACTTCTCTGATCAAGATGATGGCCGGGCTGGACCCGGTCGCCTCAGGCAAGGTGCTGATGGACGGGCAGGACGTCACAAGGCTGAACACGCAAAAGCGGCAGATCAGCCTCGTGCACCAGTTCTTCGTGAACTATCCGCATATGACTGTTTTTGACAACATCGCCTCACCTTTGCGTGTGGCAGGGATGGCGAAATCCGAGATTGAAGGACGCGTGGAAGAGGCCGCCGACTTGCTGCAGCTGCGCCCGATGTTGCATCGCCGACCGCATGAGTTGTCAGGCGGCCAACAACAACGTACCGCGTTGGCCCGTGCCATCGCAAAAGAAAGCCGAGCCGTGTTCCTCGATGAACCGTTGGCCAACCTGGATTACAAGCTGCGCGAAGAACTGCGCGAGCAGCTACCCGACCTGTTTGCCGGTCGTGGGGCGGTGGTGGTTTACGCCACCTCGGAACCCGAAGAGGCGCTGCTTTTGGGTGGATATACCGCCCTTATGGAAGACGGTCGCGTTACTCAATTCGGCCCGACTGCTGATATCTATCGCAACCCTGAGAATATTGCCGCTGCGCGCGTGTTTTCAGACCCGCCGATCAATGTGGCCCGCGTCACCGTGTCCGGTGCACAAGCGCGATTGGCGGGTGGAGGCGGCTGGCAGGTCGCAGATATGACCGATGGCGAGTACATGGTCGCAGTGCGGCCGCACCGAGTGACACCAATCCGCACCTCGGATGCGGATGTGGAACTGACCGGTCGGGTGATTGTAACCGAATTGTCAGGGTCGGATTCCAGCGCTCATTTCCAGCATGGGGACGATGCGTGGGTCTCTTTGGCAGCTGGTGTACATCCCTATCAGGTGGGCGAAGACCATCGTTTTTTCATGAACCCGGCCCATTGCCGGTATTTCGGCCAAGACGGCAAAAGGGTAGCCTGACATGGCACAGATCAAGCTTTCAAACCTTAAACACAGCTATATGCCGACGCCAAAAGGCCCGGATGACTACGCGCTGAAGGAAATTGACGTGACCTGGCGCGATGGCGGGGCGTATGCCCTGTTGGGGCCATCAGGTTGCGGGAAGTCCACGTTGCTAAACATCATTTCCGGCCTTCTGACACCGTCTGAAGGGCAGATCCTGTTCGATGACCGCGACGTGACGGCCTTGCCGCCAGATCAACGCAATATCGCGCAGGTGTTCCAGTTTCCGGTGATCTACGACACGATGACCGTGGGTGAAAACCTGGCTTTTCCGCTGAAAAATCGAGGTGTCGACGCCGCGACAATCAAACGCCGCGTTGATGAGATAGCCGAGATGCTGGACGTCACCGAGTTACTGAGAACCCGCGCGTCGGGCCTTAGCCCCGACAACAAACAGAAGATCTCGATGGGGCGCGGTTTAGTGCGTGATGACGTGAATGCGGTGATGTTCGACGAACCGCTGACTGTGATCGACCCACACCTGAAATGGAAACTGCGGTCGAAACTGAAGGAACTGCATCAGCGCGTCAAAGCCACGATGATTTACGTGACCCACGACCAGACTGAGGCGCTGACCTTCGCGGACGAAGTGGTCGTGATGCAAGACGGTGAAGTGGTTCAGATCGGCACGCCTGTCGAGCTGTTCGAACGTCCTCAGCACACGTTTGTTGGTCACTTCATCGGCTCTCCCGGCATGAACGTTCTGCCCTGTGAAGCCAGGGACGACCGCGCCGTTTTCGAAGGCCACGAAGTGATGCTGGAAGGTCCGACCCATGGTGATGGCGGTCGCACCGATCTGGGCATCCGCCCCGAATATGTGGGGTTCGGTGACACAGGTATCCCTGCACATGTAACCAAGGTCTCGGATATTGGCCGTCACTACGTGGTCAGCGCCATGGTCGGTAACACAGCGCTGAAAGCAGTAACTGAACACAGTGTCCCGGAACCGGGATCACAAGTCTTCCTGCAATTCAAACCTGAACAATCGCGCGTCTACCGCGACGGCTGGATCGCAAGCGAGGAGCGGGCACAATGAGAACGGAAAACCAAAAGGCATGGTTCTTTGTCTTGCCGGTGCTGGCACTCGTCGCGTTCAACGCGCTGGTGCCGATGATGACGGTGGTCAACTACTCAGTGCAGGAGACCTTCGGCAACAACCAGTTTTTCTGGGAGGGACTGGGCTGGTTCGAACAGATCCTGCGCTCTGATCGGTTTCAGGCTGCGCTTGGACGGCAGTTCCTGTTCACTTTCCTGATCCTGCTGATTGAGGTGCCCTTGGGCATCATCGTAGCCCTGTCGATGCCGCGCAAAGGGTTCTGGGTTCCTGTTTGTCTGGTTCTCATGGCTCTGCCGATGCTGATCCCATGGAATGTAGTCGGGTCGATGTGGAATATCTTTACTCTGCCCAAGATCGGCTTGCTGGGCTATTTCCTAAATGACGTTTTGGGCATCAACTATGACATGACGCAGCAGCCGCTGTCGGCGTGGATCACGGTCGTCATCATGGATGTCTGGCACTGGACTTCATTGGTCGTACTACTCTGCTACGCTGGCCTCGTGTCGATCCCGGACGCCTATTATCAGGCCGCCAAGATTGACGGCGCCAGCCCGTGGTCGGTATTCCGCTACATCCAGCTGCCCAAGATGAAAACAGTCCTGACCATCGCAGTACTGCTGCGGTTCATGGACAGTTTCAACATCTATACCGAGCCCTTCGTTCTGACCGGCGGAGGCCCCGGCAATTCAACAACCTTGCTGTCGATCGACCTTGTGAAGATCGCTCTGGGACAGTTCGACCTTGGCCCTGCAGCCGCGATGAGCCTGATCTACTTCGCCATCACGCTGCTGGTGTCTTGGGTCTTCTACACTCTGATGACAAAGGATGACGCGCAATGAAGAAGCGGTCCCTTATCCCAATCCTCTATATCGCGTTTCTGATGCTGCCGATCTATTGGCTGGTGGCGATGTCCTTCAAGACCACGAACGAGATTCTGTCGGGCTTTTCCCTGTTCCCGCAGACCTTCACGCTGGAGAATTACATCACCATCTTCACAGATCCGACGTGGTATTGGGGCTACATAAATTCGATTGCCTACGTGACAATCAACACGGTGCTTTCCGTTTGTGTGGCCTTGCCCGCCGCTTATGCGTTCTCGCGCTATCGGTTCCTTGGTGACAAGCAGCTGTTCTTTTGGCTGCTGACCAACCGTATGGCTCCGGCTGCGGTGTTTGCGCTGCCTTTCTTCCAGCTGTACTCGTCTATCGGATTGTTCGACACATATCTGGCCGTGGCACTTGCCCATACACTGTTCAACGTGCCGTTGGCTGTTTGGATCCTGGAAGGTTTCATGCGCGGCATTCCCAAAGAACTGGATGAGACCGCCTATGTGGATGGCTATTCGTTCCCACGTTTCTTCGTGACGATTTTCCTGCCGAACATCAAAGCGGGTGTCGGTGTCGCGGCCTTCTTTTGTTTCATGTTTTCGTGGGTCGAGATGCTGTTGGCCAAAACCCTGACTGCAGTGGAGGCTAAACCCATCGCGGCCGTCATGACGCGTACTGCCTCCAGCGCCGGGTACGAGCTGGGCCTGCTGGCCGCTGCCGGAACCCTGACCATCATCCCCGGAGCCATCGTCATTTGGTTTGTCCGCAACTACATCGCGCGCGGTTTCGCGATGGGTCGTGTGTGAGGTTCGATATGCGTAAATTTCTTCTCATCCTCCCCTTCCTACCTACGACAACCTTGGCTCAGGCTCAGACCGGATGGGGCAACGTTGGCCAACAAGAGAAAAAGGGATTTTCCTGGACCGACCCTTTGTGGCCCGATTTCTGGATGGCCTGGACGCCTGCGACACTTGCAGTTTTCGTTGGGATATTCTCAGCCATCGCGCTGATTGGCGTTCTCGAAGGCTTCAAATATCGCGACGGGATTGAGCGGCGCGGCGTATTGGGTCTGACCACCACGCTCGGCGATCGTCTCTTCATCACGCTTCTCGGGGCTGCCTACATCTTTCTGGCCTGGCTCGGATTGGTTGGGCAACCGGTTTGGACGCCGCTGTTTTTGTCCATCGGTTGGGGCATCTTCGTCTTCTGGAAAGTTTAAGCTTTGCGAAACTGCGAAAGGATGCTTGTCTGTCAGGCATACTAAAAAATGGCGACACCGAGACTGATGCGAAAGAAAAAAACAACAAACTTACTGACCGAAGTAGAGCTGGAGTTCATGAACGAGCTCTGGGCGCTGGGTCAGGGCTCAGTCCGAGATGTTCTTGATCGTTTGCCGCCGGATCGAAATCTGGCCTACACATCTGGCGCAACAATTTTGCGCATCCTCGATGAAAAGGGATTTGTAGAAAGTGAGAAAAACGGCAAGTCGCTGACGTATCGGCCACTTCTGGAAAAAGACAGGTATCAGTCGCGTTCGCTGCAAAATCTTTCCCGGACGTTGTTCGACGACACCCCTGCAACGTTGGTTGCAAGGCTGGTCGACGATGCGGGACTGACAGAAGATGATCTGGAGGAAATTCGAGCACTGGTAGAGAGGAGACTGCAAAATGACGGCGGTTAAACCGGTTCTCGACGCGTTTCTCGAGTTCAATATTGTGCTTGGATTGTCAGCGTTAATTTGGCTGGCTGCCCGCGCGGCGTTGGGTCGAACATCGATGCGATATGGCTTTGTTGCGCAACTCCGTTCCCTCAAGACGCTATGCATTTGTGTTGTACTGAGCCCGTTTTTGGCACTGGGTGTTTCGACAATTGCCGGTCTGGTTTGGCCGGGACGTGCAGTGGCATTGGGTGACATTGCTGTTGCCGCCTACTTGCGCGGCGACATCGCTATGCCAGCAGCGCAATTCGAAGCGCTGCTGAATAGCCGCGAGCGATGGATTGATCACGTATTGTCCGGCAACAATGCCTTTGTAACCTACGCTTCGATCGCGCTGGCGCTGATTTCGGCAATGTTGGCGATCAGGGTAATGCGCGATGCTTGGGCTATTCGTAAGGCTGTAAAATCCAGCTTCCTTTGGCGCCGCTCATCGAATGTAGATATTCGCCTGTCCGACCGTGTAACCGTGCCCTTTGCCGTGCGGGGCTTGCGTCGCCGGCATGTCGTTTTGCCCAGCCATCTGTTGAACGCGCCAGCCGAACTCCGGTTCGCGCTGGCTCATGAGTTCCAGCATATCCGTGCTAGGGATGTGGAGTGGGAATTGGGCTTCGAACTCCTGCGACCAGTATTGTTCTGGAACCCGGCTTATCTTGTATTGAAGCATCAGTTTGACCGACTTCGGGAACTGGCCTGTGATCAATCTGTGGTGTCGCGCAAAGGGATCAACGCAAAAGACTATACCGCTTGCCTGTTGGACTATTGTGCGCGGTCAGTCGCTTTGAGTAACCCACGCGTTCTTCACGTGGCTTTGGTGAACGGCACCAAGGCAAAGCATGTATTGCGGCAACGCGTAGTCGCGCTGACTGAGGCGCCAATCACGACGACACACTTACCAGCAGCGTTTCTCGGGATGACATTAACCTTGGCTACAGTCCTTGCCATTGGTTCTGCATCAATCCGTCAAACTCAGGATTGGAGCCATGATCGGTTAATGCTTTCCACAGTTGTAAATCTGGAGCGGCTGGAAGCTAGAAATCAAGGAAATTGACCGCTGCTGTAAAGTTCCGGTTTGAACCAGTTCGACGGCGTCAGAACGACATACGAGAATATTGGATTCTGGCGTTTTGTAACGCTTCCGTTCAGCCGTTTTTTCAAGCTTCTGTCAGTTTCGCATAAGTGCGATCTATAACCCGCCGGACTTCGGGGACGCTCGGTGCCAGGTAAAGATGGTGTGTGAGAGGACAATACACAGTTTTGCCGCACTGACTCAAACACCCCGTTTGATCTAGTGGCAGTTCCAAGGGGCGGGTCAACGCGTTACTTGTTTGCGGATTAAACCCCCGCTTTAACTGACTGTTCTGTCGCCTTCTCCATCCCAAGAATACTTCGTTTACGATTGGGAGAAGATGTTAGAACGGACTGATACGCCTCCGCTGCTCGGTCCGCGTCACCGGTTGCCATCAACAAATCACCCAATAGCTCACGCGCAGGCAAAACGTGGCCCGGTGTTACAGGAGCTTTGGTGCAGATCGCGGCGAAGGTGTCAGTGCGAGCCCAACCCGGTCATCGCAGTTTTGTGCTGCGTGAGCACATAGCAAAAAAACTGCTGCGCAAGCATTGGTCAGCTTGCCGCTACTCAGCGAGAAGAACGGTCAATCGTGCTCAGCGCAGCGATCAAGACGACTCAAATTCACAGGTAGGCGGGACAATCTGCGCTTTCGCTGCATTTGCGCGATGGTCAGCTTTCTATTCCGGAACTGCCATCAGACCAACCGCGTGGGCCCCGGCGATGATGTTGCTGGCGATGTGATGCCCGAGTGCACGTAGTTCGGCGTCGGGGGCGACGATATCGGGGACTTGCACCGTAATGAGGCCTGCCGCGTGGGCCGCGCGGACGCCGTTGGGCGAATCCTCGAACGCAACGCAGTTTGACGGATCCTGACCCAGGCGTGCTGTGGCATGTAGGTAGATATCTGGCGCAGGCTTGCTGGCAGCGACCTGATCGCCGCCTACTACGTCGCGAAAAAGCGCGCTGAGACCCGCTCGCTCGAGATGCAGATGCGCCTTTTCTGTCTGGGTGCTGGTGGCGATGATGTAAGGTATATCCCGCTCGCGTAGGTGTTCTGCCATCGCGCGCGCACCCGGTTTGACAGGGATGCAATCCGCCAGCCGTTGCGCGATTTCGGCGTCCCAGACGGCATCAAATTCTTCCAGCGTGACGCGCCCAGCTAGCCCTTCGGTTAAAAGTCGGCGTCCCAGCGCACGGTTTGTGCCGACTAGCCGACGGAACAGGTCGTCGTCTCGCGGCAATCCGAGAGCGTCAAGCGTTGTACGGAAGCCCTCGAAGTATACACGCTCGGTGTCGAGCAACAGGCCATCCATATCGAATACGACGGCTTGGGGAGTGGGAAGAGGCATAAGGGGTGGCCGTGCTGAGGTTTGAGTGTGCGTAGCTTGAATGAACGTTTTCTGGCGAATTGGAAAGGCCGCAAAGCAGGACGCAGCGGACAATTGGCGCCTCAATTTTTCCGAAGCGCTTTGATGATTGCTGCAGTTTCCTGTTTTCCAAAGCCAGCGTCCTGCGCACGTTTGACCCAATTGCGCATTACAGTTGGTAGTTCAGTGTTGATACCCATAGAAACAGCGTGATCGTACAACCCAGTGACCGCCTCTCCCGCCACTTCAACTGATGCGCCGCCGCCAGAAATCTCGTCGAAGGAACCTGCATGGATTGCTTCGGTAAGTGGGATAGCCCTGTCACCTGCGGGAAGGATGGACGTGAACTCAGACACAGGCAATCCCTCTGCTTCGCAGACGAGCGATCCATGAATACTCCCAAATATGATGCCAAGGAGGCGTGAAAGAAACGCAAGCTCCAAAGTCGCTGCCGAGCGGACGTTCGAACCCAAGTAGCGTAAATCGCCGGCGAGTACGTCAAGGTTTGCCTTGCTATCTGAAAATGCGATTTCGTCTCCGGCGACCGCTATCCGGCCGGTTGACGTTCCGATATCGCCTGGCCAACACATTATCGTGCCGTCAAGGTAACCTGCGCCCCAATTGTTAAATTGCTTTCTACTATCCTCTGATTCTTGCGGCGACGAAGTGCCAAGCTGAATAATGTTTCTACCGGCGGCCGCCTTTGAGACTGGAGGAGTATCAAAAAGAGCGTTTGTGGTTGAGTAGTTGAGAAGGCAGATCAATGTCCTGGGGCTTGCCGAAATGGCCTCATCCAAATCATCAGCCACCCGCGCACCACGATCCACCAAGGAGGTCGTTTTGTCCTGCGTGCGGTTCCAGACGGTGACGTTACGCCCGGAGTCCAAGAGCGCGGTTGCCAGAGCAGTTCCCATTGCGCCCAGTCCAACAACTGTAATGTCGCTCGTCATCCCCAATTCCCCCATTGTGCCCCGCTTACCAACCGCAAGCCTGTAAACGATATCACGGATGACAGGGGAGAGCCGGGGAATCTAATATTTCGCTTTGAGCTCAAAACGGATGAGGTGGGTGGCTCCTGCTCCACCGGCATCGAATGTGCCAAAGTGCAGTTGTCATCGACTGCTAGGAAAGGAGCCATCCACCTCATCCGGTTCGGGCCGTGCGCAACAGTTCGAACAAGTCAGTTACACGAGGGCTTGGTCCATCCTACTACCGTCACATCCAGACTAAAATTTCGTCGGTAGCGAAGGTTTCCCGCCAGTTACGTCGAAAAAGTCACATGACGATACCGGCCGACATCCCAAGAAAATACGGAGACCCTGGGCTCGGATCGAAGAGCGTTGGACTGCAGAACTCAGATCGAAATACTTTGCCGTGATTTCAGACGGCAAAGCTCCGCCGTATTAGGCCGGCTACGAACAGGCATGTAACTAACATCTCCAGGTTGAGCTACCGTGAGTTGTGCTGAGGCGAGTCGGATACCGACGCGCTGTTCTTTCACCAGATCAAAAAAGCGAGGCTCACATGGTTACTACATTGGCTGCGGGTGACATTGCGTTTACCGGGTTCAATTCCGACAATCCCGACGAGTTCACATTTGTTGCTTTGACCGACATCGAGGCAGGAACCGAGATCAAGTTCACTGATAACGGTTGGTTCGCAGCCGGCGGTTTCCGCAGCAGTGAGGGTATATTCGTCTGGACGGCACCCGCAAACATTGCTGCGGGTACGGTGATCAACCCCGCATTTACCGGGCCGAACTTTTCGGCCAGCGGTGATCAGATCCACGCGTATCAGGGTGACGACGACACGCCCAGTTTTGTCGCGTCGGTTCATTTCAATGGGGACGGATATGAGCCTGACGCAACATCGTCGAATACGTCTGCACTGCCCTCGGGGTTGGCCGTCGGCACCAGCGCAATTGCCCTCACCGAAACCGACAACGGTGTTTATAACGGCCCGCTTTCCGGTACAAAGGCCGATTTACAGGCCGCCATCAACGACCCGGCCAACTGGACAACCAGCAATACCAGGATTAACGATGTCGAACCTGCGGGGTTCACCGTCACGGATGCCGCGCCCTCGCCATCGGTCATCATAAATGATTTGGACCTGACGACCGATGAAGGGGGAATGGCAGATACATATGAAGTCACGTTGTCAGTCGCGCCCGAACAGCCGGTCACGATCACCATAGCCGCAGGGGCTGATCTTGACGTCGTGCCAACTGAACTGGTGTTTGACGCAACCAACTTTGACCAGCCTCAACAAATCGCCGTCACCGCCGTTGACGACGATTTGCCCGAAGCGGCCGAGGTCGTGGACATTCAGCACACGGTAACCTCGGACGATCCCGCATTCGACGGTATTCTGGCCCCTGTTGTCGAGGTGTCCATCTCGGCAAGCGACATTGAAATCGTGTCGATCTATGAAATCCAGGGCGCGGGCCACGTGTCTGAATTTGTTCTTGCAGATGGACAAACGGTTGCGGATTTCTTCGCGAACCTGCCCGCCGGACCGTCGAGTGTTCTGGGCGACATGGTTTCAACCAGCGGCATCGTCACCGCGGTGGATTCCAACGGGTTCTATCTGCAGGACCCTGATGGCGATGGCAACGATGCGACCTCGGATGCGATTTTTGTGTTCACTGGATCGAACCCGACCGTCACCGTGGGCGATGCCATTTCTGTGGGTGGGACGGTTGCGGAGTTTTTTCCCGGCGGCACCAGCAGCCGCAACCTGCCGACCACACAACTGACCGATGTTTTCGACCTTGAGGTGCAGTCATCGGGCAATGAGTTGCCTGAGGCGGTTCTGATTGGCAATGATCCGGGTGAGCGGTCTGTTCCAAATCAAAGCATCGACGATGATGCGTTTGCCTCATTCGATCCAACCCAGGACGGTATCGATTTCTTCGAAAGCCTGGAAGGGATGCGCGTGACCGCCACCGATCTGCAAGCCGTCAGCGGAACCAGCCGGTTCGGTGAAATCTTTGCGGTTGCCGATCAGGGCAGTGGCGCAACTGGTCTTTCAGAGCGCGGAACGCTCAATATCTCGCCAGACGACTTCAATCCTGAGAAAATCCAGATCGACGAAGACAGTGGGATTTTCGATTTCGACTTTCCCACAGTGAATGTCGGCGATCACCTTGGCGACGTCACGGGTGTGGTGGGCTATAGTTTCGGAAATTACGAAATCCTGCCGACCGAGGATTTTACACCGAATATCCAGTCAGCCGGGTTGGAACAGGAAACGACCACACTCGCCAGTTCAAACAATGAGCTGACGATTGCCACATACAATGTTCTTAACCTCGACCCTAATGATGGCGACGGCGATCAAGATGTTGCCGACGGTCGATTTGCCGCCATTGCCGAGCAGATCACCAATAACCTCAACAGCCCGGACATCATTGGTCTGCAAGAGGTGCAGGACAATTCGGGATCGGAAAATGACGGAACCATCTCAGCGTCGGAAACCCTGGCGGAACTGGCCGCAGCTATCCTGGCGGCGGGTGGTCCGGCTTATGAGGTGATCGACAACATTTTTATCGGGGACGGAACATCCGGGGGTCAGCCCGGCGGCAACATCCGCACCGCCTTTCTCTACAATCCGGATCGTGTCTCGTTAGTGGAAGGATCCGTGCAGACTATCGGCGGCCAAGGTGAAGGCGAGGCCTTTGAGGGCGCACGTTTGCCATTGGTCGCTGACTTTGTCTTCAACGGCGAAACCGTCACGGTGGTCAACAATCACTTTTCATCTAAAGGTGGTTCTGCGCCTATTCTGGGAACCGAACAGGACTTTGCCGCTCGCCAAGAAGACGTTGATGTGAACGGCAGTCTGGATGAGCGCCAGGCCCAGAGCCAGGCCGTTCAGGATTTCGTCAACGGGCTGGGTGATGGCGCCAATGCTGTTGTGTTGGGTGACTTCAACGAGTTTGAATTTGTCTCACCCGTAGCTGACCTTGAGGCCAATACCGACCTCGTCAACCTGACGAACGATATTCCGGAAGACGAACGTTATAGCCTTGAGTTTCAGGGCAACAGCCAGTCGTTGGACCATATTCTCGTGTCCGAGGATCTGCATTCCGGGGCATTGGTTGATATCGTCCACGTCAATTCGGAGTTCGCCGCAACCAGCGGGCGCGCCTCGGATCACGATCCCATGGTGGCAAGCCTGTTCATTCCAGAAACCCAGAGTTTGGCCGTTGAGTTCGAAGCGGGCCGCTGGTTCAAAACCAAGGCCTTTGAAAGCATCGATGGCGAAGTTGTGGATGTCGACCGGCTTGGCCCGGTGCGCAACAGTCTCACGTTTTCGGATGTGGGTATCAAAGTGGATGCGATCGATCCAACCAATTTCGAGCTGGTTGCGATCAAACATGGGGCGATTGGCGTGTTCTCATTCGACGACTCGTTGTTTAGCCGCGATGCCGCATCGGTTGACGGTGACGAAAGCCTCAGAATTGCGCTGGAAGACACGGACCTGGAAGCGGTGGAGTTCATCTTTAGCTTTGGCGACAGTCACGGCGGCGGTGAGGTCGAGGTTACCTTCTACGATGACGGTGTTCTTGTCGGCACCATGGTGGCGGATGCTGACGATGGCGACTTCTCAGGATCGCTGGGGCGTACGACCTTTGACGCAGTTGAGTTGTCAGCATTAGATGACACCATGTTTACAGTCGACGAATTTGCGTTCGAAGTGATCGATCAGAACCTGATTGCCTAAAGCAATGCCACACGGGGTCACCCTAGTACTACCGTGTGGCAAACCGCATGCAAATAATACCGCATCACGAACACTCGAAACCTCGAACAGAATGGATTAGCCAGCTTGAGCCATTGAATTTGATGCGCTGCGAAAAGAACTTTGCATCCCTATCGTGCAAGTTTGATCTGATCTGACGTCCAGAAAAATATACATCCGCAACTTTGTTATTGCTGCCAGCCACTAGTGCCTCGCACGGCATTGTCCAAAAGGGGTTCAGAGCCGTACAATGCCGCGATCCGCGCCGACGACGAGGACCTTAGTTGGTGAATGTCTATTCCATCAAAGAGTTAAGCTGCAACGACGCGCGAAGCGTCAGTTTGGCTGCAGGTGAAATCCGCATACTGCGAATGTCTTGTGTGGATGGCGCCCGCATAGCAAAGGGTTGAATGTGGTTTTGCGTGTCTTTTCAGAAGCGGTCTTGTGTCCGGCCTGTTTATGCGGTTTTGACCGCTGACCTTGATGCGCATCGTGATCTTGTACCAGCCAAGACGATTGTGCAGGTCGATCAACTGCCGGCTGAGGACCCGAAGAAATTCTTGAGCCAACTCAGGCAGTTCGGCATGGCCTCCTTTGACGATCCATTTCGCAATATCGATGGCGCGGGCGACTCCGCGCGCAATGGTGATGCCGAACTCAGTTGCAAGGCTGCGCAGCATGTTGATCAGTTGAGTGCGCTGACGAACGACGAAGTCGCGCGCCTGATGCAACGATAGAAGTGCTTGTTGCTCTTCGGATTTGATTTCGACAAACCGCATGGTCGGTTGCGTCACCGCCTCGCAGATCGCTTCTGCATCCAAAGCATCGGATTTGCCCGCTATATATAGGGTTTGACGTACGTCGGCGGCATCAGCCGGACTGTATGACCTAGTTTCGAAAGTCGATACGCCCAGTAGTGGCTGGACGAACAAGCCTCGATTCCGACCAAACATGGCGCAAGAAGCTGGAAAAACACTAGGACCTGAGGTCAGCGTAAAGGCCGGTTACACATCTTGCCTGTCATCCGTGACGCCGTGCACATGAAAGATGTTCTTGGTCAAATCCAGGCCAGCGGCGATATCCTGCATGGGGGTGGCTCCTCTCAACCGCAGATCATGGCACCTGAACTATGGCGCATTGCGACGCCGGGAGCGGGGGGCCATCCACCCCATCTGCAATGCGGGTTGCGATCGCTGAAACCTGATTGCAAATCGAAGGTCGGCGATGGGCCGGCTCAAGGGGCACTGGTTACAAGGCGATACTTTCGGAACATCGATCCATCGTATGTCATCTCGCCCTCAAACCTTGCGCCCATGCGCTTCAATGCCCCCAATTTTGTGCGACTAGGAGGAAGCAGGAGCGTCACGCATGGGATACGATCTTCGCCGTGCGCAAACTCCAGCGCTTGAGCGGTTATCCTCATCCCCAACCCGAAGGCCGAGGGTTTCAGCACGAGACCGTAGTCCCAGTCAGGACCTTCACGCTTAAAGCCGCCCCATCCCACATACGCGCCGTCCGCCAGAATTGCCCAATGGCCCAACCCGTCCTGCGCCCACTTGGCTTCTCTCATTGCCACGAAGTCAGCTGTGCGCCGCTCATCCCAGTTGCCTTGGAGCAAAGGCATGTGCAGAGCCAGAGCTGGATCGGACATATGCTCCGCAATATCCTCGACCGCAATCTCGGGTAGGCGCGTGAAGGTGATTTTTGTCATGTGCTCGTTTGCGACACGCCGTA
>NZ_JBXWPD010000025.1:0-35616 GCF_059611225.1 Ruegeria sp. CDSA246 | reverse complement strand
TGGCGGTTACGATGAGCCAGAAACCCTCTCTTATCAAATCTACTTAAACTGTCCCATTGGTGCTGACGTCAGACAGCACCTAGTAGAAAAGCGTTCTTAGCAACACTTGTACGGGCTGAAGCAAGAAGACGCATTTCCCGCTTCAGTAAAAATTTTCCGCAAAGCAGTCGTTCAAGCAAGTTGCAGCGAATGACTGCACTGAGGCCTTTGTGACAGATGCTGCGGCATACACATTTTGGCAGTAACGGCGGGAAGCTGACATTCGCGGTGAATGCGAACCAATGAGGGCGCTGGCAAGAAAGCCGACATTCAGATGGTGAATAATTCGGAATCTACGCTGCACCATCGTAAGTCGGCCCTGAGCCCGAATGCGTGCAAAAATTAGCTAATGATTGACTTGCTGTTTTTTGCGGAGGAGTTCATCAACACTAAAATTTTTAGGTTTGCGGCACCGAAACGGCTCCCGAAAACAATCGAAATGACTCTTTGATTGATAGGCATTCGATTAGCTTGCATTGTTGCATGGCAGCTCTTTATTCGGAAAAGGACCACCCATGTCTCGACTTTCAGAACGCAGAGATTTTGCCATCGAAGTTTGCGAGGAGGCTGGGGTAATTGCCGAAGAGTATTTCGCGGATCGAGGTAATCTTGTCGTTGATCAAAAAGGTGCTCAGGACTGGGTGAGCGAGGCGGACAAGAATGTTGAAACCTTTATTCGTCAGAGGATTGCAAAGGCGTGGCCCAATGATGGAATTCTCGGTGAAGAGCACGGGGCTACTGTTGGTAAAAGCGGTTTTGACTGGGTGATTGACCCAATTGATGGGACAACGAATTTCGTCAACGGCATACCTGCATGGACTATTGTTCTGGCTAGTGTCACGGAAGGACATACTGAGGTCGGTGTGATACGTGATCCAAATGTGGATGAGACCTTTGTAGCGATGCGCGGAGAAGGTGCGACGCTTAACGGATCCCCAATGCGCGTTGCGTCAGGGGTGGCGCTGCGGGACGGAACAGTCGCCGTGGGGTATTCGAACCGGATTAAGACCCGGCATGTTTTACCTATTGTCGAGAACTTAATCGAGCACGGGGCTATGTTTCACAGAAACGCCAGTGGAGCGTTATCATTGGCCTACGTCGCTGCTGGGCGACTCTTGGGATACGTGGAAGAACACATGAATGCCTGGGATTGTCTGGCTGGGCAATTGCTGGTCTCGGAAGCGGGTGGCATTGTTGAGGATCAGAACGCCGATGTGATGATCCGCGAAGGTGGGCGCGTAATCGTGGGTACACCAGATGTGTTCGAGACCTTGGTTGAAATCGCAGAGAACGCTTGGAACGACTAACGTTTATGCCAACGAAACCCAACCTGAATAGGGTTTGAGCGTCAATATATCTGCCTGCCAGAAATGGCCTTGTGATGGCTGATCGTGCTTGCGGTCTATCGAACAATCCGAGAGTGCGCACCACAGCAATGTGCCGACCGCCCCATGTGTCACGATTGCAATATCTCCGGCGTCGTGCATTTGGATAATCTCGGTGATTGTCCGATGAATGCGTTTCTGCGCCTCGACAGCTGTTTCCCAACCGCTATAGCTAACTTCCGGCTGGGCAAAGAAGGCATCAGCCGCTGCCTCGAAATCGTCTCGAGGCAAATAGCCGGTTGCGCTGCGGTCGTTTTCACCGAGACCCAAGTGACAATTCACGGGCAGCGTTTGTGGTGCAGCAAGAATCTCACCCGTTTCGCGGGCCTTTCGCTCGTTACTGGTCCAAATCTGCGTGACATTCGACAACGCCTCGCAGGAAGCAAATTCAGTCGCGCGTTTACGGCCCGTCACACTCAGGCCCCAATCTGTTATCTGGATGGCCGGATCGATAGAGACTTCGGGGTGTGTGATGATCGTGAGATTCGGCATTTAGTCAGGCAAAAGCACGGGCCCTTTGTCAGCAAAACCCATCATGATTTCAGTGCCGGGTTCTAGCGGTGCGTCGACATCATCTTGAACGGCAAAAACCTGACCGAATGCACCTTTCAATGTATATTCCATCCGAACGCCAACATAGGTCGCCTTGGCCACTGTGGCTGGAATACCTTGATCTGAACCGATCACCAAACGTGAGGGTCGCACGGCGATGGTTGCCGGTCCTTCGGACAGACCGCGACGTGGCAGCGTGTGGCGATAGCCTTCGACTTCGATGGTTGCCATGCCGCCATCAATATCTACGATTTGGCAGCTCAGTAGGTTTGCCTCACCGATGAAATCGGCAACAAACCGGTCATTTGGGGCATCGTAAAGCTGGCGCGGTGTACCCATCTGAGCGATCGCTGCATTGCGCATAACAACAATCTCATCCGAGACCGCCAGTGCCTCTTCCTGATCGTGTGTGACGTAAACAACTGTCAAGCCAAGGTCTTGCTGTATCGCCCGAATATCCTCACGCACCTGACGGCGAAGCTTGGCGTCGAGGTTGGACAGCGGCTCGTCGAACAGCAGAACTTGCGGCTCAAGCACCAGTGCGCGTGCGACGGCAACACGTTGTTGCTGGCCGCCGGATAGCTCTGAGGGAAGGCGGTTGTCAAACCCCTGTAGGCCAACCAACTCCAAGCCATACAAGGCACGACTGCGCGCTTCATCCTTCGCAAAGCCCGAGAATGTGAGGCCATACTTCACGTTCTCTAACACGCTCATATGAGGGAACAGCGCGTAAGACTGAAACACCATAGATACATCGCGGTCGGTGGCTGGGAGTTTGGTCACGTCCCGATCACCGATCAAGACCTTGCCCGAACTTGCCATCTCCAACCCTGCAATCATGCGCAGTGTCGTTGTTTTTCCGCAGCCTGACGGACCAAGCAGCGTAACGAGCTTTCCTGCGTCTACGTGGAGGTTGATGTTATCGACGGCGACCACATCCTTGCCGAACACTTTCGACACGTTCTCAAACCGTACCGGGGCGGCCTTGGAACCGATTTTGGTGTCGGTCATGGCGATGTCTCCGTTCCGTGCTGCGTGCGTCGACCAATCTGGACCCGGCCAACGAGAAGTTGCAATAAGCCGACCGCCGCGAGCATCACGAAGATCAGCGTCGTCGAATAGGCGATAGCAAGGCCATAGTCGTTATTCTCGACCCGACCGATAATATAGCTGGTTGCCATGTCATACTCCGCGCTGACCAGAAAGATGACGGCCGAGATTGCAGTCATGGCACGTACAAAGCTGTAGACAAGCGCAGCAAGTATCGCAGGGCGCAACAGCGGGAGGATGACACTGCGGAACGTCTGCCATGAGTTTGCGCCAAGGGTCAGCGAGGATTCATCAAGGCTGCGGTCCAGCTGCGACATGCTCGCGATGCCGGCGCGAACGCCAACCGGCATATTGCGGAAGATGAAGCTGACAACGAGGATGACACCTGTGCCAGTGATTTCGATTGGCGGAACGTTGAAGGCAAGGATGTAGCTAACGCCGATGACCGTGCCGGGGATGGCGAAGGACAACATTGTTCCGAATTCGAAAGCGTTCTTGCCTGCAAAGCTTTGCCTGGTCAGCAGATAGGCCGTTACCAGCCCAACGGCGGCAGTCAATGGTGCAGCAATGGCCGCGATCGTGATGGTCGTCCAGAAACTGTCCCAGGCGGCTCCGGTCCAGCGAATTTCCTCTTCTTCAAAGCGGACTGAGAATGCAGTGATGTAGTGCTTGATCGTCAGCGAATTATCGACCCCCCACAGCTCAACTACACTGCCGTAGATGATCATCGCATAGACAATAATTGTGAATAATGCCCAGCCAAAGGCGATGAGCAGTACAGGCACCGAAAGGCCGGTTGGCATCAGCGGATGCACGCCCGCATCGCCTTTGCCGGTGACTGTTGTGTAGCTCTTCTTTCCCAACCAGACGCGCTGCGCGTAAAAGGCGGAAAGGGTAAAGAACAGCAGCACCATTGCCAGAACCGCAGCGCGCCCTTGATCGTATTGAGCGCCGACGATGGCAAAGAATATCTCGGTCGACAGCACGTCGAAATTCCCACCCAAAACAAGCGGGTTGCCGAAGTCGGCCATGCTTTCGATGAAGCCCAGAAGAAAGGCATTGGCAAGACCGGGCCGCATCAGGGGCAAGGAAACCGTCTTGAACGTCTGCCATCTGCTGGCCCGCAGGGTCTGGGCCGCTTCCTCCATCGAGGGAGAGACGCCTTCAACCACGCCAATCAGCACGAGAAACGCAATCGGCGTGAACGCGAGTGTCTGCGCGATCAGGATGCCTGGCATTCCGTAAAGCCACCGCGTCGGCTGTGTGCCGAGTAATTCGGCAAAGAACCGGGTGACAGAGCCGGACAGTCCAAAAAGAAGGATGAGCGCGAGGCCGATCACGAACGGTGGAGTGATTATCGGGAGAACGGTCAAAGCCCGTAACGCGCGTTTGTAGCGGAAACCCGAGCGCGTCACGACCAACGCGAAGCATAGGCCGAGGATCGTTGTGATGAAGCCAACGAGGATGGCCAGGAAAAGTGAGTTCCAGGCCGCACCGCATCGGGCACCTTGAAAACACCCCAGTCCCCACAACCGGTCGTCGAAGAACTTCGAGAAGAAAACCGCAATGGAATAAGCGCCGTCTTCGGTGATGAAAGCAGCGAAAAGCATCTTGGCGATGGGGAAAAAGACAAAAGCGGTGACGATGGTAATCACACCGCCAATAGCGCTTACGACGAAGACATCACCATTAATGGCACCCCTCGCCGCGATACCTTGAGTGAGCAGGAACAGAAAGCTCGAGGCGCAGATCATTGCGCCGTAGCCCATGCCGAACTGACGGTCGCCAAAGTCGCCAATCATCGTTTCCAACCAGTCGAAGTTGAATCCTCTGATGCCAATGCTGAAACCCTGAACGATCAACCAGCCGAAGCCGAGCGCTCCGGAGAGTACCAGAATGCGGGCATAAATCGGGTCAGATTTGGCGCGTTTCAACACCAAAAGCGGTAGGGCGAGAGCGATCAGGAGTGGAGCGAGCCATAGTTTCTCACCTTGTCCAATCAGAAAAGCTGCAGGGGCATAATCCTCATCGAATGGGTAGCCGTCCAAGAGCCATTCGAACGACCACAGGCCGCCGTCGACCATGTACCAGGGCAGCAGGCAGAATCCGACCCACCCGGCGATGATCCAGAAGATCAGGACCGGATGGGTCGTTTTTGATGTAGTGTCAGTCATTTACTGCGGCAGAACCGAAACCTCTTCGTCCCATTTCTGCAGCAAACGCTTCCGTTCGTCTGATGAACCATATTTTTTGAAGTCATAGTCAATCAGCTTGATCTGATTCATATCAGGTGCGCTTTCTGAGGTCTCCGAACCCTTGTTCGATGGCACCTGAAACGCATTGACCTGAAGGGCAAGATTCTGAGCTTCAGGCGACAGGGCCCAGTCATAGAACTTCTTCGCCTCTTCTTCGTTGCGGGCGCCGTCGATGATCGACATTGAGCCAATTTCGTACCCCGTGCCCTCGCATGGTGCGACGACCTTGATCGGGAACCCCGACACGGCCTGCTTTACGGCGTCATGCATGAAGACGATACCAATCGTGTTCTCGCCACGACCGGCGGCCTTGATCGGCGCAGAGCCGGACTTGGTATACTGGTTGATGTTCGAATGCAGGCCTTTCATGAACTCAAAGCCTTCATCCTCACCAAAGATCTGCACCATTGAGGCCAGCGTTGTATAGGCCGTCCCTGAAGAGTTCGGGTTCGCCATCTGAACGTGTCCCTTGTATTCGGGCTTCAAAAGATCCTTCCAACAGGCAGGTTCGGGCAAGTTGTTTGCAGCGACAAGGTCGGCATTGTAGCCATACCCAAGCGCGCCTGAGTAAATGCCGATCGTCTTGTTGCCCGCGCTTTCAGCCTGGGATATCGCCCAATCGTGAAGCTGGTCGCGCATCGGCGATACGTATTCCATCGTCAGGCCTTCTTCGGCGGCCTGCAGATGCGGGTCGCCCGTACCACCCCACCAAACGTCACCTTTCGGGTTCGAGCTTTCGGCACGGATTTGTGCAAATGTCTCGCCCGAGGACTTTCGGGTCATGTTCACGTCGATGCCAGTTGCATCTTCGAAGCTACGTGCCATCAGCTGACACCAATCCTCTTGAGCTGAGCAATAGAAAGTCAGCTTTTCAGCATGCGCCGCGGACAAAGACGCGGCCAAGGCAATCAGAGATCCGACGGCAGTGGATGTTAGTTTCTTCATTATTTTTCCTCCCTTAGGGTTAAATTCGCCCGGGTTTCCCGGTTCTTTTTTGCCCTTCCTCATGCAGCCTTACGAATTTTCTTTTAGATAGTTGGGGCTTCCTGATTATCTGTCAAAACCTTTGGAAAATGCGTCAGGATTTTTTTGCAACCACCAACTTCACCAAGAGAAAACCAACGATGCGCCCGGTCTTTCATTTTGAAATTGATCAGCCTGCGTATATTGCCCTGTCCCGTGAAATCTTTGATGTCATGTGAATTTTCACTACGAAATGAGGATTATGCAACAAAAATTATTGCAAAATGCCCGAAACCCCACAAAATTGAGTTCTGAAAATATTCGAGTCGTTGAATGTCCAAAACCAAAACGCGCGGTAAGAAATCTGAAAAAAGTCCTGGTCGGGTAAAAAAGTCCGACAGACGCCAGCAAATCCTGCTGGAATTGAAACTACGCCCGCACGTTCGCATCAACGAGTTGGCACAGCGTTTCAACGTTTCGAATGAGACCGTTCGCCGGGATTTTGAAGCCCTGTCCAATGAAGGCCTGATCGCGCGTGCGCACGGTGGGGCATCAGCCCCAGTGCAAGGGCATTATCCAAGTCTGGAAGAACGGACCGGCGCACAGATCGAAGAGCGCGAACGGATAGGAATCAGCGCGGCCGAGCTTGTTCAGGACGGTGAAACGGTCATGGTCGATTCCGGCTCGACGACTGTCGAGATGGCACGCGCGCTGGCATTTCTCGATATCCATTGTACGGTGATCACGAATTCAATCCCCGTGGCGATGACCCTTGGCCATGGTGCTGCCCAGGTCTTATTGTGCCCCGGAGAATACCTGGCAACTGAATCTGCAACGATCGGAACCGAGACACTGGAATTCCTGTCTCGTTTCAACGTTGACAGGTGCATGATCGGTTCCTCGGGTTTCTCAGTAGAAGGCCCGTCAGAGACGGTAAGGGGCTTTGCGGCGATCAAGAGGATGATGCTGGCGCGTGCTGCGAAACGCCATCTTCTTATCGATTCCGGGAAATTTGAGCGCAAGGGTCTGTCTCAAGTAGGCGATCTTGCCGAATTGGATTCCATAGTCACCGACACAAAACCAACCGGGGAACTGCTCGATGCAATAGGTGGTGCCGAGGTCGATATTCTCGTTGCCGGTTGAGAACGAAAAGGAATGACTAACTGCGGCTGATTAAGGCCGCACATAACTGGGAGGAAAACATGAAGATCAACATCAAACTATTGGTTGGGGCATCTGCAATTGCGCTACTGTCGCTTTCGGGGACAGCCTCGGCGCAGGATTGTCCGCGCGGTGACTTGGACGAGCGTTTTTGTGACTCCGACGGAGATTTGATCGCGGATATCCCAACAGATCCCTCCGAGCAAATAGACCCTGACACCTTGATTTTTGCATATACACCAGTCGAAGACCCCGCCGTTTACAAAACCGCATGGTCAGACTTTCTTGAGCATTTGAAGGCGGAAACCGGCAAGGACGTCGTCTTTTTCCCGGTTCAGAACAACGCAGCTCAGATCGAAGCGATGCGTTCGGGGCGTCTGCATATTGCGGGCTTCAACACTGGTTCCAACCCTTTGGCTGTAAACTGCGCCGGGTTCCGGCCGTTCACGATCATGGCCTCGAAAGACGGTAATTTTGGCTATGAGATGGAAATCATTACCTTTCCTGGTTCGGGAATCGAAAAGGTTGAGGACATCAAAGGCAAGCAACTGGCCTTTACCTCCCCCACATCCAACTCAGGTTTCAAAGCGCCATCAGCAATTTTGAAGAGCGACTTTGATTTGCTGCCGGAGCGTGATTTCGAACCTGTCTACTCGGGTAAACACGACAACTCGATCTTGGGCGTGGCCAACAAGGATTACTTGGCGGCTTCGATTGCCAACTCGGTAAAGTCGCGGATGATTTTGCGCGACGTGATCAACGAAGATGATGTTGTTACGATCTATAAATCGCAGACTTTCCCGACCACTGGGTTTGGCACCGTTTACAACCTGACGCCCGAGCTGCAGGAGACAATCCGCAATGCCTTCTTCAGCTTCGACTGGGAGGGCACGACACTTGAAGCTGAGTTTTCGAAATCGAACGAAGGCCAGTTCCTTGAGATGACCTATCAGGAATTCTGGGATGTCATTCGTAAAATTGACGCAGCAAATGGCGTCTCCTACGCCTGCCAGTGACCTTTGGCCAATACTGCGGGCCCGAAAGGGCCCGTTATTCAACCTAATCTGGGGCATTTTATGCTGCGTCTTCAAAAGCTGACGAAAACATACAAGACCGGAGATCAGGCGCTGAAGGCCATCGATCTTGAGGTGCCCAAAGGACAGGTGCTTGCATTGATTGGGCCCTCGGGTGCGGGCAAATCGACCATGATCCGGTGCATTAACCGGTTGGTTGAACCCACAAGCGGTGGTGTCCTTTTGGATGATGTGGACCTGACCAAACTCGGATCGGGCGCTTTACGTAAAGCGCGCCGTGAAATGGGCATGATCTTTCAGGAATATGCCTTGGTCGAACGTCTCACGGTGATGGAAAACGTATTGTCGGGACGGCTGGGATATGTGGGATTCTGGCGCAGTTTCCTGCGGCGATATCCGCAGTCGGACGTCGACGAGGCTTTCCGCCTGCTTGATCGGGTGGGGTTGTTGCACATGGCTGACAAACGAGCGGATGAACTGTCGGGTGGTCAACGCCAAAGGGTCGGCATTTGCCGCGCATTGATTCAAAACCCGAAACTGCTGCTGGTCGATGAGCCAACTGCCTCGCTGGACCCCAAAACCAGCCGTCAAATCATGCGCCTCATAACAGAATTATGTCAGGAGCGAGGGTTGGCGGCCATTATCAACATCCATGATGTGGCTCTCGCCCAAATGTTTGTTCCGCGAGTCGTCGGCCTTCGCTTTGGTGAGATTGTGTATGACGGCCTTCCAACAGGTCTTACCCCAGAAAAGCTGACCGAGATCTACGGCGAGGAAGATTGGGAAGCGAGCATCGAAAAAGTGGACGAAGATGAAGATGAAGATGTCGAGGCCGCAGAATGAGCCATCGAGAACTGGACGACATGCTCGGAAAAGGCTGGCGTAAACCTGCCTTTGTCAAAAACCCTTTGCTCCGCTGGGCATTGTTCCTTGGGTTTTTTGCCTACCTGATCGCCGCCTATATGACCATCGAAGTTGATTGGGGTCGTGTCTATGAAGGACTGGATCGGGGGTGGGCATTTGTACTTGCGTTTACCAGCCCGGACTTCGTTTCGCGGTGGTCAGACATTTGGAGCGGTCTGCTGGAGAGTATCATTATGACCGTGGCTGCGTCGGTCGTGGGCATCCTGATTTCGATCCCGATAGGGTTGGGCGCGGCACGCAACATCGCCCCTTTGCCAATCTACATGATTTGCCGGGGCATTGTTGCCATCAGTCGAGCCTTGCAAGAAATCATCGTGGCCATTTTGCTGGTGGCTATCTTCGGTTTTGGTCCGCTGGCCGGATTTCTGACCCTTTCCTTCGCCACCATTGGATTTCTCTCAAAACTTTTGGCCGAAGACATCGAAGCGATGGACAAGGTTCAGGCCGAGGCAATCAAGGCCTCTGGCGCGCGTTGGCCGCAATGGATCAACTATGGCGTTCAGCCACAGGTTATGCCGCGACTTGTGGGCCTTTCCATGTACAGGATCGACATCAATTTCCGAGAAAGCGCAATTCTTGGCCTGGTGGGCGCCGGCGGAATTGGTGCGACGTTGAACACTGCGTTCGATCGATATGAGTACGACACAGCAGCAGCCATTCTCATCCTGATCATCGGGATCGTCATGGCACTTGAATACCTTTCGGGAATTATCCGCGCGAGGGTTCAATAATGCCGGTTCTTAAACAAAACGATACTCAGATCTGGCGCCGACGGACGACGGGTCAAAGTCTTGTTCGCTGGTTTGGCTGGCTTTTGGGTGTGGCTGTCTTTGTTTATTGCTGGCAATTCATCTCGGAATCGACGACCTGGTTTTTCGTCTGGGATGCACCCCGCATTGCCAACGATATCTGGACCCGCGCAACGCCTCCCAAATGGGACTACATCACACAGCTGGGCCGCCCGATTTGGGACACACTGAACATCGCCACCCTGGGTACAATCATCGCCTTGTGCATGGCAGTGCCGGTTGCCTTCTTGGCCGCGCGCAATACCACGCCGTCGACATTGTTCATCCGCCCTGTTGCTTTGTTGGTCATTGTCTCGACTCGCTCTATCAACTCGCTGATCTGGGCCCTTCTATTGATCGCAATTATTGGCCCAGGCGTCTTTGCGGGTGTTATTGCAATTGCAATCCGTTCTATTGGTTTCTGCGCAAAGCTTCTGTACGAGGCCATAGAGGAAATTGATCACGCTCAGGTCGAAGCGATCACGGCGACTGGTGCGTCGCGCTGGCAAATCATGGCTTACGGGATCGTTCCGCAGATATTGCCTGCATTTGCCGGCATTGCCGTTTTTCGTTGGGACATCAATATTCGCGAGTCAACGGTTCTGGGCCTAGTTGGTGCCGGAGGCATAGGGTTACAGCTGTCAGCTTCGCTCAACGTGCTGGCCTGGCCGCAAGTCAGCCTCATCCTGATTATAATTCTCGTTGCGGTTTTGATTAGCGAATGGGTCTCGGCAAAGGTTCGAGGGGCGATCATTTGACCGGGTTCTCTGCGCAGGACGCTTTCGATGCCTATGAGGCTGTACGCCACCGACTTCCCGAAGCTAGACCTACTGAAGTGAAGTATCGTCAGGTTGAAACGCTTGATGACATAGCTCATGAGTTCGACGTGTTCCTCCTCGACGCATTCGGGGTTCTCAATATAGGTGATACGGCAATCCCGGATACACCGGATCGGGTCAGGTCACTGAAAGCCGCCGGCAAACATGTTTTGGTCGTTTCAAATGCTGCTGGGTTTCCTCACACAACTCTGTTGGAAAAATATTCCAGGCTTGGTTATGACTTTGCGCCCCGAGACGTGATCACCAGCCGGGCGACGTTGCTATCAGAAGTAAACGGTCAAAGTGGGTTGCATTGGGGCTTGATGGCGACCCCCAGCGCCGGTCTTCGCGATTTGGAGGGGTTGAAACTATCCTATCTGGAGGATGACCCAGAACCCTACGGAACTGTCGACGGATTCCTGATGATCGGGTCAGCGGTTTGGACTGAAACGCGTCAAGCCATGTTGGAGACCGCCTTGCTAGAGCGTCCCCGCCCGGTAATGGTCGGAAACCCAGATATTGTTGCTCCTCGCGAGTACGGATTTTCCAAAGAGCCCGGTCTTTTTGCGCACCGGCTGGCAGACCGAACGGGTGTCGCCCCTCAGTTCTTTGGAAAGCCTTTCGGCAACATCTATGATCTCGCTTTCCAACGCCTCGGGCACATCGACAAGTCCCGAATTCTGATGGTTGGCGACAGCCTGCACACTGACGTTCTGGGCGCATCCAGCGCAGGCATAGATTCGGCACTCATCTCAGGATATGGATTCTTCGCAGGGCATGATGTTGAAGCAGCGATCAAGAAGGCGGGGATAGTACCAAACTTTATAGTAGGCCGGCCTTGAGTTTAGAGCATTCATTTTCGATAGATTTTCCGTTCAACTCGAATGTCCTGTAAGCCCGCATAGTGTTGAATAAGTCGACCTTGGAGCTGCCGATGGGCGAAGCCCAAAGCAGCTGGTCCGTTCCTCTCAGCCTGTTGGTTCTGGTTGCGGAACCAGTTTTGCGAGTTTCCGAAGGTTTTGGGCCGTGGCTGCGAGTTGGAACTGTTCATATGCGCCCTTGGGTCCTCTCAGCCGCATCATCGACACGCCTATGTATCGCTTTAGATGTGCAAACAGCATCTCGACTTTCCGCCTCTGAATGAACGACGTCATGTAGGCGTCGGTTTTTCGGATATCGCGGGCAACGTCGCGAGCCGCTTCGTGGACGGATCGCATCACGCGTCGCCCCGGATCACCTGGGCAGCATTGCGGTTTGAGCGGGCATACATCGCAGTCGTGTTTTGAGGCGCGGTATCGGATGAAACCATCTTTGCCGCCGTTGGGCTTTCGTGGTTTTGAGAAGTTCCGGCGATATGTCCGCAGTTCCTTGTTACCGGGACATGTGTAGCTGTCAGTTGCTGGATCGTAGACGAAGTCTTCACGAGAGAACGTGCCGTTCCTTTCGATTTATCCCAAACCGGGATGTGTGGGGCGACGCCACGTTCCTCCACCAGCCAGCCCAGCATCTCAGCTGAACCGTAGCCGGTATCGCCGGCGAGCTTTTCCGGGGTCATGTCAACCACCGAGGCAGCGTTGCCATGTTTGACGATATATTTGAGGCCCTGACCCGCAATTAAATTAGAAAAGCTTGGGTGTAGGCTTGGCGCAGCATTGGACTGCGCCGACCGAAAAGCGAAGCGGACACCGCCGAGCCAGGCAATTCCCATACTCCATATTCCGGCCCAAGCCGGTAGTCGCCAAGACGGGTCATTCCCAGGTCCTGACACACCTGAGCCCCACCTGGCGAACAGCTAATAGAGCCGAGTCCATGCAGAACAATATCGCGACGAGCCAATTGTTCTAGGTAGGTTACAAAGGACGACAACAACAAAGGCGCAGCACTTTCGTGACCACGGCTAACAATTAAGGCAGGGCAATAGCCGAAGTATGTGCCCGGCAGGATAGGCTGTCGTACTCGCTCGACGGATAGATTTGATTCACGCAGTCTACACGCACGAAATTCGGCTTCATCTTCAGGGAATAGCAATAGCAGAGCCCATTTTGCGACCATCCGACCATCCCTGATAACCATTTGCCAATGATCGTCGTAGGTTTGATAGATCGGCAGGAAAACTCTCTCATCGGCGGCCAGCTCCTCGGGTAATCGACCCAATTCCGTGTCCGCGGTTGAGATCATGTGGCAGATCGCCTCCCGGTATGACCCGTTAAAATGCCTGTCCACCAGCGCATCGTCCAGCAATTGGTACTTTGTATCGACAAAATTACCCTGTCGTGCCTCCCAATCCAGCCGACAAGCTAGTATCTCGTCAATGCTCCACCCCAACCTTTCCGACAATCTGCTCTCCAGGTCGCCTCGAATGAACGACAGCGAGCGTTCATATTTGCCGATTGCATCTACACTTACATCTAACAACGCTGCCAATACCTCTTGTGTGATGCGACCGTGGGTGCCGTTGTCGGAACGCCAGCGGCGTAGCTTTTCAGCAAACAGAGAAGGTTGAACTGGCATACAGACCCACAAACGTTGGAGGACTTCGTGATTTAACATGCCTGTTGAGGTCTATTGTGCCAAGAGACTTACGGATGACTTACGGGTAATCCGTATCATGTCAGTGGTTGGTTAGAGATGAGGTGAGCAGGGTCGATCCATATCAATTACAAATGGAACCCTACCAATGTCTCGACGTATCTCCTCGCTTCCAGGGGCAACAGAACTTCTGTTTCCCTGGTTCTGGCCAAGAAAAGACAATCATAAACCCGAACCGCATTTCGACGATGGCCAACACAATCGTTAAGGCTATGAACCTGGCCCTGCAGCCAGGCCCCGCCGATGGTTTTCATTCGACCGTTCAAATTGGCTCTGAACCAGTAGCGAACTCAAATTTAATTGCGCAATCTATGAGTTCGACGAGTCGTTGGCTTTGCGCCTGCGGCGAATGTCTGGAATGACGGGCCGCAACGCGGCATCGCGATAAAGGAACCAAGGTCCGGTAAGGGCCGAAAGCGCCAGTTGGGCTGAACAGTGCGAACGGCAGAAAAGTCCGCGTTGCAGACATTCGCGACAACTTGCTTGAACGTCTACTTTCGCGGGAAGCTGCATCGGATGTGGGGCGATTAAATCACGGTGCGCATCCCAAACCCGATGATCCGCATTCTATCCATGAACAAAGACCACCGACTCTCCCTCGACGTCTTGGGCGTAGGAGAGCCTGACTGCATTTATCGCAACTCTGTGTTCCATTAATCTGGCGAAGTACTCTTGTTGCATTTGTTTTGAGAGAAATAGCGCCAGACCCGAAGGCACTTGGAGCAATAATTCAGCTGTGTTCAGCCAAGAAAGCCAAGGCGTCCCTCTCAAAACGCGGCCATTCCGGGTCGTTGTCAGGGATGGTATGGTTCGAGCTTTCGTAGGCGATGAACTTCGCGTTGGGTAATCCTTTTGCAAACAACCGTCCTTGTTCGACCGGCTGCATCCTGTCACTCGTCCCATGACAAACAAGGCACGGCACTTCGACCTCGGACAATATCGGTGTGATATCGATGTTATCAATCACGCCGCGATACCGCCCCATGTTTTCGGGTGAAATCATCTTGCGCATATCTTCGGCATATTGCCGCCGTTCTTCTTGGCTCGCGCCCGGCACGATGATTTGCGCCATTAAATCACGCAGAGACGGATAATCATCATCCCACCCGGCAGTCATCATTTGCTTAATTGCGTTGGCGCGTTCCACATCTTTTTGCGACGTTCTTTTTGCCCGACCAATAGGGAACCCACCTATCATTACGATCGCAGACACACGGTCAGGTCGGCGCGCTGCGAAGGCAGCTGCCACTGCGGACCCCTGCGATATCGCAAGGATCGGCGCGCGTTTGATACCCGCTGCGTCGAAAACGGTTTCCAAGTCATCAACGAACCGTTCGAACGTGCAAGTTTCTGCATCCCAGTCGGATAGACCGTTGAGCCTGGCATCAAAACGGACCAAACGATGTCGTTGAGCGATGGAAGTGTAAATTGGAGCTTTCCCCGGATTGCGCCAGTCAAGTTCCAAGTGTCCAATCCAACTTGGCGCCTTTACGACCGGAGGACCGTCCCCAACTGAGCTCCAGGCCAGACTAATGTTGTCGTTAGTTTTGCAATAACGAATTTCCTGTGTTTTGGCGAAGTTAGCGCGCGATTTGGACACATGTTCATCGGTGAAGTTGATCGACAAAACTTCGATCGGCTGTTCAATGCCTTTGAACGTGTGAAGCCCTTCTCGGCGCAAACGTTTGGCATAGTCCGCTCCGGCAAGATCACAAAGTACCTTTGAGACCAGAATGCCCCCGGGTTCAGCTGCCGATTGGAGCCGCGTAGCGATGTTGACGCCGTCTCCGAAGATATCGTCGCCATCGACGGTGACGTCGCCGACATGCAAACCCGCTCTAAGCTGGATACGTTCCGGAACCAAATAGGGATGGTCTGGCTCTCTTAGCTCGGTTTGGATCGCAATTGCCGCTTCTAGGGCGTTTCCTGCTGACGGAAATTCAATCAATGCTCCGTCGCCCAACAGTTTGACCACCCGGCCAGATTTTTGCTCAACGATCGGCGTTACCAAATCGCGGTACAAGGTGTTCAGTGTTTTGAGAAGTAGCTTGGAGCCGCCCTGCATCATCCGACTGAAGCCGACGACATCGAGAGACACAATTGCAGCAAGACGACGTTGACTCATGGTTACTTCCCGCAAGTTGGCTCGAAAACACTACCACGTTCATAGACTGTTAGAACCGGCAACATGCCTAATAACTATAAACGTGCAGTGGAATGATCGGTAACTAAGATTTCGAATTGACCAAAGACCGTGGAAGCGATCATTAAAAAGGTATGCCTATCCGTTTTCTCAGGGAACGGCGGGTTTGTCCGCATACCGGTCGTTTGCTGCAACTTGCTTGAATGTCCACTGTGCGGACGAAGCTGCCGGATGCTGTCGCCGCAAACATCGCGCCTCCTCACCAACAAAATCACCGGAGAGTTCGCGGCACTGCAGCGCGATTTCCCGAAAGCGGACGTTCAAGTCTACCAAATCGGGGCAACTCAAAATCGGTCGTTCGCTGCGCGAGTATCGAGCGTCTGAGTTGCGGACAGACCTGCCGTTAAGTTTTTCGCTCTCAATGACCGCTTCATGTGCTTTGCACCCGCAGCGAAAAGCACGTCGGGCTAAAGTGGCCTTTCGCTGCGAGGGCGATGGGCAACTATCGAGCCACCGAAGCCGACGTTCGCCTTTTTATTCATAGCTTGGGAAATTCCCACTAGGGTAGTCCAAACCCACCTCTATAGTTTGGGCGAGGTCATTGCACGCCTTGGTTTGATCGCGTGCAGATCGCGTCTGCTCAAACACCGGCAGGGTTCTCTACGTCGCGCCCCAAGGCTGCAAGATCAGAATATCGATCTCCGATACGATGATGTGGACGTCCTCGGGTCGCGGCCCCCAATGCGACGACAAGTTCATTCACATCAGGTGCGTCATAGATGGAAAACTGAACGGTCAGATAATGCGAGCGCCGACCCGTATCATGTTTGTCCATCAACGGGATCTGGATCTGGGTGTTTGCCGGTCCGCGCGTGTTAGTGAAACCAAGATAGCTTTTGGCATCAACGGCCTCGCGGTAGAAATTGCCAAACTGCAAAGTGTGGATCAGCGCCGAAGCGTGCTCCACTTCGCAGCTGGTTCCGGCGATGCAGGCTTTTCCGTAGGCCTCTATTGCGTCGCCCGAACCTGCCAATGTAATCAGGCGATCGGTCAGTATTTTGCCCAGAACGGGAGCCATGCGCTGGATCTCTGGCTGCAGGTCTTCGACGAACCCACGCCCCGCCCAGGGGTTTTCCACTACGGCTGCCACTCCGATCATGCGCAAGACAGGGTCAGAGGCACGTCCGCCTTCGGTATGGATGTCTTCGTCAAATGTAATGACTTTGCGCAGTTCGGGTATCATGGGAATTCTCCTGTCAGATGTGATATTTGTGATTTCCGGACAGTCTGTGCACAACGCCTTCGACTTCGGTTCCCTGATATATGCCGAAGGTGCCATGCCGGTGCTCTTGCGCGTATCTGCGCAAGAGAGAACGCTCGGCATCGTCGGACACCCGCGACAGTGGCAAGATATCAAGGGAGAAAAACGTCAACCCGGTATCGGCATCGCCCTGCACGCGCGCGTGATAGACGATGCGTTGCGCACCCGTTTCCGTGACCTGATAGACAGCATAAAGTTGCGTCAATTCTGCCTTCATCAATTCATCGCCCAGAGCCTTGAGTAAGGCCTGTGTCGAGGACGCGGATGGCAGCGTCACACTTCCGTCAGCCTCTTCTTTCAGCAGCAACCCGCCTTCGTGTGCCAAAACAGCCGCGATTGTCACATCACCTTTGGTTGCTGCTTCGGTCACCGCACGGTCCAACCCAAGATCAAAGTATGCGCCCTTGTAGTACCCCAGAGGATCCCCATCGGATGTCTCGAAGTCGAGCACACAACCAATAAGGATCAGATGATCCCCTGCATCCACCAGCCTATGTTGCGCGCAGCCAAAGCTGGCAAGGGCACCATCGATAACGGGCATGTCTTGCGCATTGGGATGCCATTTGACGCTGTTGAACTTCTCTGGCGACTGCGAGGCAAAGAGGCCCGAAACCTCCTTTTGATCATCTGCCAGAATGTTGACCGTGAAATGATCACAGGTTGCGAATGTGTCGCAGGAAAGTGCAGCCTTGCCGATGCAGACCAGCAAGAGTGGTGGGTCGAGCGAGACAGAAGAGAAGGAATTTGCCGTAAAGCCACGCGGCGTGCCGTCAGACTGGCGGGTCGTGACAACCGTGACCCCCGTGGCGAAACGCCCAAAGGCGTCGCGCAGGGTGCGCTTGGTTTCCGGTGCCATGGGTGATGAGGTTGGCGTCAGGGTCTCAAGCACGTCATTGTCCGCCCCCAGAGCGGGTGGCGGGTTCAATGTCCCATGCCCGTGCGCGCCAAAGCGCAGCGGGTTGGCGGCAACCGTCCAGGGCCTCGTTTCAGCATCCGGGCCGTGCACCTGTGTGAGCATTTTACGAGCCTCGATATGGGGGTCGCGGGCAATGTCCTGAATGGTGTTTAATGGGCCAAAGGGAACCTCACCGCCCAGTGTTTTGGTCAGCTCAGCTTTGCTCAGCTTTGAGAACCAGCCTGAGACCAGGCGGTCAACCTCACCCGCGTGGGCAGCCCGTGCGCTGCGCGAGGCAAACCGGGGATCAGTACCAAGGGCAGGCTTCCCCATCAGCTCAGTCAAACGGCGCCAAAACGCATCGTCGACGATGCCAAGCGCCACGTGCCCGTCCGCTGCCGGGTACAATCCGAACGGGCTGAGAAAGGGGTGCCCGTTGCCTTCGGGCCCCGGCACCTTGTCGGTGTAATCATGAAGGTAGACCATGCGCTCGCACAAAGAGATCATGGCGTCGTACATGGCCACGTCGACGAACTGTCCTTTGCCGGTTGCTTCCGCCTCGCGCAAGGCGGCCATGATGCCAAAAGCCATCATCATGCCGGTGAAGATGTCGCCGACGCCGGGGCCGGTCTTGGTGGGGCTGTCGGCGTTCGGCCCGGTGATGGACATCAATCCGCCCATAGCTTGCGCTACCACGTCATAGGACGGCCAGTGCGCATATGGGCTTGTCCCTGTGCGCGGATCGCCAAATCCTCTGATTGCCGCATAGACGATTCTTGGGTTCAGCTCGGCGAGTGTTTCATAAGAAAGGCCCAGGCGATCCATCACGCCGGGCCGAAAGTTTTCGACAATGACATCCGCAGTGGCGGCAAGCGCGCGAAACTGGTTCTTTCCCCCATCTGATTTCAGGTCCAGTTGGATGCTCTTCTTGCCGCGGTTCAAACTGACGAAGTAACCGGCCCAGTTGTGATCGGGATCATCGTCGCGGAATGGGCCATTGCCACGGCTCGTATCGCCCGTACCCGCTTCGATCTTGATCACCTCTGCACCGTGATCCGCAAGGTGCATGGTGCAGTAAGGGCCGGATAACATGCGGCTCAGATCCAGCACGCGCAGACCTTTCAGGATTTGTGTGCTCATATGGCCATTTCCAGACCATCAAGAAAGCCGCGCAGGGGGGCGTTCACGGCGTCGGGGTTTTCGGCCAGCGCCATGTGACGGAGACCCGAAAGGATAACAGCCTTTGATTGCTCAATCTCTGCGGCTATGGCGCGGGTCATTTCGGGGCCGTTGCCATAGTCTTCGTCGCCGGTGATCACCAGTACAGGACAGCTGATGGGCGGCGTTGGGGCCACGATTTCGTCGATGCCATCCGCCAATACACGATAGATCGTGTGATAAATGCTAATGTCGTTTGCCTTTACCCAGCCGCGCACGGTGTCCATCATTGCCGGGTTGGCCTGTCGGAAATTTGCCGTAAACCAGCGTTCCAACGCGGCCTCCACAGTGGCTTGTGGTCCGTCTCGGCGGGCTTGATCGACACGTTTTAGAATAGCAGCCTGAGCCGCATCGGTGCGTTTGTGGGGTGAGTGCAGGATTGCCAGTGCGTCCGCCCTGGCCGGACGGTCCTGCGCAAACCGACGCGCGATCATGCCGCCAAGGGAAAACCCCACCAAGGTCGCTGAGCGGACATCACAGTGATCCAGTAGGGCCGCCAGTTGATCCGAAAACAGCGATAGACTCGGCCTCGCGGGCGGCGGTGTACTTTGTCCATGTCCGAAAAGGTCATAGTGCAGCACGCGGTATTGATCACTCAGCGCGGGGGTCGTCCACTGCCAACAGTCATGGTTCAGACCCAGGCCGTGGATCATCACCACGACCGGCCCAACCCCAGGCCCAGCCCAGCTGTAGGCAGTACCATCAGGCGCCTTAAGCATCGTCTAACGGGCGGTAGGCGACCACCTCGACCTCTACCCGGACATCGACCAGCAGATCGCTGACCACCGCCGACCGAGTGGGCGGTTCTATTGGAAAGTACTCCCCGTAGACCGCATTGAAACCGGGAAAGTCGCTGCGATCCCGCAACCAAACCATCGCTTTGATCACATCATCGCGGGTGCAGTCCGCCAGCGCCAGCGTGGCGGTGATGTCATCCAGCACGGCGCGGGTTTGCTCCTTTACCGTGCCGGTGGTCATAGGCGCGCCATCTTTCATGGGGATTTGCCCGGTCAGATACACAAAATCACCCGCCCGTATGGCACGCGACAGGGATAAGACCCGCCCGCCAATTTCAAGCGGGCCGCCAATCACTTGCTTTTTCTTCGCCATAAATACGGCCTCCCTTGCGGCAAGCCTGCCTTGATCCATCAAAAGCGCTTTCAGATTTTTCGACAACCTTTGTCGTAATTTCGTGCACATGTGACGCAAAAGCGGAGATGAATGAGAGGGTAACAGAGGGGGGATGCAGGCCATGGGTGAAATCACCAACTACCAAATGCTGATCGACGGACAGTGGTGTGATGCAGAGGACGGCGGCACCTTTGACAGCGTGAACCCCGCTGATGGCAACGTCTGGAGCCGTGTGCCCGAAGCGACCGAGGCTGACGTGAACCGTGCAGTTGAGGCCGCACATGCCGCATTCACAACCGGACCCTGGGCAGGCATGACGCCGACGCAACGGGGCAAGTGCCTGCGCAAGCTGGGCGATCTGCTGGCGGAACATTCAGAAGCATTGGGGCGCACGGAATCCATTGATACCGGCAAGATGCTAAAGGAGACCCGCTGGCAGGCGACGTATATCGCCGAGTTCTTTCACTTCTTTGCAGGCTGTGCCGACAAGGTCAGCGGCGAAACACTGCCCATCGACAAACCCGACATGTTCGTCTTCACGAGGCGTGAACCCCTTGGGGTGGTGGCTGCCGTGGTGCCGTGGAATTCGCAACTGTTTCTGGTGGCCGTCAAGATTGGCCCGGCGCTTGCGGCTGGCAATACCGTCGTGCTGAAAGCCTCTGAACATGCCAGTGCGGCGATGCTGGAGTTTGGTAAGCTGATTGAAGAGGCGGGCATTCCCCCCGGCGTCGTCAACATCATCACCGGCCATGGGGAGCCCTGCGGCCGTGCGCTCACAGGTCATCCGCTCGTGGCCCGTGTGTCCTTTACCGGAGGGCCAAATGCCGCGCGGCATGTGCTGGAGAACGTCAAACGAAATTTTGCCGAAGTGTCGTTGGAATTGGGGGGCAAATCCCCGTTCATCGTCTTTGACGATGCCAATATCGAAAGCGCTGTAAACGCCTCTATCGCGGGCATCTTTGGCGCCACGGGGCAAAGCTGTGTGGCTGGGTCACGGCTTTACCTGCACGAAGACATTGCCGATCAATTCCTTGAGCAGATGACCGCGCTGGCCCGCCAGATCGTGATTGGGGACCCGCTGGCGGATGAGACCCAGATGGGGCCATTGTGCACCACCGGACAGTTAGAGCATATCCAACGAGAAGTGGCGCATGCCCAAACAGAAGGCGGCAAAGTGCTGGTCGGCGGCAAGCAGCCAAAGGGGATGTCTGGCCTGTTCTATGAACCCACGATCATCGAAGTCCCTCGTCAGGATCTGCGCATTGTCGACACTGAATTGTTTGGCCCGGTTCTGTCGGTGCAGCGGTTCAAAACCGAGGAAGAGGTGCTCGCATTGGCCAATGATAGCGAACATGGGCTGGCAGCAGGTATCTTTACCCGCGACAGCGCGCGCTCCCTGCGCATGGCGGCGGCAGTGCGTGCCGGTATCGTCTGGGTGAACACCTATCGGGTGGTGTCTCCGATTGCGGAGTTCGGGGGCAACAAAGGATCGGGATATGGCCGCGAAAGCGGGTTCCAGGCGATCTACGACTATACCCGCCCAAAGACGATCTGGATGAACACGTCTGATGAACCGATGGCCAATCCGTTTGTAATGCGTTGAGGGAGAGAACAATGAAATTCCAACTTGCCGTGAACATGGAGCGGATCGACGACAATCTGGACATGCAGGATGTCGCCCGTCACACGCTGGAGATGGTGCAGATCGCCGAAGAGGGTGGGTTTGATATCGTCTGGGCCGCCGAGCACCACGCGTTGGAAATGACCATCGCGCCAAACCCTTTCCAGATCCTTACTTGGTGGGCTGCCGAAACCAGCCGCATCCGTCTGGGCACGGCCGTTGCGACGGCGGCCTATTGGCACCCGATCAACCTGGCGGGCGAAGCGGCGTTCACCGATCTGATCACCGGCGGGCGGTTGGAATTCGGCATCGGTTCGGGGGCCTATCAGCGCGAGTTTGACCGAATGAGACCGGGGCTCAAGCAATCTGATGCCTGGCGTTACATGCAGGAAATGCTGCCTGCGGTGCGTGAGCTTTGGAAGGGCGACTACGAACACAACGGGGAATACTGGCAATTCCCGACCTCGACCTCAGTGCCAAAGCCGCTTCAGAAGGAGGTGCCGGTCTGGGTCTCTGCGCGCTCACCCATCACCTATGACTACGCTATGCGGGAAAGGTGCCATGTGAACTGCTGGCCGTTCACACGTCCCTTTGCAGAGGCCGAACTCTACAAGAAACAACTGGATGAGGCGATTGAAAAGGCCGACAACGGCTGGGTGCCACGCTTCGCCTTGATGCGCCATTCATGCGTTTATGACAACGCAGCCGATGGTGAAAACGCGATGCGGGCGATCCGCCGCCTGCTGAGCCAGTTCGAAAACCTGTTTCGCAATCTGGGCGATGTGAAGGACGGCTTCCCCGCCTCCATCCCGCTGGATGAACTGGAGGGACGGGAACAATACGACCCCGTGATGTTGGAGGAGAACTTGATGTTCGGTTCTCCCGACCGGGTCATCGAAAAGCTGAAGCGCTATCAGGCGCTGGGTGTGAATGAGTACATCTATTACGCCTCCATGGGGCTCGATCACGCTTCACAACAGAAATCCCTGCGCATGTTCGTCAACGAAGTAATGCCAGAATTCAAAGAGGGATAAGCAGATGTCAGACGGCGTTAAGGTTCACCGCGAGGGTCATGTTCTGGAAGTCACGCTGGAGCGCGGCAAGGTGAATGCCATTGATGTGCCCACGTCACAGGCGCTGGCTGCAGCCTTTCAGGAGCTGCACGAAGACAAGGATCTGCGCTGCGCGATCCTGACCGGTGGTGGAGAGAAGATATTCTCGGCTGGGTGGGACCTAAAGGCGCTCAATGACGGAGAGATGCAGCTCGATAATTGGTGGGAGACCGATGACTACGGCTTTGGCGGCTTCACCGGGCTCACTGAAAACTGGGCGCTGAACAAGCCCGTAATTGCTGCGATCAATGGGTTGGCCATTGGTGGCGGGTTCGAGATGGCGTTGGGGTGCGACCTGCTGATCGCCGCCGATCACGTGGAATTCGGGCTGCCGGAAATGCCCCTAGGCATCGTGCCGGACGCGGGCGCGCTGCAACGATTGCCGCGCCGCATTCCGCACAACATTGCGATGGAGATGTTCTTGCTGGGCCGCCGCATGACCGCGCAGGAAGCAGCGCACTATGGGCTGGTCAACAAGGTGGTGCCGAAAGAGCAGTTGATGGATGCTGCGCGCGAATGGGCGGCTTCGATTGCCTGGTCGGCACCGCTTGCGATGCAATCCGTCAAAGAGGTGCAGCGCGAAATCGAATGCGTGCCACTGGAGCAGGCGTTTCACAAGATGCGCACGGACCCGATGCCGATCTATCGCAAGATGCTCAAATCAGATGATGCTGCCGAAGGGGTGGCGGCTTTCGTGGAAAAGCGCGAACCCAACTTCAAAGGTGAATGATGTATCCTGATCCTATCAGCGTCACCCGCATCACCAGCATTGGCGCGGGCCCAATTGGCGGCGGCTGGGCGGCGCATTTTCTGGCCCGTGGCTATGATGTGACGGCCTATCTGCATGACACCAGTGAAACTGAAGCATTCCATTCGATCCTCAACACCGCCTGGGGCAGTCTGACGGATCTGGGGCTGGCTGAGGGCGCGTCTTTGGACCGTCTCCGCATTGTCACCGACCTTGAACAGGCGCTGGAGGGTGCGCAGTTCGTGCAGGAAAGTGCACCGGAGCGGTTGGAGATCAAACAATCGCTTTACGCACAGATGGGAGAGGTGCTGCCGCCTGACGTTGTCATCGGCTCCTCAACCTCCGGTCTGACAATGAGCGAGATCCAAGCCAAATGCGCGACCCCTGAACGCTGCGTGATCGGACACCCGTTCAATCCGCCCTACCTGCTGCCGCTGGTCGAGATTGTGGGCGGTGACAAAACTGCGCCGGATGCCGTGGTATGGGCCGGGAAGTTTTACGAAATTGCGGGCAAAGCGCCGCTGTTGATGAAAAAAGAAATCCCCGGCTTCGTCGCGACGCGCCTGCAAGAAGCGCTCTGGCGCGAGGCCTTGCACATGGTTGCCAATGGCGAGGCGACGCCGGAAGACATCGACATTGCCTTGATGAATGGGCCTGCGCCGCGCATGGTGTCCCAAGGTCAGTGTATGGCCTTTCACGTGGCCTGTGGCGCGGGCGGCATGGCGACCAATCTGGATCAGTTTGGCCCCGCGCTAAAGCTGCCCTGGACTCGGCTGGAGGCACCAGAACTCACCCGAGAGCTGCGTGGCCGCATGGTCGATGGTTGCAATGACATCGCCGGAGATCGCCACTTTGAGGATATGGCCGCGCAGCGCGATCGAGAGATTGTCGCAGTGTTGCGCGCGTTGCGCGAGGCGCGGTTGGATTAGGGACGGCCCGGAATCTCCTTAAGCGTTGAAAGGAAATCTGACAGGGAACCGGGCCAACTCGGCGCCGGTTCATTTGCAGGCCATGCCTCTCGGTATTCCGAAGGGCGGCGACCAAAGAATTTGCCAAAGGAATAGGCAAAATGGGACAGGGTGTTGAACCCTGACGCGGTGGCAATCTCGCGCACGCTGAGATCGGTGGAGATCAGCAGCAACCGCGCATTCTGCAACCGTCGCAACAAACCGAACTGCACCACAGTGCAACCGACGTGTTTCTTGAATTTCCGCTCTAGCTGTCGCTGCGAGACATCCAGCTTATCAGCGATCTCCGGCACGCTGAGCGGTTCTTCTATGTTCCCTTCGATCAGCGTCATCGCCTCACGCACCAGCGGCAGCATGGTCTCCGTGCTGCGCCCCATGGTGGACCGCTGTGACGCACCCGCGTTGCGGATCGGGTGATGCAACATTTGATCGGCAATTTCGCCCGAAAAGCCACTGCCATGGGTGCGCTCGATCAAACGAAGCATTAGATCCACGCCCGCGAGCCCACCCGAGCAGGTCATGATCTTGCCCTCGATGGTGAACAGGCATTCCTGCACATCCACCCGGTTAAAGCTTTCGCGAAAACCGCTGAGCCAGGACCAGTGGATCGTCGCCGGCTTTCCGTCCAACAGACCCGCCCGCGCGACAATATAGCAGCCAAGCTCAACCCCGCAGATACTGCTCCCCGCCCGCGCGCGCTTGCGCAGCCAAGCGGTAAGCGCGCGGTTATCGTAATGCTCCGTCCCCCAGCTGCCCAAAACAAAAATGTAATCCGCTGGCGGCAGGTTGTCCTGCTCTGCTGAAACGCGGGTTGTCATGCCATTGCTGGCCACGATTTCAGTGCCGTCAAAGGACACGATGTCCCAAGAAAACAGGGGCTCTGCCGAAAGATAATTCGCGATCCGCATCGTTTCGGTCATGGTGATCAATGTGGTTATGTTGAACCGTGGGACCACCACAAAAATGGCATGATGCACAGCGCGGGGCGTCTGCTGGGTCATGTCGATTTGCATGAGCTAAAGTCCAGATTGCATAGTGCGATTTTTCGCCAGCATAGCCGAAAGACTGTCGGATAATCGACATCTTTCTTACCCTTTCCCGCGTCAAGCTGAAAAAAATAGGGGGTTTGCCAGATGAACTATGAGGTTGTCCTGACTTGCGCCGTGACTGGCGCGGGCGATACCACGGGCAAAAGTCCGCATGTGCCCGTCACGCCGAAAGAGATCGCTAATGCGGCGATTGAGGCGGCCAAGGCAGGGGCCTCCGCCGCGCATATTCACGCGCGTGATCCCGAGACGGGCCAAGGCTCACGCGACCCGAAGCTTTTCAAGGAAATCGTGGACCGGGTGCGCGACAGTGACACCGATGTGGTGATCAATGTGACCGCCGGGATGGGCGGCGACTGGATCTCGGACCCGGCCAACCCAGCGATGCCGGGCCCCGGCACGGACATGATCGGCCCCGAGGAACGGCTCGCTCACATCAAGGAATGCTTGCCCGATATATGTTCACTGGATTGCGGGACACTGAATTTCTCTGACACGGACATGATCTATATCTCTACCCCGCCAACACTGCGGCGTATGGCGGCATTGGTGCAGGAATGGGGGGTGAAGCCGGAACTGGAAGTCTTTGACCTTGGCCATATCCGCTTCGCCAAGGCGATGGTGGATGAGGGGCTGATTGATGCGCCTCCCATGTTCCAGCTTTGTCTGGGCATTCCCTGGGGCGCGGATCAGACCGTCGAAACCATGGCTGCCATGAAAGCGCAACTGCCTGCCGGGGCCAGCTGGGCCAGCTTCGGGATTGGACGCGGTCAAATGCCCATGGCAGCGGCCTCTGTCGCGTTGGGTGGCAATGTGCGCGTAGGGCTGGAGGACAACATCTATTTGGAGCGCGGGGTTCTGGCGACCAACGGCCAGCTTGTCACCCGTGCCCGCGAGATCATTGAGCGCATGGGGGGGCGTGTGCTGACCCCGCAAGAGGCGCGCAACAAGCTGAAGTTGAGAGGCGCGGATGGCTGACCTTGCCGATACAGGCAGTTTGCAGGTGCGTAATGTCTCGAAACTGTTCGGGACATTCCGGGCAGTCAACAACATCAGTCTGGATATTCAGAAAGGTGAGTTTCTGACTCTGCTGGGCCCCTCGGGGTCGGGCAAGACCACGCTGTTGATGATGATCGCGGGGTTCCTCGATATCTCTGAAGGGGACATTGCGCTGGATGGGTCCTCCATCGCGCAAACCCCCGCGGAAAAACGCAATTTTGGCATGGTATTTCAGGGCTACGCGCTGTTCCCCCATATGAGCGTGCGAGACAACATCGGATACGCCTTGAGTGTGCGCAAACGTCCCACGTCAGAGATTAGGGCGCGGGTCGACGAGATGCTGGAATTGGTTCAGCTGCAGGATTTCGCGGACCGCAAGCCGGGGCAGCTGTCCGGCGGGCAGCAACAGCGCGTCGCGCTGGCACGTGCGCTGTGTTTTGCGCCACCGGTGTTGCTGTTGGACGAACCGCTTGGCGCGCTTGACAAGAAACTGCGGGTCGAGGTGCAGGAGCAACTCAAGGATATTCACCGCCGAGTTGGCACGACCTTCATCTACGTCACCCATGATCAGGAAGAAGCGCTGTCCATGTCGGACCGCATCGTGATCATGCGCGACGGGGCGATTGAACAGATTGGTACGCCTCAGGAGCTCTATGAGCGGCCAGTGAACCAGTTCACGGCCAGTTTCTTGGGCAAATCCAACTTCATTCAGCAAGACGGCAAAACTTACGCCCTGCGTCCCGAAAAAATCGACCTGCGCAAAGGCGCGGGCCATGCGGAGGCACAGACGAGTGGGGTGGTGCGCTCTATTACCTACTTTGGTTCAATGCAGCGCGTCATCGTGGATGCCAGCGATGGTACCGAAATCGAAGTGGACATCGATGTCTGGCGCAACAGCGAAGCCTTGAACGAAGGCGATACCGTGGACCTGTTGTGGAAAGACGAAGCTGCTGTGGAATTACAAACGGGCTAAAGCCCCAAAAACGTGTGCCGCCAAAAGGTGCCATTGAGCAAAAGTCCGGGAACTCCCGAACCCAATAGGAGGATGAAAATGCACGATAGACAATTCAAGAAAGAGATGCTGCAAGACAGCGCGCAGGCCTACAAGAAAGGCCGCATGGATCGCCGCACGTTCCTGGCGCTTTGTGGTGCCTCGGGCGTGGCGATGAGCGCCGTGATGGCAGGTGATGCCGAAGCCGCTGCTGATCACGTGGTGATGTGGAACTGGGGTGGCCAGTCTGAAGAATGCCACGGCTCCGCCATTGGCGATGCCTTCACCGCCAAGACTGGCAAGGGACTGAAATTTGACACCTCCGGCCCTCTGGAAGGCAAGATCAAGGAAATGGTCGACAGCGGCAATGTCACTGCCGACGTTGCGGACGCAGACCTTTTCAATGCCGTGTCCCTTGGGCCAACAGGCCATCTGGAACCAATTGATTACTCTGTTGTTTCCAAGGAAAAGACCCTGCCAGGCTATGCGCTGGAATATGGGGTTTCGATCATCCTTTATGGCTATGCCTTTGTCTATGACACCGAAGCCTATGGCGATAATCCCCCGCAGAACTGGGCGGATTTCTTTGATACCGCCAAATTCCCGGGCATGCGCTCGCTGTACAAATGGGCCAATGGCTCGCTCGAAGCAGCACTTATGGCGGATGGCGTTGCGGGCGATGCGCTTTACCCGTTGGACATGGATCGCGCCCTCGCCAAGATCAAATCGATCAAGGACAACAGCCTTTACTGGGGCTCAGGGTCCGAGGCGCATTCCATGGTAGTGAATGGCGAAGTCTCGCTCGGCATGGTCTGGCAGAACCGGGGACGTAACATCGAAAATGACACCGATGGGCGCTACAAGCTGGTGAACAATCAGGCCATGGCGATGCCGGGGGCCTATATCGTGCCCAAGGGCAACCCCGCAGGTGCGGCCGTAATGGACTTCATCGCCACAGCGCAAGAGGTGCCTGCACAGCTGGCGCTGCTTGATTGCCTTGGTATGACGCCCTCTAACCCCGAAGCCTTCGGCCAGATCCCCGAAGATCAGCAGCCTTATGCGATCACCTCGGCAATGAACATCGACAAAATCGTTTATAACGATCCCGACTGGTGGGGGAAAAACGGCGGTGATGCGGTGAACGCCTTCCTTGAGGCGATCAGCTAAACACGCCTGATAGCCGCCCGTGTCTTCCTGCGGGCGGCCATCGATTTGGCCCAGGACATTTCATGCAAGCCTTCACCCGACATATCCACCCCGGCTGGCTGATCATCGCACCTTTGATGCTGATGGTCATAGCGCTCTATCTGGGGCCGATCCTGAACATCCTGTGGCTCAGCGTCACGGACCCGGAACCTGGATTGAGTAATTACGCCAAACTGGCGGAAAGCGATGCGCTGATCCGCATTGTCTGGACTACGGTGCGCATCTGCATCATCACCACGATGTTCAGTGTCACGCTGGGCTATTCCATCGCCTATGCCATGGTGCACTGCCACCAACGCCAGAAGAACTATATGCTGACGTTGCTTCTTGTGTCCTTTTGGATTTCCATCCTTGTGCGCACTTTTAGCTGGCTGATGCTGCTGGGGCGCAAAGGGTTGGTGAACGGTACGCTGGAAAACATTGGACTGATTGCCGAGCCCATCGCCTTTATGCGCAATGAGTTGGGCGTGCTGATCGGCATGGTGCATTACATGATCCCCTATGCGGTACTGCCACTGCTGGTCTCGATGCAATCGCTTGATACGCGTGTGATGGATGCCTCGCGCAATCTGGGCGCCAGCAGCACGCAGACCTTCTGGCGCATTTACCTGCCACTGACCCTGCCAGGGTTGGTGGCTTCGACCCTGCTGGTCTTCATCCTGAGCCTTGGGTTTTACGTCACCCCTGCCGTATTAGGCGGTGGCAAAGTGCTCATGGTGGCAGAGTACATTTCTGTGCAATTGCTGGTCACCCTGAAGTGGGGCACAGCCGCGATGCTGGCGGCAATCATGCTGACGGGCGTTCTGGCGATGCTGTGGATCATGTCGCGTTTCATGAAGCTCAGCACCGTGTTTGGGGGGGCTGCACGATGACATCAGGTCTGTTCTCCAAGTTCAACCGCGTGGGCGCATGGGTTTTGTTGCTGTTTCTGGTGACGCCCGCGCTGATCGCCATTCCCGTATCACTGACGCCAAAGCGTTTTCTGTCTATGCCAAAGGGCGAATTGTCCCTGCGCCATTTTCAAAAGCTGTTCACTTCCGAGGAATGGCTGTCGAGCTTTTTCCAAAGTGGCGTGATCGCAGTCTCGACCTCACTGCTGGCAACATTCCTTGGCACGCTCTGTGCCATTGGCCTGTGGCGGGTATCCTCAAAGTATTCCGAGCTGATGCGCGCCTTCCTGCTGCTGCCGCTGATCATCCCGCAGATCATTTCTGCCATGGCGTTCTATCGACTGTGGATCCCGCTTGGCCTGTTGGACAGCTACGCCGGGCTGATCCTCGCGCATACGATCTTGGCAGCCCCCATGGTGCTGATCACAGTCAGCGCCTCGCTGGCGACCTTTGATCCCAAATTGGAACAAGCCTCCAAGAACCTTGGTGCTTCGAACTGGACCACAATGCGCCTGGTGATCCTGCCCTCAATCAAACCGGGGGTCTTTGCCGGAGCGCTTTTTGCCTTCATTCTCAGCTGGGATGAAATTGTCGTGACGCTGTTCATCTCCAAATACACCGTCTACACCCTGCCGCGCCGCATGTGGAACGGCATCCGCGAAAACACCGATCCGACGGTAGCCGCCGCCGCTGTGGTGTTGATCGCCATCACGCTTATTGCCTTCGTGATCTTTTCGATCATGTCCCGTCGTAACGACAAGTCCGAAGCCCCATAAAGGAGGCGCCTTATGAACATGGAAGCCAGTGTTGAAACCGAACTGCTGATCAGCACCGTCCGCCGCTTTGTGGAAACAGAAATGTATCCACACGAGGAGGAAGTGGACCAGATGGGCTATGTCCCCGAAGAGATTGGCCGTCAGATTGAGGCGAAGGCCCAGGAGTTGGGACTGTTTGCCTGCAACTTGCCCGAAGAGGTCGGGGGCGGAGGCCTTGGTTACGGGCCTATGTCCTTGATTGAACGCGAGTACGGCAAGACCAGCCATGCCCTGCAAAGCTGGGCTGCGCGTCCCACGGAACTGCTCATGGCTTGCGAGGGCGATCAGCGCGAACGTTACCTTTTCCCCGCGGTGCGCGGTGAAAAACGAGAGTTGTTCGCCCTGACGGAACCGGACGCGGGGTCGGACGTAATGGGTATGAAAACCAACGCCCGGCGGGATGGAGATGACTGGATCCTGAATGGTTCAAAGCATTTCATCTCTGGCCCCTGTATGCCCGATTTTGCGATCGTTTTTGCTGCGACGGGTGCTGACGAAACGCCACGTGGACCGCGCAAACGGGTGACGGCCTTTTTGGTGGACGTTGGCACACCGGGCTTTGACTGCCGCGAAGGCACCAAATGTGTCAGCTATCGCGGCTACAAGACGTTTGAACTGCACTTCGATAATGTGCGCCTTGGTCCGGGGCAGGTGCTGGGGGAAGAAGGGCGTGGTCTTGAACTCTCTGGCAAATGGCTGGGCATGGGGCGCATCTGGGTGGGGGCGACCTGTTGTGGCAAGGCGGAGCGCATACTGGAGATGGCCACCGAATGGGCCGCGTCCCGAAAGCAGTTTGGCAAACCCATCGGGGCGTTTCAGGCCACCGGTTTCCGGCTTGCAGATGGCGCTATTGGATTGCGCGCAGCCGACCTAATGGTCAAAGACGCCGTGGCGCGTGCCGAACAGGGCGTGATGAGCGATGCGGATGCGGCGATGATCAAGGTCTTTTGTTCAGAAATGCTGGGCAAGATCGCCGATGATGCGGTGCAGATCTACGGTGGCATGGGGCTGATGGAGGAAATGCCGATCCAACGCTTCTGGCGCGACAGCCGACTTGAGCGGATCTGGGACGGCACCTCTGAAATTCAACGCCACATCATCACACGCTCCATCCTGCGGCCCCTGGGTGCATGACCCCAAAGAGACGCGCCAACTTTGAGCGGCTTCTCAAGCCGCGCTCCATCGCTTTTATCGGCGGGCGGGATGCGACCATTGCCGTAAGAGAGGCGCGCAGGCGTGGGTTTGCAGGGCAAATGTGGGCGGTGAACCCCAGGCGAACAGATCTGAAGGGGGTGCCTTGCGTGCCCTGTATCGCTGATCTGCCTGAAGCGCCTGATGCTGTCTATCTGGCCATTCCCGCAGGTGGTATTGTCGCCGCATTGGGCGAATTGGCTGAGATGGGCGTCGGTGGCGTGGTCTGTTTTTCTGCAGGATTCAAGGAAACCGGCGATGCGGCGGCAGAACAGGCGCTGATCGAGGCAACCGGTGACATGGCCCTCATCGGTCCCAATTGTTACGGTTTGATCAACTACATCGACAACGCAGCACTTTGGTCTTTCGAACACGGTGGCTGGTCACCCGGTTACGGTGCAGCGATTGTCACCCAATCGGGCATGTTTTCCTCTGACATCACCATGTCTGCGCGCTCCTTGCCACTGGCATATATGGTATCGGCAGGCAATCAGGCGGTTCTGGGGTTAGAGGACTTTCTTGACGCCTTCGCTGATGACCCGGCAGTGCGTGCTATCGGGCTGCATATTGAGGGCCTTCAAGATATTCCCGCCTTTGAACGCGCCGCCCTGAAAGCCATTGAGCGAGGCGTGGCTGTGGTTGCGCTCAAGACAGGCAGCTCTTCAATCGGCGCAGCTCTGACTGTCAGTCACACGGGATCGCTGTCGGGGTCAGACGCGCTCTATGAGGCGTTGTTTGCGCGCACGGGCGTGATCAGTGTCACCAGCCCCGCGCAGTTTCTGGAAACGCTGAAGTACCTTTGTGTGGTCGGCGCGCCCAAGGGGCCAAGCGTTGCGGGTTTCACCTGTTCGGGGGGCGGCGCGACGATGCTGGCCGATCACGCGGAAAAGATCGGGCTCACGTTCTCGGCTGTCCGCGCAACGGAGCATGCGGCCCTGGTGGATCTGCTGCCAGACATCGCAACAGTGTCAAACCCGCTGGATTACACCACACCGATCTGGGGGCAGGCCGAATTGACCTATCCGGTCTTCGTCAAAGCGATGGACGCCGTAGGGGCCGAAGCGGCAGTTCTGGTGCAGGACTATCCTGCAGAAGGGCTAGATGCCTCCAAGATCTATTACCAAAACGATGCCAGCGCCTTTGCACAGGCTGCCTGCGATCGCGGAATCCCGGCAGCGATTTGTGCGACCCTGCCGGAGAATCTGGACAAGGTCACCCGCCGTTATCTGATCTCGATCGGAGTCGCGCCGATGCAGGGCATTCACGAAACGCTCAACGCCATGCAAAGCGCCAGCATTTGGGCCGCGCGACGTAATCGCATTCTGGCGACAAGGCCGGAGCCACTGATTGCCGGAACCCCGCCTGGCTCACTCGGCATGCTGACTGAGGACGCGGGCAAGGCCTGGCTTGCAGAGCGCGGTTTCACGGTCCCTTCGGGCCGGACAACGACGGCTCAAAAAGCCGAGGTGGCCGCAAAAAAGATCGGCTATCCGGTCGCGCTCAAGATGATGTCTACCCGGCTGGCCCACAAGAGTGAGGCAGGCGCGGTTGCTCTGGGCATTGCCGATGGCGCCGCGTTAAAGCAAGCACTTGATCAAATGAACACGGCTGTCACTGCCTATGATAAGCAGGCCGTGAGCGATAGCTACCTGATTGAGGCCATGTCGCCCACGCCTGTTGCAGAGATGATTGTCACCTTGCGCAATGACCCGCAGTTTGGCGCAGCACTGGTGCTGGGCAGTGGCGGAGTTTTGACCGAACTGGTTGGGGATGCCACAACGGTCCTTCTGCCCTCCACGCAGGACGATATCGCCAGTGCTCTGAAATCGCTCAAGATTTTTCACCTGTTGGAAGGCTTTCGAGGCCGTCCACGCGCCGATATAAACAAGGTGGTCACCGTGCTGAACGACCTTTGTGATGCTTTCCTGCAGGCCCGCGAAAAGGTCAGCGAAATTGAGATCAATCCGATGTTTGTCTATGCTGACCACGTTGTCGCCGTCGACGCGTTGATCCACGAGAATTGCACATGAGCAGGTTGAAGGTAGCCCCCAACCCCGATCTGACCGTGGGGCCAGACAACAAGCAGCGTTGGAATCAGCCTGCCCACCGCCGCCATGGATTTCACAACGCGCACCGCCTGTTCCGACGCACCCTGATGGTGCGTTCGCGAAATGTGTTGATGCTCGAAGAGGCCCACCAGGACCTGACAGCAACCGTGCCCGCGTTGGCGGACCTTCTGGCACATCCCGCCTTCTCTGCGTTTTGCTGCCTACGGGACGGGCAGGTGATCATGGAACAGGCCGCACCAGATTTTGGGACAGACCGACCGCATTCGATCCAATCCATTACAAAACTGCACATTCACCTGATTATGGGACAGTTGATCGGCCAAGGGTTCGTCTCGCCTGACGCAAAGGTTGCACAGTATTTGCCCGATATTGGATCTGGCTACCGCGAGGTTAACGTTCAGGCTCTCCTGGATATGGCAGTCAGCAATGATTTTACCGAAGACTATGATGACCCGCATGCGGATTGCTATGATGAAGAGATTGCCCTGGGCTGGCGCCTACCCACCGAGGATCAGGAGGAAATCTCGCTCAAGGACTTTGCTTCCAGAATTAGGGGGTTCAGAGAGACAGAGGCGCGAACAGTAGCGGAGTACAAGTCGGCCAACACAGATGTGCTGACATTGATCGCAGCGCAGGTTTGCCCCGTCCCACTTACAGCACAAATTGAACGGATTGCAGATGCCGTTGGTTACGAGGGCGCCTTTCACATCAGCCTGAGCAAAGATGGTTTCCCTGCCTTTTCCGGTGGGGGTTGCCTGAGTGCTCGGGATCTCGCACGGTTTGGCCTATTTCTTGCGCGCGGCGGTCTTGATCTGTCTGGAAACGCATGTGCCAATGCAAATTTCCTCCGCCAAAGCCTGACCCGCTCAGCACCATCTCTGACACCGCCAAAAGAATGGCTGCGCTACTCCAACCATATCATGACCGACGGACGGGTGGTTGCGCATGCCGGTTACGGTGGCCAGTTCCTGATGGTGGACACGGTCACTGGCACGTCATGCGCGTTCCTGAGCGTTCTCGAAAACGACGCCGGGTATGATGACACCTTCATGAGCAACGTCGCGCAGGTTCTGCGACACGTCTGCTGCGCCGAAACCGCATAGGATTCAGGTATAGTAGCAAATGTCTCGCGCCATCTTTTCCAAGTTCGCCCGTTATCATAAATGACATCTGGAAGAACACTTTTCCTGACGCAGCGCGTGTGTATCCTTCTGTTTTCAGGCTACCTCTTGCGAAGCTCTGAGATTCATGAACGAACGACCGGTTCGTTGAAATCAGAAATTTTTTGGGCATCACAAATGAATACCCGGTAATGTGCCGCCTTGATTGGAGCCAATGTCGGCTTTCCGCGATTCCAAGCCATTGGTGCGAGGTGCAGCATCCGGTATTCTTGGGCTCTGAGCCGTCGATCAGCCCGGTTTGTGCGAAGGGTGGCTTGTGGAAGACGAATATCAGCACGATTGGCCAAGCCGATGAAATCGCCGGGTCATCTCGTTTTTCCTAAAGTCTGCTTACGGGAACAGGCTCAACCTTCGACCGCTGCACTGCCGCATGTCTGCTTCGAGCCCAATCTGCTCATTCATGAAAGGTGCGGCATCCGTCACGAAGGGCGGGAAGCGGTTCTCTGATCGCGGTATTGTCAAGGGCGTTGGATTTGTTGTCCGCCGGGGTCTTGGTTCTCTCCGAAGTCAGGT